>WFZC01000087.1 GCA_015489765.1 Desulfobulbaceae bacterium
CGGAGATGTGTATAAGAGACAGGGCAGAATATCATCTTGATGCAGCCTTGAGCACGAAAGGCAGTGGGTGGTACCATCTTTTTCCAGCCGCCTTGTTGAGGATGGTCTCCAGCAGGCGGTTCGTGGCAACCCAAGTCGTACACATAATATCAGGAGGAAAGAATGAATCATCGACCAGGACAGGGCTTTTGGGGCAGGAATATTTTTTTGTTACTTGTTGTGCTCTCGTTGGTGGCCGTTGGAAGAGAGGGCCGTGCGGCCCTGGATCCGGCCCTCAATCTCGAGGGATATGGCCTCAAGATATTCCAGGTTGAATCCGGACTTTATCCTTTTGTGCAGATATACATACGCACCTTTGACCAGAACATGAATCCACTCGTTAATCTCAATATTGCCAACATCGGCCTCATGGTCAAGGGGCAGGTATACGATCCGGCCAAGAAACAGTATACCATTCAATCCATTCGTAACCGGGAAGAGGCCATCCGTTCCATTCTCGTGATCGACACGAGCAAGACCATGAGAGGGGCACCTTTTGAGGCGGCATTGCGTGCTGCGGCCAGGTTCATCGATTCGAAACGGCCGCAGGACCAGGTTGCTGTTATTGCCCTGGAGGACAACAAGGATGGCTACAGGCTGGTTTCCAATTTTGAGCGTGATCCCGGTACACTTGGTCGCAGGATAGCGGACCTGCGAGCCAACGGTAAAAAAACGAGGTTGTATGACGGGGTTGCTGCCGCTCTGAAATTGGCGGCAGGGGTCAGTGCCGGAGGAACCAGCACCGGTGACGCCAATTATGTCGCTTCCACGTCCATTGTCATTTTTTCCGACGGCAAGGATGAGGGGAGCGCAGTATCTCGCCAGGATCTGATGAACCGGATAACCAACCTCAAGATCCCGGTGCCGATCTATTCACTCGCCTACACCAAGATTGATCCTGAATTTTTAAAAAATTTACAGGCATTGTCGATAAATTCGTTTGGAAAATACTACCACATTGCCGAAGCATACGGGCAAATGACCAGGTCGGTGGAGGATATTCAGAATATCCTTCAGAGTGATTATGTTATTTCTTTCCGGGCCTACTTACCCGTGGATGGCGAGAAGCATATCGTCAAGGTTGGTATCGAATATCCCAGTGGCAGTGGAAAGATGCGTTATGCCTCATCCGAGTTCGAGGCCATTGCTCCCCCTGCTTTCGGGAAGATCCTCCAGGCTCAACAACAGTTTGACCGGATTTTTCCAAGTCTGCGGAATGCCAATCCATACCTGCAAAATCCTTACGCCCCGGTTTCGATACAACCTGTAGCTACAGGAGGGCAGGCAAAGGTTCCGAGTAGGAAAAAGTAGGAGAGCAGTACGACTGGCGGACGTTACAGTACCAAGCGGTATCTTCGCAAAGCCCATATCTTGGCGTTAGGTGAAAAATGAGGAGGTATGTAGTGAAAGAAAAAGCAGGATTAATCTCTTCGGCTAAGTTTGGACTGATAATTGTACTGTTCCTAATGCCCTTTGTTAATGTCTCCTGTAGCGGAATGGTAAACATCCCTCTTTCTGGGATGGATTTGGCTACGGGTAAAACAATAGAAATGAAGGAGCCATTTAGTGGAAAAGTGCAAAGACAAAAAATAGATCCAGAGCCGCTTGCGGCAATTGCTCTTGGCTGTGCGGTGCTGGGGCTACTGGTAGGCTTTGTCAAAGCAAGGCCAGCCCGATTACTCAATGCAGCATTTGGAGGAGGCGGAGCAGTTTTGTTGCTATTACTGAAAAACAAGATTGATAGCGAGGTCATGAAAGAAGGCGGAGGAATAATTGCTCTTAATTATGAATTTGCCTTTTGGGCTACCCTTATACTGTTTTTTGTTGCTGCCGCGATGAGTATGTATTTCTTTTCATTAACATCTGAAGTTAAAAACGAATAACTCACCTAACAAGGCCCATCCAGCGCACAGAAAAAAGCGTTACGCCTTTTGGTTGCCCAAAAGCGCCATTTTTTGCTGCCGCTGGTGGGAGGCGTTATCAGGCCATGCCTCACGATCCTCAGACAGATAATGCTATACCCGCTGCCTGGCTGTTTTCGCTGGATGCCAGTGCCGAGCATAAAAAGTACCGGATCAGCCCCGGCGGAATTATAGTCGGCCGGGATGCCGGGCGATGTGATGCAGTATTGGCTGGCCGGACCATCTCCCGGGTTCATTGTCGTATGTTGGCTGATGAGGGGGGACGTTTCCTGGCTGTTGATATGGATTCCACCAATGGGACCTTTATCAATGGACAACGTGTATCCGGCATGGTTGCCTTGCAGGACGGCGATATCATTGGTCTCGGATCATCAACTGTTGCACATTTTCGATTCCAGCTCGATGGGGAACTGCGCGGTTCCCGGGAAACAACGGTACCTGCCCGGGACACCTGGGTCATTGGTCGGAGCCATGAGGCGGATATCAGCTTACCATTTGATCCCACTGTGAGTGCGAAACATGCACTGGTCATCCGGACAGGGGGGCAGTTGTATCTCGTTGATCAGGACAGTCTCAATGGCACCTGGATCAATGGTCAGCGAATCCACAAGGCCCGGATCAGTGAAACTGACACGGTGGTTATCGGGTCAACCTATTTTCATTTTCGCTTGTCTCCCGATGGCGCCCTCAGCGTGATCAGGAATGAGCATTGTGAAAATATTCAGGTGGAGTGTATCGGTATCCACCGTGCCGTGGCCGTTGCCAGGCGTGAAAAAAAGGAACTTCTCCACGATATTTCTCTTTCGTTCTCTCCGGGAGAGTTTGTCGGGATTCTCGGGCCAAGTGGAGCTGGCAAGACCACATTATTGAAAACCCTTAATGGTTATGCTCCCCCGGATTCGGGTTGCGTTCTGCTCAATGAGTGCCCCTTGTACCGGAGTTACGAGATGTTCAGGAGCATGATCGGATATGTTCCCCAGGACGATATCCTGTATCGAGAGTTGAACGTTGAAATGAGCCTGGAGTATGCAGCCCGCCTACGGTTGCCCCGGGACCTGTCCGAAGAGCAGAGAAAGAATATTGTCGATGCCACCATAGAGGCCTTGGGGCTCGGCCATGTCCGTCAGCATAGAATATCACAACTCAGTGGTGGTCAACGAAAAAGGGTCTCCATTGGCGCTGAACTTCTCACCCGTCCCCGGGTGTTGTTCCTGGATGAACCAACGTCTGGCCTGGATCCCAGTGTTGAAGAGCGGCTCATGCGCCATTTCAGGGAGATGTCCCGTAACGGAACCACTGTCCTTATTACTACTCATGTTCTGTACAATCTTGCGCTGCTGGATAAAGTCGTCTTTTTGGCGAAAGGAAGGGTGGTCTTTTACGGTACGCCGGAGGAGGCAAGGGATTTTTTCAGTAGTTCCACCTTTTCTATTGAACGATCCGTGCAGTTTTTTGACCTGCTGGAAGGAAGAATAACAGGGTGGGAATCTGGTGATACTTGGAAGAAAAAAACTCCGGAAGCCATTGCCGGATATTTTGCCGAGAAGTACAGGCGGTCAGTTTATTTTGAAAAAAATGTTCTCTTGTCTTGTTCGGAGTTCGCCGCCAAACTCCTCGTGAATCATGAATCCCCACCCTCCGACGCAACATCCGGAGACAGCGAAATACAAGAACTGCTCGCCAAGCCGACAAAGAGGTCGCGCCATGGGTTGAACGTACAGCAGGTTTTTTCGCCACGGGAATGGCTGATTCTGTCTGGCCGGCATGTACGTATGAAGTTGTTTTCCGCCAGACAGGCCCTTATCTATTTGTTGATACCTATGTTGCTTGCCCTGGTGACGTTGACCCAGAATATCAATGGATTTCCTGGCAGGGAGCAGGTGCAGCAACGCCGGGACGAAATCGTCCAGATCATCAGCCAGGGCGGTACCGGGCTTGAACAGCAAATTAAGTGGTTGTTTTCCCCCGCTGGATTGGCCGACCAGCGAAGTGCTGCGGAAATTGTCCATGGCATCAGGTTTGAGGGGATAGCCAACTTGCCTATTCCCATGAGTGTCTTGGTGATGTTTGTCATGGCAGCAGTTTTTTCAGGCACCCTTATTTCCTGCCAGGAAATATCGCGAGAAAAGTCGATCTTCCAGCGGGAACGAATGGCTGGACAGGGGATTCTGGATTATGCTTGTTCCAAGTTACCCTTTTGTCTTTTGGTGACCGCCGTTCAATGCCTGCTTTTCCTGCTCATCTGTTTTGTCAGTCCGGAACTTAGAGCGATCCCGTTTTTCAGGATGGTATCCGTCCTGATCATGTTGGCCTGGGTCTCTGTGGCAATGGGTCTTGTCATCAGTGCCCTGGATCCTACACCGGGAAATTTTTCCATCCTGCTGGCGATAATAGCTGTTCTTCCCCAATTAATTCTCTCCGGGGGATTAGGTCCGGATTTTTACAAAGGGATGAATGTCGTTACCCGGATGATTGCGGACCTGTTGCCGGCGCGGTGGGGGCTCGAACTGTTGTTGACGGCTTGTTATGATAATCCACACTGTACTGCATTGCCCTGGATACCTGATTTCGTTTCCGGAGTTGTGGGATTTGATTTTGGCGAAAACGCCTGGGGCAGAGACCTATTCATACTGTCCGGCCAGTTTCTTGGCTGGATTGTTCTCACCATTTTACTGCTGAAACGTCGTAATTCCCAGTAATTGTCAACACTGCCATCTTGTTCTTTTCCTCATTATCTTTTGACTCCTTTCCCCCGATTGGTTATATTGGCAAATAGCGTAGAGATGTTCACGTGGTGATGTCGTCTCCTTGTGCCAATCTGCCAATCCATTGTGATGCGTCGTATCTGCATCTGTTGCTGAGTACGTCAGGTTGATTGGCAATTGCGCTCATGCCCCGGCAGGGGCTGTGTCTGTGATCAGGTTGTTGTCAATTCCCGCCCTCAACGCTTCCAGGTAGAGAGGAAGCGTTATCTTCATTTCGGTGAGTACCATCAAATCTTCTGATGATTCAGGCCAGACAATTTTGACTCAGGAGATGATCAGCCCTACCTGTGCGGGACGATACCGCCTTGTCAGGATAATCGGTGAGGGTGGCATGGGTAATGTCTACCTGGCTGAAGATCTCCAGCTCCCCAGACAGGTCGCCATCAAGACCATCCGGCCTGAGTTGATTGAAAATGAAGAGGTACGCAAACGGATTGAACGTGAATGTCGGATGCATGCCAGGATCGGTGTGCATCCGCATATTATTGCGCTGTACGATCAGCTGGTTGATGGAAAGAACCTCTCCCTTATCATGGAATACTTTGAGGGGGTGACGCTGGCCGATCGGCTCGCATCTTTGCGAAAGGCTGGTCGGCACCTGTCCGTGCAACAGGCCGTCAACATTTTGTTGCAGTTGCTCGATGCACTGTCTTGCATCCACAGGGAAGGTATCATTCATAGGGATATAAAGCCGTCCAATCTTCTGGTCAGAACACAGGAAGATGGTAGTTACTTGGCCAAGTTGATGGATTTTGGTATTGCGCGCTCTGAATCGGAGGACTCCGACCTGACCAGGCTGACGGTCCTGGATGCCGGCGGGCCGGGTACACCGGCCTATATGGCTCCGGAACGGATCGATTGTAAGACGTTTGGTGATATCTGCCCTGCAACGGATGTCTATGCGGCTGGAGTTATTCTTTATGAAATGCTGGCACATGAGCCACCGTTTCTGGGGACAATCACGGAGATCTTTTCGGGGCACCTGACGCAACCACCGGACCTGGATAAATTACGCGGGGTTCCAGAGCGCATCGTCCAGATCCTGGATACGGCCTTACAGAAGCATCCGGAAAAACGTTTTGGTGAAGCAAAATTATTTGCTGAGGCGTTGGAAAAGAC
>WFZC01000088.1 GCA_015489765.1 Desulfobulbaceae bacterium
CGGCAGGGAACCCAGGCGTGCCGTTGAAATGGCACGGGAACAGGTTGCCGGTTTGCTCAAGTGCCTACCTGAAGAAGTCGTCTTTACCAGCGGCGGCACCGAGGCCAACAATCATGCTATTCAAGGGATAGCCTGGGCCATGCGGGCCAGGGGACACCATATCATAACCTCGGCTATTGAACATCCGGCTGTGCTGGAGGTCTGTCGGTTTCTGGCCCCTCTTGGTTTTGAAATCACGATTCTGCCGGTCAATGACCAGGGCCTGGTTGATCCCGGGGACGTGGAACAGGCCATCCGGCCGGAGACAATCCTGATCACTATCATGCATGCCAACAATGAAGTAGGCTCCATTCAGCCCATTGCCGAAATCGGGGCAATCGCCCGGGATAAAAAAATACCTTTCCATACCGATGCGGCCCAGTCGGTCGGCAAGATCCCAACTCGTGTTGACGGACTCAACGTCGACCTGCTGTCCATTGCCGGCCACAAACTGTACGCGCCCAAGGGCGTTGGCGCACTCTACATCCGACGCTCCTGTCATCCGGAAAAATTCTGCCATGGCGCCGGTCAGGAACGGGGCCTGCGGGCCGGGACCGAAAACGTCATGCAGATAGTTGGTCTGGGCAGAGCCTGCGCACTGGCAAGTCAAAATCTTACCCAACATAGGACAAAAATGCAGATGTTGCGGGATCGGCTTTTCACTGCAATTTCCAGCCAGATTCCGGAGGTCCGACGCAACGGTCCGATTGAAAAAGTGTTGCCCAACACCCTGAGTGTTTCGTTTAAAGGAGTGACGGCGGATGGAATCCTGGATCAGATAGCCGATAAAGTGGCGGCATCGGCAGGGGCCGCCTGTCATTCCGACACGGTAGAAATTTCCCATGTCCTCCAGGCCATGGATGTGCCCGGGGAGTGGGCACAGGGAACCGTTCGGTTCAGTGTCGGCCGGATGACCACGGAAGATCAGATCGACCGAACGGCGGAAGCCGTTACCACCGCGGTCAACAGACTACTGGATGGGCCCGGCCCCATTGCCCGCAAGTAAAAAATCAAAAAATCCCGGCCTTGCAATACCGCTCTGCGGTGTTGTGAATCTCTCGGGGTCCTGCGTCGTTTTCAAAAAAAACATTGACACAGCGTGGCATATGGCTTACATATCAATGAACACTCATATGCATGCACGCACACATACAGCTGAGCATAAATAAAGATGAAACAACTTGTCCGGTTTATCAAAATACTCGGCGACAGCAGCCGCCTCTCAATCATCAAAGCCATCGGCAGCGATGCTCGCTCGGTGAGTGAAATTATCAAAAAAACAGACCTGTCGCAGCCCCTGGTCTCTTTTCACCTGCGAAACCTGCGGGATTCAGGGATAGTCCAGACCCGCCGTCAAGGCCCGTTTATCTACTACAACCTGTCGGACCCGAACCTTCTTTACCTTCTTGACCAACTGGCACTTATGGCCGGGCTGCAGGATAGGCCGTTCAGGACGGATCAACACCTGCAATCACTGAAAACCCAGGCTCAAGGAAGGTAGGCAGCATGTGGTGGAACGGACAGGGATGGGCATACATGTATGGCGGCTGGTGGCTGATGCCGGTTTTCGGCCTGCTCTGCATGGTTATTTTTCTCTATGCAATCTCCAAAATATTCGGCAACAATTCCTGCCGCCGGTCTTCTCCCCGGTCGAATGACCAGGACAGTATCAATTCGCTCAAAAATGAAATCCAGCAACTGCGCCGGGAGATTCAAACTCTGCGCAACAACGCCCCGAAAAAAAAAATGGATGTCTTATGAATCGTACCCTGCCGCTGCTGTTGCTCTTTGTTTTGTTTATTTCCGCCCCGCTCTACGCTGCCGACATGGTGCCACCATTCACCTTCACCGATCTTGCGGGCAAGACCTATGCCTCGGATACGCTGAAGGGTGCTCCGCTGGTGATCAATGTCGGTGCACACTGGTGACCCAAGTGCACCAAGGAAGCTCCTGAGTTACAGAGAGCCTATCTGAAATACAAAGACAAGGGTGTTGTTTTCCTTGGTCTTTTTTCCAGCAAAGACAAAGAAATCAAAGCGTTTGCAGACAAATTTCAGCTGACCTACCCAGTGGGGAAAGAAAGCGGTATTGCCACAATATTGCGGGTAAAGGCTATTCCGGAAACCCTGTTTATTGACAAAGTGGGCCGGATAGTAAAACGGTATTCAGGCACGATAAGTTATGATGAGTTGACGGCCGAAATTGGCACCTTGCTGAAATAAAAACCATGAGTATTGACAAAGATAACCTGGAAAAGCTTGACCGCTCGCAGAAAAAGGAACTGCTCAGTGCCCTTGTTGCATCTCTGATCCATGATCTGAGTGATGACGAGAAAAAAGGTCTTCTCCAGAACATTGTCTCCACCGGCGGAGAAAATCTGCAGGTCATCGACATGGTCGAACACTGAATCAAGGAATGCACGGATTCAGGTGTGAATCCCATTGAAATGAGTAAAGAGGTTATGGCGGCCATCAGCTACACCTATGGCTTGGCCTCCTATTCCACTCCTGAACTGCGCAGTCTGTTTGATGACTGGCTCGGCGAAATTGAACATATGGTGGTTGACGTTATACATACCCAAAAAAAGGCCGACCCGAACCAGATAGGTGCCCGACTTAACCTGCAACCCGACAGTGTTCTGTTTATTTTAAGCAAACTGGCCCGTGAAGGAAAAATCACCCTGCAGGCGGCGGGAAACGGGCTGACTGTACAGCATGACCAGAAAAGGGATACAGGAAAAATTCAGATATTGAGGAAGAAGCAATGAAAGAAAAAATCGCAAGCGGCGGTGCAGTTGCCACGGCCCTTGCCTATACGATGTGCTGACAACTCCCCCTGCTCCTGGCCAGTTTCGGCCTGGGAAGTTTTACCATGTCCATGTGGTTTAACAGGTACCGCTGGATTTTTTTACTAGCGACCATCGTTCTCCTCGGTTTTGCCTATTACCAGACTTACAAAAAGAAAAAAAACTGCACCACCTGGAGCCGAAGGATTTTACATGGCACCACCGTATTAAGCCTGGGATTGATTATCTACACCCTGATCAAAACACAATAAGGGAAAAACATGCTGGATCAAAAACAAAAAGCGACGACAGACTCCGGCTGTTGAACTCCGGATGAAGATACCGGCGGTCGCCGGGAACAAGGCGGGAGTTTTCTCGCACGGTTATCGGGCAAATTGCTCAAACCGGACTCTTCAGCTCCGTTGCCTTCGAAACAATCTGCAGAGAAAGAGATCCGCCGGACGGAAAACTGCATGGTCTGCGGGGAGAAGCTGCAATACCGGGACCAGGCAATTGATCTCACCTGCAGCTACTGCAAAAGAGCGGACTCGGGACATATCGTCTGCCCGAACGGTCATTATATCTGCGATCAGTGCCACAACCAGGATGCGATGCGGGTTATCGAGGATATCATCCTGACCACTGATTCGACAGCTCCCCATGAAATCGCCGAACTGGCCTTCAGCTTTCCCGGCCTGCCCATGCTCGGATGCCCCCATGCCTACATTGCCGGGGGAGCGCTGATGGCGGCCTTAAAAAATGAGGGAACAGCAGATGTCACCAATGAGGACATAAAAGAAATGTTCAGGCGTACCCGCAAGCAGGCCCATGGCGGCTACTGCGGCCTGACCGGAGTCTGCGGCATTGCCCCGGCACTCGGTGCCTGTATCAGTGTGCTGACCGGTTCCAAATGCGGCAAGGACAAAGCCCAGCGCACCACCATGGAGCTGGTGAGCGGGGTTACCAGGGTCATAACCGACCTGACCGGGCCGAGCTGCTGCAAGGCCTACGTGCGGGTCTCACTGACGGTGGCGGTTGATTTTCTGCAAAAGAATTTTTCCATAGCATTGCCTGAAAGTACGGATACCTCATGCCGGTACATGGCGAAACATCCCCACGGCTGCCGGAAAGAAAAATGCCCGTATTTTCCCTCAAAAACAAAAGTTGTCTCCAAAGAAAATGGGGCTGTTCGGGCGGTACGCCCCTGAGTCCCCTGCGACTCCTTTTTTCTACAGACCACAAGGACACCATGAGTGAAACTCTGGAGAAATATCAAGCATTTTTTGATTCGGTGTATGAAGCCGGAGCAATTGACGTCAAAACAAAACACCTGATCGCCCTGGCAGCCTCCCTTGCGGCAGGCTGTGAACCATGAACCCAATATTGCCTTGCAGTTGCAAGGAAACAGAGGGCCACTGATGAGGAATTGCATGAAACCATGCAGATTGCCATGACTATTGGTGCAACCAAGGTTCAAATCATCCAGGAAAATGCTCTGGCCGTCATGAACAAACAGCAGGCCCCGCAGCAACAGGAAAACAACTCCGGCTGCGAGCCCTGAGCAATTTCAAACCGCTCAGGATGAGTGGCCGACCACCAACTTCAAACAAACCCCAGATAAACCCGGCTCAAAATGTTCCATTTCAGTGCCTTGACATATGGGGCTCTGTCCTTATCATATAAGCAGATGCTTATATGAGCCCCTGCTCACAATTGACCGCGAAAGTGGGTCCATTTGAGACCGGTGACAACATTTGTAATGTGCGGATATATCAAGATATTACATGGTAACTAGACATGAGACGGTCTGAGTTTTCAGTTACTGTCCACTGAAAACTGACAACGGAGGCATAACGCAAATGGCGCAGAGCGCCTGGTGAGGTGTTGCACCGCAGAGCGGTGCAACAAGAGAAACCACCTCCAAGTTCTCCCCTGGACTCCGGGCGCCACCTCAATCTCGTGACACCGCTCTGCGGTGTCACGTTGGTTGTGCCCGATCTGCGGGCATGGATGATTATGTGCTGAACATAACGAATAATGAGATTGTCCAAAAATACAACCATATTTATTGGTGTCTTATTACGAGGTCTGTCATACGTACTCCGATTCGTTTATTACCAGCTTACCGAACCAAGATGTGTGGCCTGGCCAGTGAGCTTTTCCGAGTTGCGGGGTGGAAAATGTTCTTGCCCGATCAACACCGTCTCTTAAAACAGTCAACCGACACAGGAGGTAGTTATGTGGAATTGTGCTGGATGGGGCCCGATGAACGGGATGTGGTTCATGCCGATTTTCGGTCTGCTCTGCATGTTGCTTTTTGTCTATTTCATCTCCAGGGTTTTCAACCGGAACGGCGGATGCTGCGGTCCATGGAACCAGGGGATCTCCCCGGACAATCAGGACAAAGATGCGTTGTTGGACGAATTAAAAACACTGCGTCGCGAGGTTGAAGAGCTGCGCAAAAACCAAAATGAGGAGCATTGACATGATGGAAAAAATGATGGAGCAGGATGGGCCGATGGGCGACATGATGAAGAATATGCAATCCATGGGACCAAAAGACAAGATGTCAATGATGACACAAATGATGCCGAAATGCATATCTATGATGTTCGGCATGCTTGATCCTGCCGACCGCAGAGCATTGGCGGAAAAAATGCTCAACCAGATGCAGGAAGAATTGAAAAAGCAGGCAGATGCCCCTGAAGGAACTGCAGGGAATGACAAACAGCAGGGCTGCGGTTGAGGCCGGCAAGATCAGGGAGCCTGGAAGAAAAATCTTCCGGGCACCCTGATCATTCCACCGACGGCAGGCATTGATCCGATTGGTCGCCGGCAATTGAACCGATTATTCTCTAGACGAGGAACACTATGGGCTTGATGGACAAAATGATGGAATTCATGGTCGGCCGGATGGACAAGCATGAAAAGGAGGCCATGATGGACCAGATGATGGATAAAATGCTGTCGGATTTCAGCGTTGAAGAGAAACAGAAGTTGATAGAGAATATGATGCCAAAAATGATGGAAGGCGTCAACATCATGGAAATCATGCCCAAGATGATCATGCAGATGATGGGTGGCAATGGTGAAACAGGAGGAATGGGAGATATGTCAGGCATGATGACAGGGGCCTCGGCCACGAACATGCCCATGATGCCGAAGATGATGACAACCATGATGCCGGAATGTCTCAATGTTATGCTGCCTTACGTTCCCAAAGAAAAACGTACCGACTTTGCAGTAAGGATGGTTGCTACCTTGATGGAAAAAAGTGGGGAGGGGATGTCTGAAGAAGAAAACAAAACGTTTATGAACAAGATACAAAAAGTGATCAAAGAAATACAGGAATTGGTCGAGGAGTGACGGGACTGAAAAAGCGGACAGATTTATTTCTTCTGATCACCTTGATTTCACATTCAGAAGTGGCACAGAGTACGTACTTGGCATACAGTTTCCTTGTAAAGAATAATTTCCTCTTCTCCTTAAATTCTTTTGACAGCTGTCTTGTAAACCTGGTTTTTCTCCCGTTTACCAACTGCGATAACCGATACAATCAACTCTTTATCACGAACCTGATATACAAGACGATAGCCGGCTCGATAGAATTTAATTTAATAGCAATCTTTCATCCCGCTCAATCGAGTTGATTTCTTGCGGGGTTTTTGCAATCGTTCGGCCAGTCGTTTTTCTGAAAATGACCTGGACGGAAAAATCAAATTTATCCTATTCTTTTCGGGCTGCTGTTTTAGCCTGGATCGACCAGGGTGGCCTGACCGGAAGGGCACTAACGATGGATGGAATCAGGGAAATCCATCGGCGTTTTGGCGAACTCCTGCCGGACAAGTTATTATGGACGGCAGATCCTGACAGCGGAAAGCGAAGCACTATCAAGCCCGGGGCCCTCAGAGAACAGGATGTCAAAATCGGGCGCCATATTCCAGTCAGACCCGTTGCTGGATGTACCCGCTCTGCGCGGCATGAATGTTTATCCGTATTGTCAACATAGTACATGCGGAAGGCGGAATGCCAAGCAGTTGCGGGGGATTCCCCACCCAACGGGTAGGCAGCAGGCCATGAAATAACAGGTCCATCCCCTGCATCCCCATCGGCATGGTTGCCATCCGGCTGACCAGGGGCGAGCCGGTCTCCTCCATCTCACCCGGGAATGCCTGGGGACATTCCCGTCTTTCAGCAGGACTGATAACAGCAGAAGCTCTCACCGGCGAGCCCCTGCAGGGTCTTTGACGCAGGTGGAGCAGGTGAGAAAGGGCGCTTGACAGATCGGAGCGCGTACCCTACTGTGAAAAACCATGGGTACAACATAAGACATTCTGTCAGGAGGCAGCGACCAGGATGCGGCGGCCAGCCGTCACCGGCACCCCTGTTTTTCTCGTTTGCCGGGCCACAAGGCATTCTGGCTGTCCGAAAACGGTGCGGAGCGCCTGGGCAGGTGTTGCACCCCAGGGCGATGCAACAGGCGGCAACTCCTGCGGGATTTCCGGTGAGGGAGGGAATTACCATGTACTGGCTGATCCTGGTGGTCGTTTCCATGCTGCTCGCACCCCCTGGCAGCCACGCCGGCCTGCTGCAACCGGACAGGACTGGCGGCCTGAGCATTGAACAGGGAAACGGCACCCGGGATCTCTCCCTCGGCGATATACTGCGGATCAGGGCCACGGGCAGGTATGCCCGACAGATACGGGAGCTGCTTGCCGCGCCCCACCAGGCCCGGCCTCTCCGGCTCTATCTTGACGACGTGGAGATGAAAGGCATTCCCGCCACCGTTGTGGGGGAACAGGGAGCAGAGGATACCC
>WFZC01000089.1 GCA_015489765.1 Desulfobulbaceae bacterium
CCCCGTTTTTGAACATGGTCATCAGGGTGATGGCGCCGAGCAGAAACATCGTCATATCGCCCCGACAGGCGCGGGCCAGATACAACATGACAGTGACGACAATGGAAACACCGGCCAGGTAGAATACCCGCTCCTGGGGGAAGAGAGCGATCAGCATCATGCCGAGGACCGCCCCGATAACGGTGCCGATGATGCGCAGCATGCCTTTGAAGATGGAATCTCCCAGCGAATCGGTCACGGCAATAAAGATGATGGTAGTTGCCGCGGTCATGGCATTGCTCCACCCTTGCGAAAAGGCGATGAGATAGACCAGGGTAAGACTCAGCGCCGCCTTGATCGCGTGTTTCATCTTCGCGGAGGGGGAAAAGGAAGGCAATTTTGAGAAAAACCGGGACGGGACGGCAGTCATCTGCGGAGTTATCGGTGCTGTCGCCCGCATTTTATCTCCCCCGACGCTGCTCCTGGACAGCGCTGATACGCAGACTGATCAGGCTGGACACGATAATGGCGACATAGAAGACACCGAGGATAGCCTCCATGGAGATGAAGAATTCAGCGATATGATTGGCGGGCAGGATATCCCCGTATCCCAAGGTGGTCAGGGTGACAAAACTGTAGTAGGCAAAGCGGGAGAAGCCCTCCTTCCAGTTGGTCACCTCCAGGCCGCTGAAAGCGGTCGGATCCAGGCTGATGATGAGCATGTAAATCACCGCCCAGATCAGGCCGATCAGGATATAGAGCGTCAGGGACCCGATGATCTTGTTACCGTCGATATCACCAACAAACAGGACCTGGCGAAAGGCCATGACAAAACAGCCTATAAAAAAAAGCAACAGCGTGGAGAGGACGAGCAGGAGATAAATTTTTTCGTTAAAAAAGGTGTCAAGGGTGGAGAGAACAATAAAAAGCGGTATGAGGACGTAGATGGTCCGTTTCCAGGCGATCCTGGTCTGAAGTGATTTAAAACTTGCAAGCATCATCAGAATAATGATGAGGCTAAAAGCCTCCTTACTGAAAAGATTGGAAAATTCCGCCACCACAGCGGCTGTAAAGAGAAAGAGGATCAGGGAAATGAACAGATAGATAAAGTTATTATGACTGCTCAATGGTTTCATGGGCCTTTATCTTCATTGGCATTAATCTCTTTCTGTGAAACCCGGTCGGACCGAAACAGACGTGCAATCCTAAGACGGCTCATAATTGTTGACCAATACAGCTCAAGCTTTGGTGTCAGAGGTTCCATCAACACCTTGTTGCCGTCTGGGTTGTAAATAAAGGGGAGCAGATCACCATATTTTTTTTCCAGAGAATGTCGGTCGACTTTCACCAGAGGGCAGGTCTTTCCATGGCTGGTATCGGTGATGCGTTTTTTGACCTTTGCCAGCAGAATTTCATTGCGGAAAGCGCTGCAGTTGATCGCCTCATCCCAGGTCGGATCGACATAGTCCCGCCAGTCGAACTCTTTCATCAACCGCCATTTCTTATCAATACACTGCACAAAGGGTTTATCAACGCTCGCGCCGGTGATCGGATCGGCTTTTAATCCCAGGATCGCGTTCCAGAAACGAAGGCCGTTCAGATTGGCCGCCAGGTCGGCATAGGAAAACACGCCGGTGGTCAACTCTCCATAAAAGGTGCTTTCGCTCAGGTCCCCGAACTGCAGCGCCGAGTATTGATCGATAGAGGAATACATCTCATAGTAGGAAAGCCCTTCCGTAAAAAAGTGGCCGAACTTATCGGCGCCGAGATACACATCTCCAATGCGCAGCAGGACAGCGAGATGCCTGGTAAGGGAGATAGTGGGAGATTCCGTAAACTCAAAATCGCGATAAATGGATTGGTCAAAGGAGACCCGGATTGTGTCTAGGTCCCTGCTGTCGGTGACAAGCGCCTCCAGTTTGCCGACTATAAAGCCGGTCAATTTTTCCTTGAGCGCATCAAACAAACGGGCCTGATTGCAGTAATCAACCCCCTGTTCATCACCAAGCTGGAACAGTGAACTCTGATTTGCGGTAACCAGGGCCTCGGCCAGCCAGCGATTGACGACCAGGTTCAGGGCAGGAGCGGAATCGGCGAGTTCATGCCTGTTGGTAAAACTGTCCACCTCTGCCGAATGGGCGGCAGGGGGAACAAACAAACCGGCAATGATCAATGCTATAAAAACGGTGACAAGGTATCTTTTCATAAAGATCAGGCTGCAGAGTATACGGAAATAGAAAATAATACGCTGTTTTTCTTGCAAATTCAAGGAAAAATCAGCATGGCCGGATCGGAACTGGACCGTCAGAACCATGGGATAAAATAACTGCCCTGACCAGTATCACTTTCCGGCCCGATTCCCGCACGGGAAAACGCAATTTACCAGATCAGCTCCCCGGCTTGTCGGTCCGGTTCAGGAGAAAAAAATTTTCCCAAGAATAATCATTATCAAATAAATAACAACTGTATTTACAGCTGATTCCCTGCCAACTCTGATCCCGCATGGACCCGAAGGACACAACGCCGTTTGACTTCATCCCCTGTTCGGTGTTTACTTTCATTATACAATCCAACCAGTTCGGACGTAAAGTAATCAGGGACACCGGATATTCCATGACCACAGCAAACACCTCCCATGCTTTCAGACCACTCTCGCCTGCATGCATTGCGGCACAAAATTCCGCCCCGCCGGCGACCATCCTTGACTGTTCTCCGGATCCCCTGCTCCTGTTAGATGAAACCGCCCGTATCCGGATGCTCAACAGGGCCGCCGTCCTCTCTTATGCGATCGAGGAGAAAAAGGCTGTTGGCCGCTCCTGCGCCACACTCTGTTTCCGGGGCAGCGAGCGGATTTTTCAAACAAACTTTGACCAGTGTCTCCAGACGGCAAAACCGGTTACCTGGGAACGGGCGAGAACCACTCCGCCCCGTTTCCGGGAACAGATCACCCTGCTGCCCCCGGCGCCGTTGACAGGTACCGGGGCAGGGATTATTGTCCATGGCCGAAATATCTCCTGCCAGGAGATGATGGAAGAACAGATGCTGCTCGCTGACCGGTTCCGCACCCTTGACCGGCTGGCGGGCGGGATCGCCCACCAGGTGCGCAACCCCCTCTCAGCCATCATGCTGTTTAGTGATATTCTCGCCGACGAGAGACGGTTTACCCGCTCCGGACAGGAACTGGAGCTGCTTGCCGACATCAACACCAATATCCGCCTGGTAACCGATATCATCACCAGGATTCAGGGATTTACCGATAGAAACGCCTCCCCTGACCCTTGCCTGGATATCAATGACATGATCCGGGATATCCTGCAGCTCTGGTCGCCCATACTGAAACGGACCGGCATCAAGGCGAACTTTTCCCCCGAACCCGATCTTCCCTGCGTGGCGGGTAACCGGGCAGAACTCGGGCAGGCGGTCTCCACCCTTGTCCGCAACGCCATGGAGGCCATGGACACAGGCGGCGCCCTGACCCTGGCAACCGCGCTGACGCAATCCGCTCAAAACGAAGAAAAAGTGGTCATCACCTGCGCCGATACCGGGCCGGGTATTGACGAAGAACTGGAAAATTTCATTTTTAATCCTTTTTTTTCAACCAAACAGGGCAACAACGGCATGGGTCTGACCATTGCCCGCTGGATTGTCAACCGGCACGGCGGCCGGATTTTCTGTCAAAGCGCAGAGGCCGGAAAAACCGTTTTCTGTATCGAGCTGCCCCTTGCCCCGGAACCACAAACCGATGAGTGCAATTCATGAGTGCAACCATTGTTATCATTGATGACGACCCGGGCATCAGCAAGGCATTTGCCCTGATCCTGTCGGAGAAATATGAGGTGCGAACGGCCGCAAATGGAACAGACGGCCTTAAACTGCTGCAGAAAACCGAACCCGATCTTGTTCTTCTTGATATCGGCCTGCCCGATATGGACGGACTTGAGGTACTCAAACTGATAAAAGAGACAACCCCTGATACCGTGGTCATCATGGTTACCGCCTACCAGGAGATACGAACGGTCGTCGATGCCGTAAAGATGGGTGCCTATGATTACTTAGTCAAGCCGGTTGACGGCCGGGGGCTGCAGGTAACGGTCGCCAACGCCCTGGAAAACCGGACCCTGAAAAATCGTCTTCAGGTCCTCCAGGAAAGCGAGCGCCAACGGCACGGCACCATGTTCATGGGCAACAGCCGGGCCATGCGGCAAATAATGGAAATGGTCGATAAAATAGCGCCCGGCATCGACACTCCGGTTCTCATTACCGGGGAGACCGGGTCTGGCAAGGGAGTGCTGGCAAGGCACATCCACTTCGCCTCTCCGGCGGCAGACGGACCCTTTATCACCGTCAACTGCGGCGCCATTGCCTCGGAACTGGTGGAAAGCGAGCTGTTCGGTTACGGCAGGGGAGCCTTTACCGGCGCCAGGGCGGGCGGCAGAATGGGACGCTTTGAAGAAGCGGCCGGTGGCACCCTGTTTCTTGATGAAATCGGCGTCATGCCGCTTGCCGCCCAGACAAAACTTCTCAGCGTTCTTGAAGACCGTTGCTTTTACAGGGTCGGCGGCAATAAAAAAATCAAGGTAACAGCCAGAATCATTGCCGCCACTAACCTGGACCTTGAACAGGCCGTGGCCGCCGGAACCTTTCGGCAGGACCTCTTCTTCCGGCTCAATGTCATCTCCATTGCCCTGCCACCCCTTCGGGAGCGTCCCGAAGACATCATCCCCATTTTTGAACAGTTTATCACCCTATTCAACAAAAAAACCGGCAAGCGATTCACCACGGTTTCCCCGGAGGCGAAAAACCTGCTTCTCGCCTATGACTGGCCGGGCAATGTCCGGGAACTACGCAATATCATGGAACGTATCAGCCTGCTTGAAAACGGGGGTGAAATTCTTCCCCACCATCTCCCCTTTGCCCGGACCGGAGTACCAACACAGCCCCAACCAGCTGGTTCCGCCTCCAATACCCTGGACTATGAAAATTCAACAAAACTGATCATCGAACAAGCCCTGGAGCAGACAAACGGCAATATTACCAGGGCGGCCCACATCCTCAACATGGCCCCGCACAAGCTGCGTTACCGGATGAAAAAACTCAAGATTGGTGGTGTCCCGAAGATACCGGTCGCCAACAACTGAAAGATCCGCTTTCTTCTCCTGAGCAGACAAACATCTCTCCCTCACCGGCAGACATAATTTGATCAGCCGCGTTTTGAGAATTTTCTCACACGACATAAGAATATTCTCAAATCCTGCCCTTCTGTTCTTTTTTCGTTCAATCTCTTCTTCTGCCATAATCGGATGGAACATATTGAATTTCCACGTGATAAAAAAAACCATATTAAAAATATTCATCCGGCACATTATCTGCTTGGTGAGAATGAAACAGCCACAGGCAATCACTGCTGAAAAAATCAACACTGAAAAACGGAAAGAAAAAAATGACCAAAAAAATCACCGGAGGTACGGTTTTTGTTCCAGGTGTTCCGCCGGAACAGCTCCGCTGTTTTGAACCCTGTCTTAAACGGCATGGTCATGTCATCATTGCAACCGAGGAGCGGTCAGATGTAATCGCAATGGCGCAAGAAATACAACCTGATCTAATTCTGATGGCTGCGGAAATGGAGCCCGATGACGGATTTACCATCTGCAGCCAACTCAAGGCACACAGCACCATGCAAAACATTCCGGTGATGTTACTCATTAAAAAAAATACAGAGTCCCTTGTTGCCAGGGCCTATGCTGCCGGAGCCGATGACTATCTTGCCATACCGGTTCAATGGCATTGCCTCAAGTGCAAAATGCAATACCACCTCAAACAGCATCATACTATCAATGAACTCGAAAAGAGGGCAAGAGAACTTGAACTTGCCAAGATATCCGCCGAGGTCGCCGTCCAGGCAAAATCTGAGTTTTTTGCTAATATTTCCCATGAATTACGTACTCCAATGCATGGCATCCTCAGTTATGCCCGTTTTGGTCTGAAACGAATAAACAAGGCGCCAAGGGAGAAACTGGAAGAATATTTTCATGAAATAGAAGGCAGCGGCAAGCGGTTACTCAATCTGCTCAACGATTCTCTTGAACTGGCCAAACTCGAGGCCGGCGGAGTTGAATATGATCTGCAGGTGCGTGATATTGTTGCTGAGGTGGAAACCGTTGCTGATGAACTTGCCCATCTCGCCGAGGAAAAGCAAATGACCCTGGTGACAAGCACGCCCAGGCATCCGGTTCCGGTCCTGTTTGACCGATTATGGCTTAGCCGGGTTATACGCACCCTTGTCGTCAACAGTATTCAATCCTCCGGCCCCGATGACACGATTCGGGTAGAAACAAAAAAACAGCCGGCAAACAGAATGAAAGACAACCGGGTGGAAATATCCATCATTGGCCAGGGCGTTGATATTCCGGAAGAAGAAATCAATCAGGTCTTTGACAAGTTGCTCCACAACTCCATGACCAGAGGTGATTGCCATGGTACGGCCATGGGGCTTTCCATCTGCAGGCAAATTGTTCAGGATCATCATGGGACAATCAGGGCACGCAGCAATCCGGATGGTGGAACAATATTTTCCCTTGTTCTGCCGGTTTGCCTGGAGAATCAAAATTGATGAACATATTTACAGTGAGAATATTGTCAAATGTTGCCTGATCCCAAGAAAATGGGAATCGCAACCCAAACAAATAATAACATGGTACATGGCATGGAAGACGGACTTATTCAGGTTGTCGATGATAACGAACGAAACATCAAAATCTGCCGGGAAATTCTGGAGATGGCTGATTACAGGGTGGTGGCTGCGGAAAACGGCAGGATGGGCCTTGATATGGCAAGAAGCCTTTTACCGGATGTGATCCTGCTTGATATCATGATGCCGATCATGGATGGTATGGAAATGCTCAGCAGGTTACGGGCGGATACCGCCATTCAACACATTCCTGTCCTTATGCTGACTGCCAGAAACACCACCGAAGATGTTGTCCGGGCCCTTGATCACGGCGCCAATGACTATCTGACCAAACCATTTTCCGAGGAAGAGCTGGAGGCCAGGGTGAACACCCTGTTCCGGATGAAAAAAGCGGAAGACGGGATACGAAAACAGAATGAAATTCTGGAGCAGAAAGTCCTTGAACGAACGGCTGAGTTGGAGGCCACCCGGCTCGAAATCGTTCGCCGTCTTGGCATGGCCGCTGAATATCGCGACAATGAAACCGGCAACCATATCATCCGCATGAGTAAAATGTGTATGAAACTCGGGCAACTGTACGGCCTTGACAAAAAGCACCAGGAGCTGCTGCTCAATGCCAGCCCCATGCATGATGTCGGCAAGATTTCAATTCCCGATGCCATTTTATTAAAAACCGGCAAACTCACAGCCGAAGAATGGGAAATAATGACCGGTCATACGGTCCTTGGCGCCCGCCTGCTGGACGGTCATGATTCCCCGCTCATGCGCATGGCCAGGGATATTGCTCTGACCCACCATGAAAAGTGGGACGGCAGCGGCTATCCGGCCGGGCTCCACGGCGAGGAAATTCCTCTGGAAGGTCGCATTGTGGCCATAGCCGACGTTTTTGACTCACTAACATCGAGAAGGCCCTACAAGGACCCGTATCCCTTCAGTGTTGCCTTTGACATCATGGAGAAAGAACGTGGCAAGCATTTTGATCCAATCTTGATCGACCTTTTTTTGCAGCATAGAGATGAATTTGAAAAGATAAAACGGGAAAACAGCGATGACATCATCGAAACGGACAGTTTCGAACTCAGTGAACGAGACAGGGAATCCTGTACTCTTTCGTGATTTTCCCCTTTCATGATGACAGTTCCTTGCCCACGTTCACAGATCATCAAAATCCGGAAAAATATACCAGGAGAACAGCAACATGCCACTATTGAATGAATGGAGAACTTCCTGTTCGGTTGGCGTTGAACAGTTTGACAAAGAATATCGTCATCTGATTGAATTGATTAGCAGGGTCCCTTAACAAATCCGTCCCAACTACCTGTCGTTTTTAAAACGTAGCATACTTAAACAGCAATTTAAGTCGCCGAGATTTTCATCCGTCCCCTCGTGATTGATGGTTGTTTGGTTTCGGTTTTATCTTTTTTAACCCCGCCACTCTATACGAGATAACGAATAAAAAATCTTAAAATGTCATACAAACTTGGATTTGGTTTTGGCCTCCTTTTACTGGTAATTTTGTCCATGGGAATCATTAACAGTATGTATCTATCTCTAATCAAGAAAGACTCCCAGAATATTGTTTCAGAATACATACCTGCCATCAAACTGACAGGACAGATCACACGCAGCTTTAGCAAAGCAAATTCTCTTTTTCTGCTCTATGCTGCAAAAAGAGAGGAATTCATCTTCAACAAGGCTTTATCCGAACTTGGCCGCACCAGTCATCTACTTGAAAATTCGACAAATTTAACGAACAAACACTCCTCTCTCTCGACGATGGCTGAAGATATAAAAAATATCGAAGAACTATCATTAAGTTATTTAAAAATTAATCGTCGATTGCATGATGAATATTCAGACAATCTACATCGAACAATAGTACAACAGGGGAATGCAATCATTTCTCTGACAGACAAAATGAATATAGATGGCATTGAGGCAATCACCCGAGGAGGCAAAGAATCACTCAATGCCGTCCATACAATGAAAAAGGCGTTGATCATCGGCACGATAATATCCCTGGCCTTGGAATAGGATTAACTCTCTTACTGACTCGATTGATTGCTCCCCCTCTTTTCAAGGGAAAGAATTTTGCGGAGTCCCTTGCCCAGGGAGATTTCAGACACAAGTTGCCAATACAACAAAAGGATGAAATCGGTCAACTGGCGGCATCAATGAATCTAATTGTGGAAAATACGGGTTCCATGATCAAGGGAATCAGAGATGGCATGAACACACTGGCTTCATCCTCGACAGAGCTTTCCGCCATATCTGAACAGGTTGCCAACGGTGCGGAACAGACGTCAGGAAAAGCTGAAACAGTTTCAGTGGCGGCAGAAGAGATGAGCGCCAATATGAACTCGGTAGCTGCAGCAATAGAAGAGGCAACCACCAATATCAGTATTGTCGCTTCCGCAACGGAAGAGATGACAGATGCAGTCAATGAAATATCCAAAAATACATCAAGAGCCAGCATTATTACCAGGGCAGCGGTCAAGGATGTCGAAGCGGCTTCTGATAAAGTAGGCAAACTGGGTTCTGCCGCCCATGAAATCGGAAAGGTTACGGAAGCTATTACTGAAATTTCTGATCAAACAAATCTTTTGGCCCTGAATGCCACCATTGAAGCGGCCAGGGCTGGAGAAGCGGGTAAGGGATTTGCCGTCGTGGCCAACGAAATTAAGGAATTGGCAAAACAAACAGCAGAAGCCACACGGGAAATCCGGTCAAAAATCGAAGGCATCCAAAACTCAACAACGGACACGGTAAGTCAAATAAGCCAAATATCATTGATCATCAACGAGGTTAATGAAATCGTCTCAACAATCGCCACCGCAGTCGAAGAACAAACCGTGACCACCAGTGAAATTGCGGGGAACATGCAGCAGGCAAACATTGGCCTGCAGGAAGTCACGGAAAATGTTGCCAAAAGTTCAACGGTTTCCGCTGAAATTGCTCAGGACATCGCCGAAGTGAACAGTGCCGCCCTCGAAATGACAACTTCCGGGTCACAGGTTAGGGAGAGTATCCAGGAACTTTCCAAAATGGCTGAAAATCTCCGCCATCTTTCATCAACTTTTAAGGTGTAATTGAAATAGAACTCCGCATGAATAAAGAAAATGCGACTATCGACCGACAAGCACACCATCGGCCATGAACTTTACCGTTCCCTTTAGGACTGGTTGCTTGGTCATAGTAGGGAAAAAACAACAAACAAGGAAAGCAATGGAACAGAAAACAAAAGTTCTCATCGTCGATGATGAACAGACCAATATTAAAATTCTTCTTGAGATCCTTGAGTTTGAAGACGAATACATGACGACCTCGGTGACATCCGGTGAGGAGTGCCTGGCAATTCTGCCGGAATTTCAGCCGGATGTTATTCTTCTTGACATCATGATGCCGGGAATGGACGGATACGAGGTATGCCGGCAGATAAAAAACAGCCCCGAATACGAGGCAACGAAAATCATCATGCTCTCGGGCAGGGCCATGCAGAATGAAATTGACAACGGTTTTTCAGCGGGCGCTGATCAGTATTTATCCAAACCATTTGGCATGGATGAACTCCTTGAAGCTCTGAAAAGCGTGGAACCCTGCCGGCAGGCCTGACAATTCTTTCCAGGTGGACAGTTCTTTTCCTGCAGACAAGGATGAACTCAAATTCGGATCAATCATGAGCAAAGACCATATTCTTGTCGTTGAGGACAATGAAACCAATCGGGTGTATCTCAACCTGCTGCTTGAAGATACATACAAGGTAAGCCTGGCGGAAAACGGCGCCCAGGCATTACAGATTGCCGCAGCCCATCCGCGGCCGCAACTGGTCCTGCTTGATATCGTCATGCCCGGGATGGATGGCTACGAGGTATGTCGACGGCTCAAGGAAAACCCGGAAACACAGGACATCCTGGTTATTTTCTTCACCTCTCTTCTCGAAAAAGACGGGGAATACAAGGGCCTCAGCCTCGGCGCCATAGACTACATCGCCAAACCGGTGCAGCCGGAACTTCTTCGAATACGAATCAAGCAGCACCTTGACCTGTTGCACGCAAGGGAAGAACTCCGGAACGCCCTGGAAAAAGAACATCAGGCCAACCTGGCGAAATCTGAATTCCTCGCCAACATGTCCCATGAAATGCGCACCCCAATGCACGCCATTCTCAGCTATGCCAATTTCGGCCTGCGTCGCATCGACAAGGTGCCCCGACAAAAACTTGCCGAATATTTCCAGGAAATCAGGGACAGCGGCGAACGGCTGACCCTGCTTCTCAACGACCTCCTTGATCTCGCCAAACTGGAAGCCGGCAGCATGAGCTATGCCATGGAAGAACATGACCTCACCAGTACCATCAAGGAGGCGGTCACAGAATTTAAGGCGGCCGCCGAAGAAAAAGGCATCCAGCTCATCCTCAAAGCGCCGGAAACACCGCTCATTGGATTTTTTGATGAAGCCCGTATCGGCCAGGTCGTGCGCAATCTGCTCTCCAATGCCCTGAAATTTACCGAATCCGGAAAAATAATCACCATTGAAGTGGCGCAGGACGTCCTCAATCCCCACAGACCTGACACCAAACCTGCTCTCAGGTTTGGTGTTTGCGACCAGGGAATCGGCATTCCACAATCTGAGATTGAAACAATTTTTAATAAATTTATCCAAAGCTCGACTACAAAAAGCGGCGTCGGCGGTACCGGTCTTGGCCTGGCAATCTGCAGGCAGATAATTCAGGCCCATCACGGTAAGATCTGGGCGGAAAACAATGAAAATGGCGGCGCAACCTTTTCCGTTCTTCTGCCGACAAGGGCCGACAACTCCCGGAATCCGGACAAGATCGGCTCGGGCAACTAATCCACGCAATCCTCGTGCGCATTCTTCACAGGCCATGATAAACAAACACAAAATACCCGCAACAGCGTTGATAATTGTGCTGTCTTTCCTGTTTCGGCCCATTCCGGGAAGAGCGGAGGACAGGGACATTTATGATCTTGATCTCAAACAACTCCTTGAAGTCAAGGTGGAAACCCTCAACAAACGTCCCCAGCACCTTTTTGAACTGCCGGCGGCAACCACGGTCATAGACCGACAGGAGATCGAACGGTCCGGCGCCCAGACCATTCCCGATCTGCTGGCCAGGGTGCCCGGAGTCTTTGTCAAACAGGTATCAAGCCGGGAAACCGTTGTCGCCATCCGTAACGATATCCAGATGTTCAACACCAGCCTTCTGGTCCTGATCGACGGCACCCCCTACTACAACCAGACTACCGCCAATGTGGTCTGGTCCATGCTGCCGATTGCCGTCGAAGATGTAGACCGGATAGAGATCATCCGGGGCGATGGCGGCACGACCTGGGGCACCAACTCCTCAAGCGGTGTGATCAATATCATCACCCGGTCGCCGGACTCGGAACCCGTAGCCAGGTTCAGTGCAGGCGGTGGATTACACGCACCTTTTCGCCTGCACGCGGTGACTTCGACGGGGTTCCTGCGCCTGTCTGCCCATGCTGAACAGGACCAGGGCTGGTCAGATGACCCATCAACCTATGCAAATGGGTATGTTTCAGGACGCTACGACACCAGTCTTGCCGACTGGAATATGCATCTTGGCGGACGTCTTTTCGGCAACCTGGCAAATGATGTCACCGGCGGCTATACCGGAATTGTCAGCGATGAAAAAAATCACGGCTTTGACACCAGTATTTCCGTCAGTCGAACATTCGGAGAAGACAAATTTTCCGCCAGGGGATTTATCTATAACTATAATGCCGATTTTGCCATCGCGGAAGCTCCGGGCATTCAACAAAGTCTCGGTGACGTGGAAATGCGGTACAGCCACCTCTTTGCCCCCGGTCACCGGACCCGGTTCGCTATCAATTACCGTCATTACCTCTCTGAAATACCGCCCCAGCGCTTTCTGGAGCAACGCCACCAAAAGATCACCGATTCCCTGGTCAACCTGACCATTGACCATGAAAGCCGCCTGACCGCCACAACCACCATCAACCTGGGCCTGCGCTATGAACGATTCTCCATTCTCCAGGATAATAACGGCCTGTTTTCCTCTTCCCTTCGCCTGTCGCATTATCTGAATAAAAATACCCTTGCCTGGGGAAGTTATAACAGGTCGTACCAGTTTCCCTCCTATCTCATGAGCGATATTTCCGTGTTGGCCGCAGTCAAGGACAACACATATTATTATCAGACCGGCAATCCCGCCCTTGATCCGGAAAAAAACGACTCCTGGGAAATCGGCCTCCGCTCGTTGCTCGGCAATGGAATCTTTCTTGATGCCTCCACCTTTTACGGCCGGACACGAGATGAAATTATTATTGATCCCACGGCACTGCGCATTACCCACATGGGGCCCATGACCAGAATTGACCAGTTCTACACAAACCATATCAAATCCACGACATGGGGCGCGGAAATGAGCCTGGGAGTCGATATCGGCAAGGCCCTGCATTCAGACCTGGGCCTGACCTGGTTCCACAGGCGCTCCAGGGAACAGGACTCCATCTACCGGGGAAATATCAATGACCAGTACGCGCCCGACTATAAAATCACCGTAAACAGCCGCTACACCTTCAGTGACGCTCTGGATTTTTCCCTGTTTTTTCTTTACGAACCAGCCCACGACAATAACGTCACCACAAAATACGCATCCCCCCGGCGGACGGATGCTCATTTCCGGGCCGACGGCAGTATAAATTACCACTTTTCACCGCGGGGAACGCTTTCGGCTGGTTTCAAAAACCTGTTCAACAGCGGCGTGAAGTGGGACGTTCCGTCGGTCATTGCCAGACCCGTCAGTGTTGAACCAAGTGTCTTCCTCAACCTGAAATATCATTGGTGATGAAAGCGATTTTTCGACAATTTTCCGTACCAGACAGCACAATACACAGCTCCCTCCCTGCATGAAAATACCTGTTTGTCCCATCATCATCGCCATTATTCTCCTGCTGACGGTTCTGGCAGGGGCCTCGGTTGTCCCGGCAGAGGTTGGCCCGGAATATACCGTTAAGGCGGCCATGGTGCGAAACTTTGCCAAATTCACCCGCTGGCCCGAGGATTCCGTTTCCAAACAGAAAAAAAAGGGCATGTGTCTCTGTCTCATGGGTGATGAAGCGATACTTGCATCATTTGCCGGAATTGGTGGAAAAACAGTCAAGGACAGGACCATTGTCCTTAAATGGGTAGACAACCTCGCCGGCCTTGGGGACTGCGACCTCCTGTTTGTAACCAGGGAAACCAGGACAAACATGGCAAGAATTATGGAGGCCGTCAAAGGCAGGCCGGTATTGACCATAGGAGAAACCAGCGAATTTACCCGGGCAGGCGGGATGATAACCTTTTTTCTCAAGCAGGGAAGGATACGCTTTCGCATCAACCCTGATGCCGTCCGCAGATCAGGCCTCAAGCTCAGCTCCTCTCTTCTTGAACTGGCCACCATCGTTCACCCGTCCATTGGAGAATCCGAACAATGAGCCTGCGATTTGCTGATCTGCCCATCCGGGTAAAATTGATTCTGATCATGGCGTTGACGGCAGCCATAACGCTACTCTGCGCCGTTAGCCTGGTGGCAATCAAAGAAAGAAATATCGCCACGATTTCAGCTATAGACGAGCTTCGCTCCATGGCCGATCTAGCCGGGTGGCACAGTGAGGGCGCTCTTCTCTTTCAGGACAAAGATGCGGCCAAAAAAATACTTTCTTCACTTAGGATTAAACCTGGTATCATCGGCGCATGCCTGTATGACCGGGATGGGCATCTCTTTGCCCGATGGAATGCTGAAAATACCCCAAGGGCGGATATTTCCAGGCATAACGCAGAGGACCGCTCGCAGATAAAAAAGATGGGAGTCCCACCACACACCGTCAATGAAGTCCGTTTTCAGGATAACAGAGGCCACCTCCATATCATGCGAGTGATTACCCGTGACAATGAAATGATAGGAGTAATATGCCTGATTGATGACATGAAAAAGGTCCATTCTCTGCTGAAAAAGTACTATACCGTTCTCGGAGTATCCACATTGCTCATTTTTATCATCGTGCTTTTCCTTGCCGGTGGATTGCAGCGGATATTTTCCAAACCTCTGATGGATCTTGTGCAGACGATGAAAAATATCACGGAAGAAAAGGACTTTACCCATCGAATTCAATGGAGGCGTGGAGACGAATTCGGCCTGCTCGCCGATTCCTTTAACAGTATGCTTAATGAAATTGCCAAGCGGGACCTCCTGCTGGCCGGCCATCGCCGGGAACTGGAGGAAAAGGTCAGGGCGCGGACCATGGAAATCGAGATCAAGAACAGGGAACTGGAAGAAATGGCCATAGAGGCCGTTGCCGCCAGGGATGCGGCGGAATTTGCCAACCGGGCGAAAACGGAATTTCTTGCCAACATGAGCCATGAGCTACGTACTCCCATGCATGGGATCCTCAGTTATGCCCAGTTCGGCAGAAAACGCATAGACAAGGTACCACGGGACAAGCTGCTGGAATACTTTACGGAAATTTCCGCCAGTGGTGATCGGTTGATGGCCCTGTTGAACGATCTGCTCGATCTGGCCAAGCTGGAATCGGGCAAAATGGACTATACGCACCGGCTCAATGACATCGAAGAACAGATCGATATCGTGGTGACCGAGTTTACTCCGGTTGCCAAGGAAAAAGAACTTCGCATAGACAAACGAATCGCTCCTGAATGCAGGCGCCTGTTCTTTGACCGAGACAGAATCGACCAGGTGTTGCGTAACCTGCTGTCAAATGCGGTGAAATTTTCCAGACCCGGCGGGCGGATTACTTTTGAAACCTGTATGGTCTTTGTCAATAAACAACGCTTTCTCAAAGTCATGGTCAAGGACCAGGGGGTAGGGCTCCCTGAAGATGAATGTGAGACGATTTTTCATAAGTTTATCCAGAGTTCCCAAACCAAAACCGGCTCCGGCGGAACCGGTCTTGGCCTGGCCATCTGCCGACAGATCATAAGCGATCACAACGGCAGGATTTGGGCGGAAAACAACCCGGACGGCGGCGCGGTCTTCTCGTTCACCCTGCCCTGTCGTCGGGCAGACACGGAAAAAAAAGAGACGTAGGGACTTGTTGACCAATTTGACGAACATCACTTCCTGGGACTGTTTAGCTCTTTCCACTATTTTCTTATTCTACCAGGAAGAATTCTCTTTCCTGACAAACTCTTTATACCTTGACAGGATATTTCATCTTTTATATATTTTGCCGTTACTCTTCAGTATTTTCAGGTGAAACGTCCCCTTGTCACGTTTATAGAAATATCAATCGACCCCTGATTACTGAGATATTAACCCAAGGGTGACTTGAAAAATTAGAATTTTCGTTCGAGGTCAGGCAAGCATAGACTCCGAGGAACAGAAAAGTTAAAAAGCACAGCATATTAGTCATATGTGAGCATTTTTCATTTTTCTGTGACGCAGAGATCGGGCGGCAATTTTTCAAGGTGGCCCCAATCCGGCTGCCGGTATGTTTGAGCCAACAACGTAAAAGGATAACCCGATGAGTAAAATAACAGGTTCGCAGGCCATTATAAAATGCCTGCAGGAAGAAGGAGTTGATACAATCTTCGGATTTCCCGGGGGTGCGGTTATTGATCTGTATGATGAATTGCTCGATTCCGACATCAAACACGTTCTGGTCCGGCATGAGCAGGGCGCCGTCCATGCCGCCGACGGCTACGCACGGGCCACCGGCAAAGTCGGGGTGGCCCTGCTGACCTCCGGCCCTGGAGCAACCAACGGGGTAACGGCCATTGCCACCGCTTACATGGATTCCATTCCTGTTGTGGTCTTTACCGGACAGGTGCCCAGGGCCCTGATCGGTAATGACGCCTTCCAGGAGGTTGATATCGTCGGCATTACCCGTCCCTGCACCAAGCATAATTATCTAGTCAGTGACCCAAACGAGCTGGTGGCGACCATTCGGGAAGCCTTCTACCTTGCATCTTCCGGACGGCCCGGACCGGTGCTTATTGACCTGCCCAAAGACGTTGTTGCCTCGATGATGTCTTTTCCGGAGCGGAAACCGATCAAGATGAAGACCTACCAACCCACGGTTGATCCCCATCCCGGACAGGTGGAAAAGGCATGCAAGGCCTGCCTGAAGGCCAAGCGTCCCGTGCTATATATTGGCGGTGGTGTTATTCTCTCTGACGCAAACAAGGAGCTGACCGAGCTGGCGGAAAAACTGAGCGTGCCGGTCGCCATGACGCTGATGGGACTTGGCGGCTTTCCTGGAACCAATCCGCTGTCACTGGGCATGCTTGGCATGCACGGCAGCTATGCCTCCAACATGGCCGTGGCCAAGAGCGATTTACTGATCGCAGTCGGCGCCCGGTTTGACGACCGTGTCACCGGCCGACTGGATGCCTTTGCCCCCCATGCCGAGATTATCCATATTGACATAGACCCGACCTCCATAAGCAAAAATGTAGATGTCGACATCCCCATTGTTGCCGACTGCAAGCATGCCCTGCGGGCAATGAACAGCTGGTTTGACGACTCAAAGGAATTTGCTCCGAAGGCAATGAAAGAAAAACATCAGCCCTGGCTCGATCAGGTCCGCCAGTGGGACGAAAAACATCCCCTGACCTATCGCGATGAAGGTGATATCATCAAACCGCAGTATGTCATAGAGGTCCTCAACAAGCTGACCGGCGGCGATGCGATTATCACCACCGAGGTCGGCCAGAACCAGATGTGGGCAGCGCAGTTCTACAAATTCAACGAACCACGACGACTGCTGACCTCCGGTGGTCTGGGCACCATGGGATACGGCCTCCCGGCTGCTATCGGCGCCAAACTGGCCTTTCCGGACAAAACCGTCATCGATGTTGCCGGTGATGGTTCCATTCAGATGAACATCCAGGAACTTGCCACTGCCCGTCAGTATAACGCCCCGGTCAAGGTGGCCATTCTCAACAACGGCTATCTGGGCATGGTTCGCCAGTGGCAGGAGCTGTTCTACAATAAACGTTACTCAGCCACAGTCATGGAGATCACCCCGGACTTTGTCGAACTGGCCAAGGCATATGGGGCCGTAGGTTTACGGGCAACGAAAAAAGATGAGGTCGAACCGGTCATTCAGGAGGCCCTGGCCACGGACAAGCTGGTTATCATGGACTTTGCCGTCAGCCGGGAAGAAGGTGTCTTCCCCATGGTTCCGGCTGGTAAGGCAACAACGGAAATGCTGCTTGTCTGAGGACAACCCACGACGCTCCAGTTAAGAATATCAGGTACAGGAAAAATCAATGAAACATACACTTTCCGTATTACTCCAAAATAAACCGGGCGCTCTCTCCCGGGTGACCGGCCTCTTCAGCGGCCGTGGTTTCAACATTGAAAGCCTCTGCGTGGCCGAGACCCTGGATCCCAGAGTCTCATGCATGACCCTGGTCACCCGCGGAGATGACTCCATTGTCGAACAGATCACCAAACAGCTCCACAAATTGATTGATGTTATCAAGGTCACCGACATCACCGAAGGTGAATTTGTCGAGCGGGAGATGGTCCTTATCCGTGTCAAGGCCGAGGCAAACACCAGGGCCGAGGTCCTGCGGGTAATCGATATTTTTCGCGGTAAGGTTGTTGACGTCAGCCCGACAACCTATACCGTGGAAATTACCGGTCCGGAGAGCAAAATCAAGGCCGTCATCGATATCCTCCGTCCCATCGGCATCAAGGAAATTGTCCGCACGGGAACAATCGCCATGGCCAGGGCGCCGAAAAACTGACCAGGGAAGGAATAGGTTACGGATGATCTGCTCCGGCAGAATACAAGGCATGGCTGGGGGCCATGCCTTTTCTCATTTTTTCCCCTGCCTCTTTTCTCCGCCTGTGTATACTCCATGAAAAAAGAACACATGCCCCTTGCCCGGGAAGGGTATCCCTTTATCGCCCTGGCCGGATTTATCACCTTTATCCTGGCCCTGACCGGACCGATGGTTCTCGCCTTTGGAGGCCTGATCATTACGATATTTATCATCTATTTTTTCCGCGATCCAACACGGGTCACCCCGAATGATCCATGGGCCGTAATCTGTCCGGCGGACGGCAGGGTCATTTGCATCAAAGAGGTCAATGATGACCGTTTTTTCGCTGGAAAAAGCCTGAAGATTTCAATATTCATGAATGTCTTTAATGTTCATGTCAACCGGATTCCCCATGCCGGCACGGTCAAAAACGTCTCATTCAAACCGGGAAAATTTTATTCCGCCGACAAGGACAAGGCAGCTCTGCACAATGAATACTGCGCAGTCTCCCTGGTCACGGAAACCGGCATTCCCTACACCGTTGTCCAGGTGGCAGGTCTTATTGCCCGTCGCATTGTCTGTCGGGCGGAAGAAAATGACAAGGTGGCCGCTGGTGAACGATACGGCCTCATCCGTTTCGGCTCCCGGGTCGATCTGTACCTGCCTACGGGCACGAAAGTTGAAACCGCCCTGCGCAAGCAGGTTCGGGCCGGGGAAACCATCCTGGCCCGCCTTGAAGAGAATCAGGGGTCTTGAAAACCCATCTGGTCTGTTATGCGGATCACTGGCGGTACAGCCAAAGGGCATACCCTGAAAGGTCCGGGCAAAAAACACCATGATCTGCGGCCGACCACCGACCGCGTCCGGGAGGCGGTTTTCAACATCCTGGCCGAACGCCTTGCCGGGGCAAAGGTTCTCGATCTCTTTGCCGGAACCGGTTCTTATGGCCTTGAAGCCCTGAGCCGGGGAGCGGAATCGGTAGTTTTTGTCGACCGCGACCGCACCGCCCTTGAGATTATCGCCCACAATCTGCGGCGCTGTTTTCCCGATGCCCGGGCGCGTGCCTTTCAACTCGATCTAAAAAAAAGCTCAAGTCTTGCCAGGTTGCAGGCCCATCTGCCGGCCAACTCTTGTTTTGACCTGGTTTTCCTTGATCCTCCCTATGAAAAAAACCTGGCAAAGAGACTGTTGGAAATGGTAGAAGACTCTGAACTCATCACAGGTGATGGAATTGTTCTTGTCGAGGAAAAGAAGAACCAGCTGTTGCCTGAAAAACTGAAACGGCTGAAGCTCAGGGACAGCCGCCGCTACGGTGAAACCGGTATTTGGCTCTACGCCCCTCTTCCCGATGATTGAATTATGTGCCCGCTCTCACACTGTCCGAAAATTCCCTCTTCCGAACCCACAGTGGCCGTTTATCCCGGCACCTTTGATCCTATCACCAATGGTCATCTTGACATTGTCGAACGGGCGTTGAACCTCTTTGACCGGGTCATAATCGCCGTGGCAATCAATGTCGGCAAACAGCCGTTATTCCCCCTTGAAGAACGTATCCGGCTGATCAGGGCATGCTTTGGCCCTGATGATGACAGAGTGGGGGTTGATGCCACCGATGGCCTTATTGTCGATTATGCCGTATCCCAAAAGGCCTGCGCCATTGTCCGCGGCCTGCGGGCCGTGTCCGATTTTGACTATGAATTTCAGCTTGCCCTGATGAACAGAAAACTTGCCCGCGAGGTGGACACGGTTTTCCTGATGACCGGTCTGCGCTGGATTTACATCAGCTCAAGTATAATTAAAGATGCGGCAAAGCACCATGGAGACATCTCCGGTCTGGTTCCAGACCATGTCCGCCAGGCTTTACAGAATGCATATCATGCCGACAAAAACGACTAAGGCCGACATCCTTATAGAACGACGAAGTTTTCTTGACCGTTGCCTGAAGTGGGCAGGAGCTGCCCTCTCTCTTTCCCTGCTCTATCCCCTGCTGCGCTTTTTGGGCCATAAAATACCCCCCAGGCCCCGTTATAAAACGATTGCTGCGCCCCTGCCCCTGTCCGGCTATCACGCCGAGCGTGAATTTATTCTCTTTAATGATCCCCAAAAACCCTTTGCCGTTTCCCGCACTTGCACCCATCTCGGCTGCCGGGTCTCCTATCTGGAAGACAAACGAATCATTGAATGTCCCTGCCATCAGAGCCGGTTTACCCGCCGGGGCAAGGTTCTGCACGGTCCGGCCAAACGTCGTCTCCCAGCCCTTGCCGTTGAAGTACGAAAAAACAGCGATGGCACAATCAAAGATTATGTCGTTACTCTGTAATGGTGCTTTCCGGCAAAACAATCATACGGGCCTTCACCAAGTCCCGCTGGGGTGGCCGGGCCCTGATCTGCCTCTACATTTCCATCTTCTCTGGAATCGTTCTTGCCCTTCAATACGACCCCGCTGATCCTTTCTACTCTACAGCCGCCCTGGAACTGGTCGCTCCCTATGGTTCATTCTGGCGGTCCCTGCATTTTTATTCAAGTCAGGCCTTTTTTCTCCTGCTTCTCTGTCATCTGATCGCCGTTATTGCCAAAAATGAGCCAGACCCCGACCGATTGACCTGGGTACGGCTGACGGCAAGCATACCGATCGGTCTTCTCCTGCTCTTTACCGGATATGTGTTGCGGGGCGATGCCACCGGCTCCGCGGCCGGCGCCATTGCCGAGCACATTGCCCTTTCCATCCCGGTCATCGGTAAACCGATCAACAGCCTTTTCTTTGATATTGCCGCAAATGGAGTGCTCAAGGTGTACGCCAACCACCTGATAGGACTCATAGCCCTGGGATGTCTCTGTCTCTGGACACACCTGCACAAATATCGTGCCTCCCTGGCCCGCCATGTTCCCATGACCCTTGCCGTCTTTGCCGGTGCCGTACTGCTCAAAGCTCCCATGGAGCCTGACCGGATCGGGCTTACCCATATTGCCGGCCCCTGGTTCTTTCTGGGCTTGCAGGAACTGCTGCGCTATTTCCCTCCCCTCTGGGCAGGAGTTCTCGTACCTCTTGCCCTGCTCATGGCCCTGTTTTTCCTCCCCCAACAGAAGCAGCAACAAAAACCTGTACTTCTGTTCATGGTCTTCTGGCTCATCGGCTATGCGCTCCTCACCGGGATCAGCTATTCCAGGTAATCCAGCACATGGCTGGACCATATTTTAGCGTCCCAGCCTCAACAGATAAGCGTAGACTTCGAATGATGAAAACAATCTGCAAAGACACCGCCATGATGAACTCGTAAAAAGTCCAAATTTTTTTCAGAGATGGCTAAGTAAAAACACAGATATACAGGTAAGCGGAGCGAAGCGGAGACTCCGAGGAGTAGTGCTCTGTGGCGGGTCTCAACTATACAGGTAGTATGTTGTGAATCGCCACAGGACACACGACGCAGTAGATCAAAGTTTTTACGACGCCATCACCGCCATGGGACTATTTTCGGATATACATCCTCCCATTTTTCCTGCCGCCACAGATGATAGCACCACATCGCTGGATGCCAGGAAAACATCTTGCAAGGCCCTCTGATAACGTGTAATGTTAACGGAATTATGGCCGGTTGAATCCACGGCGCCAAAACAGCTGCGACACAACGTGACCTTGTTTTACCATGCTCAAACACCAATATTCCAATATCCTGATCATTGAAGATGATGCCGGCATTGCTGAAATGCTGCGTTTTTTCTTTTCATCCCAGGGGATGCGGGCCGCGGTGGCCGAGGATGGGAATAAGGGCCTGGAGATGATCTCTTCATTTCACCCGGATATCATCATCCTTGATGTTATTCTTCCCTATGTGGACGGCTTGACGCTGCTGGAAAAACTGCGCCGGGACAATTTCTCCGTACCGGTGATTCTGCTGACCGAAAAGAACCGGGTTGAAGAAAAACTTAAAGGTTTCGATCTTGGCGCCGATGATTATGTTACCAAGCCCTTCAGCCTGCGGGAACTGTATGCCAGGGTACAAGCCATCCTACAGAGAACTGGAAATGCGCAATCGGTCGACAATCCCCGTGCCATTACCATTGGCTCGCTGACCATTGATCCGCTTGCCCGGGAAGTTTTCCTCGCCGACGGATCCAAGATAGTGCTGACGAAAACGGAATTTAATATTCTCTATTTCCTGGCCGAACATATCAACCAGGTGGTCCCGCATGGGATCATACTGGAAAAAATACTCGGCTATGACCCCAATTCCCAGACCAAGGCACTGGTGATGCATATTGCCAACATACGGAAAAAGTTAAAATCCCGTGATGTCACCACCCTGCAGTTACAGGCGGTGCCAGGGATCGGCTACAAACTTACTGATACCATCTCGACCTTTTAATTTTCAAATCCGGAAAGAACCCTATGCGCTCCTGTAATACATCTGGACGCCGGTCACCGGCATCCGTCACTCTCTTGCTGGTATTCTTTTTCCTCCTTTTCCTGCCCACTTCTCTGTTGGCCGAGGCACAGACACTGGTGCCTCTGCATGTACAAAAGGGGACAAATTTGATCCGAATTGCCCGACAGTACTGCCTCAGGCCATCGGACTGGAAGATCATTGCCCATATCAACGGCCTTGCAGCGCCATATATTATCTATGCAGATACCACTCTACAGGTGCCGCTTTCAATCCTGCGCACGAAAGAGGTGTCGGCCAAGGTCATTTCCGTCAAGGGTGCGCCCCGGCTTGTTACCAGGCAAAACAGAACTCAACAGCTCCACAAAGGTGATAGTGTTCTTCCCGGCCAGACGGTCGTTACTCGGGATGATGAATATGTCCATCTGATATATCCCGACAACAAACACTCCCGCATAGGGCCCGAATCAAAGATGCTGCTGGTCTACCTGATGCGGCTTGCCGACAATAACCTGCAGGCGGAATTTTTTCTAAATCGCGGAAGAATGACCAACGCCATTGAGAGAAAACTCAAACCCAATGAACACTTCAGGACCAGGACCCCGATGGCGATTACCGGCATACGAGGCACCGAGTTTCGCCTGAAGGTGGCAGATGCGGAGACAAGTGTTGTTGAAACCCTCAGGGGACGGGTAGCCCTCAGCGCTGCTGGCAGAGAGGTCCTGGTCGCCAAAGGACAGGGAGCCAAAGTAAAAAAAGGAAAACCACCGGCACCACCGCATGCCCTGCCGCCAAGCCCAAAGATGCCTGAGCTGCAGGATATCTACCGTGTCCTGCCCGTTGTTATTTCCGCTCCCAGGCAGAACAATATTCGCTCCATGCGGTTGCGGGTTACAAGCGACAGGCAAGGCATGAACACCCTGACAGAACAATCCGCCCCTCCAGGGAAAAATTTTTCCCTGTCCACGCTTGCCGACGGCAGCTATTTTCTCTTTGTAACCGCCACCGACCGGCAGGGATTTGAAAGTCTGCCCACGGGCCCGGCTGTTCTCCACATACGGACCAATCCCGGGGCGCCAATAATTTCCAGCCCTGAATCGAACCGGAAATTTTTCACACCAACGGTCAAGGTTCGCTGGCTGCGCTCCGATCTCGCTGACCACTATAACATCCAACTGGCAACGGATTCCAGTTTCACCCACCTGATTGACAGACAGCAAACCACAAAGGATTTTTACATCACGCCTGAGCTCAAACCGGGAAAATATTTCTTCCGCGTGCAGTTGGAAACAGACGACGGTTTTACGACCCTTTACTCCACACCTCTGAGCTGGCAAATCATGGCCCGGCCGAAGCTCGGCAGCCTAAATGCCTCACCCCAGGGGAAGGATGGAAAGATCACCCTCCGCTGGCCGGCCATGGCCAACGCGGCAGGATACATGATTCAGATCGCCACCGATAAATCATTTAACGACCTGATTGCGGAGAATGACAATCTGAAAAAGCCATCATACCCCATCAATTTTCAACTGGTTAACGGCAAATATTTCGTCCGCATCCGTTCGATAACGGAAGACGGCCTGAAAAGCCCCTGGACGCCAGCCCAGACAATGACCGTTGAAGCCGAATCTTCATGGTTGCCCCACGGGATAGCTGTGCTAGGTTTTATCGCCCTGGCAATAATCCTGTAACGGACAGCCGGCAGCACCAGTAAAAAGCGTGTTGAACCGCCTGGCAATCCTTTTTGCAACCGCCCTTCTCCTGGGGTTGTTATCGATAACCGGCATTGTTGCATCACTGTCAAACAAGACCCTGGATGGACTGTTTCTCCTGCGCGGCCCCATACCGCCCAGTCAGGATATCATCATTATCGGGGTTGATGATGACAGCCTGGCAACGTTGGGGCCCTGGCCGTTTCCCCGCCGACTTCATGCCCGCTTGCTCGCACGTTTACACCAGGCCGGGGTAATCGGTTTTGATTTTCTCTTCAGCGAGAAGGGCCCCCAGGATTATCAGTTTAACCAGGCCATGAAAACAGCACCTCCGGTCGTTCTGGCCTCGGTGCGCAATAGTGATAAAAAAATTCTCCGTCCCGCTCCATCACTGAACAACTATTTTGGCTCCGGCCATATTGAGATTATTCTCGGCCGGGACGGAATTGTCCGCAAGGCCAGGCTCATGCAAAAAACCGACAGCGGGCCCCTGCCCGCTTTCGCCCTGGTCATGGCCCAGGCCGCTGGCCTGCCACAACATCAGTTCCCCAATGCCCCTTTACTGATCAATCACTACGGGCCGGAACACACCTTTCTCTATCTCTCCTACATAGATGTTCTCCGGGGGAAAATTCCGGCAGATTTCTTTAAAAACAGATACGTCCTTGTCGGGGCCGAGGCCATTGGTATCGGCGATACCCATGTGACGCCGTTTACCACCCGTTTCCAGACCCCGGGCGTTGAGATCCAGGCCACCGTCCTCAACAACCTGGTCACAAAGACATGGCTGCGGCCGGCCCCTTTCCTGGCCTGGCTCGCCTTTCTCGCCACCGGTTTTCTCTGTCTTTTCATCTGGCCGGGCAGGACGGAAAAATTCAACCTCCTGATCAACTTTGCTCTTGCCTCTGTGCTGATCGTGGCATCCATCCTTCTCTTTCGCAGAAATCTCTTTTCTGATCCCGTACCTGCCCTTCTCTTTCTCATTCTCTGCTATCTCGTTCACCTGATCACTGAACGGATCTGGACGGCCAGAAGGATATACTCGGAAATGGTCAGCCTTGACAACCAGTTGGCCCAGGGACTCCAACTCATTTATACCAATATACCAACTCAAATCTTCAATCTGGAACCACCACCCGACTCCGGTGGCGTACGCCAGCACCTGGCCCGTCTGCAGGCAGGGGTCAAGGCGCTCAGCCTGCAGCACCATTTTATCGAAAATCTCCTGAGTAAAGAGCTACCGCCCCTTATCCTCTGGGACCGGAAAAGCGAAAAAGTTATCCTGGCCAATGCCATGTTCACCACCTTCTGGAAGACCTTTTCTCCTCGCCGGGATGACTTACCCCAACTTTCAGACTTTTTCCAACTGCTGAAAACCAGCCAACCACGGGAAGGTCAATCCATTGACGACATCGCGCCTTCCGGTCAACCGGGTTCTTCCACCACCCTTGATATCAGGCTGGCAACACATGGCCGCAAAAAATTTTTCCGGGTCACTATTCATTCGGTGATTATCAACGATATTGAATTTGATGGAATACTGGCTCTTCTTACCGATATCACGGAAATAAAAGAGCTGGAAGAACTGAAAGATGAAATCGTCTCCGTGGTTTCCCATGAGCTGAAGCTGCCACTGACCGTTATTCTCGGCTACGCCGAGATGCTGGCAGGCAACCTGCAGGGTGAAAACCGACTCTATGTTGATAAGATCTCCGAGCAGGCCGGGCGTCTGAACAAACTCATCGAAGACTTTCTCGATGTGACCCGCCTGGAACACGGCAGCCGGGAGATCAAACAAATGCCCCTTGACCCCGTTGCCCTGATCAACGAGGCGGCCGATCTTATCAAACAGATTGCCGACCAAAAATACATCACCCTCAAACAAATTCTGCCGAGACGGGCAACGCCTCTCATCGGTGACGCCTCCCTTCTCTTGCAGGCGATAACAAATCTTCTGGACAACGCTGTTAAATTCAGCCCGGAACAAACGGAAATAACCATTAAGCTTGTTGAAGAACCGGAACAATTTGTCCTCTGTATTGCCGACCAGGGGCCGGGGGTTCCGGCCGAATCACGTGATCTCATCTTTCAAAAATTCAACC
>WFZC01000090.1 GCA_015489765.1 Desulfobulbaceae bacterium
GACCTATGGCATAGTCGGGACAGGCGGCCGTTTTGATCCGGCGCGCTTTTTCAAGCCCTTTTGGGACAATGACCAGACTGTCCCTGGCGAACAATGATGAATCTCCGTTTCCCTGCAAAAGGACTGTGGTTAAGGCCGTTTTTTTCAGGGTGTGTCCTGTCAATGAGCGCCGGAGACAGGGAGAAAAGAAAAAGTGGAAAAAAGCAATTGTAGCTTGTCACGGAATCTGATAGTTTGTTTTGTTGAAAAAATAGCCTGCGTAGCGGTGTCATTTAGGACTGTTTTCATCGTTCGTTGTGGCTGGAACGGTAAATTACGGTCCAGCCATGCTGGTTTATCCGAAAATAAGGTTACGCAGGTTGGTGCATGTGCTGTAGGAGCGGATTTATCCGCGAATAGAGCTCTTCCCGATTACCTGGATAACCATGAAAATTTCGCGGCTGAAGCCGCTCCTACGGGCTTTGGTTGTGAGTACAACTGTGGCTGGTTAATCCGGAGGTCTGACGATGTTCCGTCTACCTGCTCCGGCCATGAATCTGTGGTTTTTATGCGCATTCGACAAAAACACATTTGTTATTCCGTTGCTTTCTGGGTCAGCTTCCTGCTGCTTGCAGGTTGTGTGGCAGAGAAAACAATGATTCCGCCCTACCAGGGACCTGCCCGGGGTGAAGCGGCCAGGGATGTTCATGAACCGTTGCCTGTCCGGCAACGGACCACTGGCGATTCCGCCGGCGTGGAGCAGCGTTCTTCTGAACCATCCGTTGAAGATACCGACGTGCTCTTACCTGTGCTGACCCGTATCAACGAGCGTATTTTTTCCTATGAACAAAAACTTGCCACGGTTAAAAATCTAGAAGGTTCCCTGGCCGCTCTGGCTGATGACCGGAAAAAGCAGGATAAACTGACCGGTTGCCAGCAGCAGATTGAAGATATTCTTGCCGGATACAATCGACTGCATCAGCAGCTTTTACACAGGGATTCGATACCGTCCAGGGTCCTGTTTTCCGGTAATGATTTGCTGGATCTTGAAAAAAAGGATTTTGGCTTTCTCGAAGGTGACTGCGGCCGTCTATTGGCGCAGGAACATCCGGAAAATGCCCTTGCACCGTTGAACAAGGAAGTTGTTACAGAGAAAGAACGTGCGATTTCCACGGCTTATGCTGCCGGTGAGTACAAAAAGACAATTGCCCTTTATGAACAGCTCTCCTCCAGATTATCCGGTTCCATCCCCTATGACTTGACCTTTGCCTATGGACAGGCATTGATGAAGACCGGTCGGGAACCCGAAGCCAGGAAGGTGTTTACCAATCTTCTTTCCAGGATACGGCGGCAGGATCAGGCGCAATGGGAATTTACCCTGATGCAGTTGATCGGTGATCTCGATTTTGCCCTTGGTTCCTATGAACCGGCAAAAAAACAGTACAATGAAATTGTCGATGCCTACCAGGGACTGGCGGAAAAAAATGAATGGGCAAAACAACAGCTCGCCGCCCTGGATGTGAGTAATCAGCAGAGCAGGGAGGTGAAGGCCTATGCCGAACTGTTGCGCAGTTTTCTTGCCTATAATCCCGAAAGAGATGGGTATACGGTGGTCAAAAAGGCCGAAGCCTACCTGAAAGCCTATCCCTATTCACTTGTTTCCTCAAGCGTTGATCACTTGGTCACCATTAACCGAAAACAGGCCGATGCCTGGTACAACAAATTGCTCCAGCAGGTTGATCGTCTGGCAGCGGAAAAAAGATTTCAGGATGCCTTACTGGTTATTGAACGAATACCCCGGTTGATTCTTCCCATTGATAAACAGCAGGAACTGGCAACCAGGGCCCGTAAGTTGCGGACGGCCGAAGCCATAAATCGGGAAACAACCGTGCTTGCCCAGGAGCAAGAGGCCCAGGAAAACTGGAATGCGGGAATGACCGCCCTTGGGGCCCGCGAATATGACAAGGCCATCGAGGCCTTCACCAAGGTATTGGGGACCTCCTACGATGATCGGGCCCGCAAAAAGATTGATGAGGCCGCCAATCTTGCCGCCCGGGAAGACCGCAGGCGGGCAGCGGAGCTCTTTGTCCGTTCCGGCCGGACCCATGATCTCTGGAGCCGGAAAAAATTATTACTTGCCTCCCGTCGGTTACTGCAGGATATCTTAGTTAAATATCCCCAGGCCGATATCGTTGGTAAGGTGAAGCGAAATTTACATCGTATTGACGAGGAGATATCCAAGATTGATCCCGATCTGCTTTCAGCGCCGATGACGGTTGGCGGCGGATTGGCAGAACCTGCCGATAAGGCGGCAGGCATTAAACCTGATAAAGAAGGGCAAAAGAGCGAGTTGCCGCCGGCCCGGGCAGTGCAACCTGACACTGTCAGAGAATAAACATTATTGAGGAGTTAGATTACGATGGACAAGAAAAACATCACCATTGGTGTACTGGCCGGCCTGGTTATCCTGGGCTCCCTCTGGGGATCAGTGGGTAACCGGAATTCCAGGGTATTGCGCCAAGAGCTCGAAGAGATGAAGGCAAAGCTTGCCTCTGTGCAGGTGGTCAGTAACCAGTCCCATGACGCGGTTTTGACCAAGACGGCCAGCTTGCAGAAAGACCTGCAGCAATGCGAGACCAGGTTTGAAAAGGCCAGAAATGAACTGGTTACCCTTCGTAAGGCCAATAAAAGCCTTGAGGCAAGATTGTCGGAGCGGGATGCCACTGTTCAGCAGTTGAAGGCGCAGGCACACCAGCTGCTGATGCATCAGCAGCAACTGGCTGCCCAGGCGCAGGGGGCCGTATCAGGGCAGGTGGAGGCCCTGCAGAAAAAAGTTGGCACTCTGCAGGCCAAGATCGTCACCCTGAAAAACACCCTGAAGGGAAAGGATGAACAGACCGCTAAAATGCGGCAGGTTATGACGGCACAGATTGGTGATCTGAAAAAGAAGAATGAATCATTGCAAGCCGAGCTCAAGAAACTGTCTGCCCAGGCGGCCGAGATGGGTGCATTACAGAAAAAGATCGCTGGTCTTCAGGCGGAGATCAAACAAAAAGATGCGCAGATCGATGAATTACAGGTTGCAATGAAGAAAATGCAGTCGGCAATGGCAACCATGAAACAGGCCGCAATGGCAAAGGTTTCCAAAGAAGAACAGCAGGAACCCACGGTTATGGTTGTCCAGGAAGCTGATCAGCCGTCTGACGATACTGCCGCTGAAAGCGGTTGTGCGGAGCTTGAGAAGGCCAAGGCCCAGATTGTCGGCCTGGAGAAGCTGGTAGAGGAGAAAAATACCGATCTTGAAGAGGTCAGCCGCGAGCTTGATCGGGTGAAGATCAATATGGATGTGCTCCTGTCCAAGATCAGAGAACAACAGGACGCCCTGCAGGAGGTACAGGAGGAAAACGCAGAACTTGTCAAGGAGCTCGCAGCCAAAAATGAGGAATGTGCTGACCTCCAGGACCAGTTGCACAAGGCGCCTCTGCAGTAGACGCTGTCCAGGTTTGCCGGGATTTCACCGGATGAGCTGAAGTTTTTTCGGCAACCTTCCCCTGGGAAGGTTGCCGATTTTGGTTTATGGCCGTCTGTTACCCCATTGATTGCCATTGATCTGTGTGCGCCATGAAAGCCCAGCTTTTGAAACAGTGTGCCCCTGTTACCGCCACCTCCGAACCTCTCGAGTTCTGCGAGGTGGAAATACCCGAGCCGGGTCCGGGAGAGGTGCTGCTTCGCATCCATGCCTGCGGGGTCTGTCATACCGAACTGGATGAGATAGAGGGCCGGACCCCACCGCCGGTGTTTCCGGTTATTCCCGGTCATCAGGTGGTGGCAAGGGTTGCCGCCCTGGGTGAGGGGAGCAGCCGGTACCAGCTGCATGATCGGGTCGGGGTTGCCTGGATATTTTCCGCTTGCGGGCACTGTTCTTTTTGCCGCGGGGGATTGGAGAATCTCTGTCCGGAATTTACGGCCACCGGCCGCGATGTCCATGGCGGTTATGCCGAATACATGATCGCCAGGCAGGGGTTTATCTATCCCCTGCCCGAGGAACTGTCCGATATTCAGGCAGCACCGCTTCTCTGTGGTGGCGCCATTGGATACCGTTCCCTTAATCTGAGCGGCCTTGAAAATGGACAAATCCTGGGACTGACCGGTTTTGGCGGTAGCGGCCATCTGGTTTTGCAGATGGTGCGGCACCGTTTTCCGGACAGTACCGTCTTTGTCTTTGCCCGCAGTGAAAGCCAGCAGCGCTTTGCCCTTGCCCTTGGCGCTTCCTGGGCCGGGAGGAGTGATCAGCGCCCGCCGGAGTTGATGGATGTTGTCATCGACACCACCCCGGCCTGGAAACCGGTTGTCGATGTCCTGCCATTCCTGCGTCCCGGCGGACGCCTGGTTATCAATGCCATCCGCAAGGAGGACCGGGACAGGGAGCAACTGCTGCGGCTGGAGTATGAGAAGCACCTCTGGAGGGAAAAGGAGATAAAAACAGTGGCAAATGTCTGTCGTGAGGATGTGCGCGCATTTCTCCGGCTGGCTGTTGCAATGAACATTACCCCAAAGGTTACCTGTTATCCGCTTGCCCGTGCCAATACCGCCCTGCGGGAATTACAGCAGGGTTCCTTCCAGGGGGCCAAGGTGCTGACCATGATCTGATCTCTGCACAGGCTTTTTCGACTCCTTCCAAGTCTATAAATATTGATGAACCCGTAAAAAGTCCAGACAATGCTTAAAGATGGCTAAGTAAAAACACAGATATACAAGGAGTGGTGTTCTGTGACGGGTCTTGACTATACATGTAGTATGTCGAGAATCGTCACAGGACACACGACGCAGTAGATCGAAGTTTTTACGACGCCATCAATATTGACAAAGATGGCGATGTCGCCTAACTGTTGTCACCACTTTTCACCATTTTTTCCATTCTCATCTTTTTGATTGTCGACACGGACCGGGATGTATCGGCATCCGCGTCGATATTTTTTACTGGTACAGGAGGATATGGCCTTATGACCGTTGAGAAAGAGATAATCGTTGGCCCCTGTAAGCTGCGTATTCTCGAGAGCGGAGAAACGGGGGGCAGGGATATTGTTTTGCTGCATGGATTAAAATTCACTGCCCAGACCTGGCAGGAAACCTCCACCCTGGACACCCTTGCCGACAATGGCTGTCATGCTGTCGCCGTTGACATGCCTGGATTTGGCAAATCAGACAGTTGCCAGGAAGAGGCCGCCAATGTATTGCGGGGTGTTATCGAGCAGGAAACCGGTGGCAAGCCTGTCCTGCTCGGCCCATCCATGGGTGGACGCATTGCCATGGAGTTTGCCCTTGATTACCCTGAGTATGTCGGGGCCCTGATTCTGGTCGGCGCGGTCGGCATCAAGGAAAATCAGAAGCGGCTTGCCGGGATACAGGTGCCGACATTGCTTGTCTGGGGAGGAGAAGACCAGATCTCGCCCCTTGCCGACAGCGAGATCTTGCTTGCAGGCATTGGTGGCAGCAGCCGGGTGGTCCTTGACGGGGCGCCCCATCCCTGTTATCTCGATCAACCGGAAGAGTTCCATCGGGCAATAGTGGATTTTCTCGCCTCGTTGTCGTGAAACTAAATTCTGATTACCATCAATCCTCAGAAACAAGGGATACCATCGCTTGGTGGGATTAAACAAAAAGAACCTCTCTGCGCAACAGGTGAATTTTATGTCAAATCAAGTAGCGGATATCGAGCGATGTTATCCCTGATACGGATTTACTGAGCTTCGGTGGTAATCAGGAAATAAATTGTAAACAATAAAAAAAACCGGCATGGCCGGTCAAGCGGAATACTGTCCATGGGAAAAACACTTATCATTGCCGAGAAGCCAAGCGTTGCCGCTGATATCGTCAAGGCCCTGCCCGGCAGATTCAAGAAAACCAGGACCCATTTTGAAGGTGAGGATTACATAGTCTCCTATGCCATCGGTCACCTGGTCTCCATCGCCTATCCGGAAGAGATCAACCCCGAATTCAAGAAATGGTCTCTGGACAATCTTCCCATCCTGCCCTCTCCTTTTCCGCTGACAGTGCTGCCGGGGACAAAGTCCCAGTTCAATGCCCTTGCCAAATTGATCCGGAGAAGGGACGTTGATGTCATTGTCAACGGCTGTGACGCCGGTCGGGAAGGGGAGCTGATTTTCAAATATATCCTGAAACTGGCTTCCACCCGTTCCGTGGCGGGAAAATCCATCCGCCGTCTGTGGCTGCAGTCCATGACCTTAAATGCCATTCGTGAGGGGCTGGCAAACCTCCGGGACAATGAAGAGATGCTGCCTCTTGAGGAGACGGCCCTCTGCCGGTCGGAAGCGGACTGGCTGATCGGGATAAACGCCACCAGAGCATTGACCTGTTACAATTCACGTTTTGGCGGCTTTCGCAAAACACCCTGCGGCCGGGTGCAGACGCCTACCCTATCCATGCTGGTACAGCGGGAGGCGGAACGCAGGGCCTTTGTGCCCACGGATTATTTTGAACTGCATGGAGAATTTCACTGCCAGGATGTTCAATACGAGGGCATCTGGATCGATCCCGATTTTAAAAAGGATCCGGTCCGGCCCCACGCCAGGAAGAACCGGTTGTGGGAGGAGGAAAAGGCCAGGGCCATTATCGAAAAATGCAGGGGCAGGGAGGCAAGGGTTGAAGAGAGCGGTAAAAAATCGACCCAGAGTTCGCCGCCGCTTTATGACCTTACCCTGCTGCAGCGGGAGGCCAACAGCCGTTTCGGCTTTTCCGCCAAGAATACCCTTGGCCTGGCCCAGGCCCTGTATGAGCGCCATAAGCTGATCACCTACCCGAGAACCGACAGCCGTTGCCTGCCGGAGGACTATCTGCCGACGGTGAAGAAGATCGTCACCAGGCAGCAGGAATGGCAGTATGGCCGTTTTGCCGCCGAGGCCCTGCAGAAAAAGTTTATCAAAAAGAGCAAAAGGATCTTTAACAATAAAAAGATCAGTGATCACTTTGCCATTATTCCCACCTCCGAGCTGCCCAAAGGTCTTTCCGAGCCGGAAGAAAAGGTCTACCGGATGATTGTGCAGCGTTTTCTGGCGGTTTTTTTCCCGCCCGCTGTCTTTCACAATACCAGGCGGTTGTCCATTGTTGAACAGGAGACCTTCCTCACCGAGGGGAAAATCCTGATCGAGGCTGGCTGGAAGGCTATTTACGGGGTAAAGGCCGGCAGCGGGGAGGGCAACCTGCAGCCGCTGCCAGCCGGCACGCCGGTCCGGTGCGAGGACATCGAGCTGCAGAAACACCAGACCAAACCGCCGCCAAGGTTTTCGGAGGCCACCCTGCTGTCGGCCATGGAGCATTCGGGCAAGCTCATCGATGATGAGGAGCTGGCCGAGGCCATGAAAGAGCGGGGCCTGGGCACTCCGGCCACCAGGGCGGCCATTATCGAAAAGCTGATCAATGAAAAATATGTCAGCCGCGAGCAGCGGGAACTGGTGCCGACCGGCAAGGCCTTTGAGCTGCTGTCCCTGTTGACCGATAAACATATTGATGTGCTGGCCTCGCCGGAGTTGACCGGGGAATGGGAGTACAAACTCAACCAGATACTGAAAGGGACCATGACCCGGGACCAGTTCATGGCCGAAATCCGGAAAATGACCAGCTCCATTGTGGCAAAGGTCAAAAACGGGGATGAGACACAGCCAAAGGAGGCCCCTTTTTCACCTGTCAACGGAATCAGGTTTTTCGAGACTGCCACCGCCTATCAATCGGAAGATAACAAGATCATGATCCGCAAGGTGCTGGGCGGCCGGATCATGGATGTCGATGAGGTTGTTGCCCTGATCCGGGGGGAAACCATCGGACCGTTTGCGGATTTTCTTTCCAAAAAGGGCAAGCCGTTTTCGGCATCAATCAGACTGAATAATTCCAAGGTCGAGTTTATCTTTGCCGATGCAACCGATCATCTTGATATTGAAGAAATTAAAAGGCAGGAGCCTCTTGGCAGATCCCCCATTGATCAGACCCGGGTCTTTGAAACACCGGCCGCCTTCATGTCGGAATCGGCGCTGGCAGGCGACAAGGACAAGGGACTGCGCATATCAAAAATGATCCTTGGCCGCCGTATTGACCAGGACCATATCTCCCAGTTGCTTTCCAGGGGAAAAACGGAGCTTATCACCGGTTTTATCTCCAAAAAGAAACGGCCCTTTGACGCCTTTCTTCTCCTTGACGACAAGGGTAAGCTGGGGTTCGAGTTTCCGCCGAGGAAGAGACGGGGCCGGGGTAAGAAGAGCGGAAAATAGAAAATCACCATGTTGTGGTGAGTAAAGGATTGTATGAGAAAACTGAAAAAAGAATACCTTGAAAAAAGCGGTCGTGAACTGGCCGCCGTCTGTGCCCGGGTTGCCGATGCCACCAAGGCGGAAGATCTTGTTGTCCTTGACGTGCGTGGTTTGTCGTCGTTTACAGATTATTTTGTCATTATGAGCGGATGGTCCACCCGCCATGTTCAGGGGTTGGCCGAGGCCATCGAAGAAGAGTTGCGTTCCAAGCGGGTATCAAGTAAACATAGTGAAGGACTCCGGGACGGCATCTGGGTCCTGCTGGATTTTAACGATGTGGTTGTCCACATCTTTTATAAGGACAAACGCTCGTTTTATGATCTTGAAGGGTTGTGGCATGACGCTCCGAGAATCCCGTTATCGGAGCTGCTTTCCCCAGCGTAGGTTGAGCAATTTTGTTGATTTGTCTGAAAATTGTCCATCTTTTTTTGTCAATTCAGACTAAGGCTGGTTTTATCCGCAACCCAACCCAATAAATCGTAGGAGCCCGCCCCTGCGGGCGATCATAACCTGCCATAAATGATGAACACCTATCGCCCGCAGGTAAGCGAGCCCGAAGTCTTCACTACGTTCCGCTTATTTGCGAGACTCCGGGGGCAGGCACCGTACCCGAAATTTTTCCCGGAGTCTGCGCTTACCTGTTTTTTATGACAGGAATTCAGGAGTAAGGAACTAACAGGTAACTTTCACAAAGAGACGGGGCCGGCAATGCAGAAACATACAAACACTCCACTTCTTCTTGCTATCCTCGATGGCTGGGGCGTGGCCGAAGACGGGCCGACAAATGCCGTTTTTGTCGCCGATACGCCGAACATGGACCGGTGGCAAAAAGAGTATCCCCACACCACCCTCATTGCCCATAATGGCATGGTCGGGCTGCCCGAGGGCCAGATGGGCAACTCCGAAGTCGGCCATCTCAATATCGGCGCCGGTCGTATCGTCTATCAGGACTACACCCGCATCAACCTGGCCGTCAAAACGGGTGAGCTGGCAAAAAATCCTGTCCTGACCGATGTGATGGACAAGGTACTTGCAGCCGGCAGTGGGCTGCATCTACTCGGTCTTCTTTCCGATGGCGGGGTCCACTCCCATATCCGGCATCTCTTTGCCCTGCTTGCCATGGCCAAAGCCAGGGGATTGACCAGGGTCTATGTCCATTGCTTCATGGACGGCCGGGATACGCCGCCCTCCTCGGGGTTTGAATATATGAAACAGTTGCTGGCCGAAATGAAACGGATCGGCTGCGGCCGGGTCGCGACCATCAGCGGCCGCTTCTGGGCCATGGACAGGGACCGGCGCTGGGACCGGGTGGAAAAGGCCTGGCAGGCCATGGTCCACGGCCGGGGAATCACGGCGGTCGATCCGGTCCAGGCGGTTACAGATGCCTATCAGCGGGGCGAGACCGATGAATTTATTGTTCCCACCGTGCTTGTCGGGGAGGACGCAACGCCGGTGGCCACGATCAGCGATGATGACGGGGTGATCTTTTATAATTTCCGCGCTGATCGGGCCAGGGAACTGTGTCACGTCTTTGGAGACCGGGAATTTGACGAGTTTGATCCCGGCCCCCGTCCCCGCCTGCTTGAACTGGTGACCATGACCGAATATGAGGCGGATTTCACCTTTCCCGTTGCCTTTCCGCCCCAGGTCCTGACTCATATCCTCGGCGAGGAGCTGAGCCGGCACGGTGTGCATCAGCTGCGGATTGCAGAAACGGAAAAATATGCCCATGTCACCTATTTTTTCAACGGCGGCAGGGAAGAGCCGTTTCCCGGCGAGGAGCGCATTCTCATCAATTCCCCCCGGGAGGTGGCCACCTATGATCAAAAACCGGAGATGAGCGCCGAAGAAATAACCGATACCCTGCTGGCGGCGCTTGCAAAAAGCGAGCAGGCCGGAACTCCGATAGAGGTGGTGATCCTGAATTTTGCCAATGGCGACATGGTCGGCCATACCGGTGTCCTGGAAGCGGCGGTCAGGGCGTGCGCGACCGTGGACCGGTGCCTGGGGCGGATACGCGCCTATATGAAGAAATGCGGCGGCATCATGCTGGTAACCGCTGATCACGGCAATGCCGAGCAGATGGTCGATCCCGAGACCGGAGAACCCTATACCGCCCATACCCTCAACCCGGTACCCCTTGTTCTGGTGGCCGACCGGTTTAAAGAGTGTTGCCTGCAGGACGGCGGCGCCTTAAAGGATATTGCCCCGACCATGCTGACCATCCTTGGCCTGCCCATCCCTGCGGAAATGAAAGAAGGGGAAAATCTCCTTAAGTGCTGAGACCGTGGCAGGACAAGCGGTGACATCCGGCAGGCAAGGCAGTCTCCATCCGGGTCTGCAGGAGATAGAGTGTCGTGTGCAGGGTCTGTGTAAACGATTCGGCGACTATCAGGTGCTTTCTGATGTTTCCTTTTCCCTGTTTACGGGTGAAATTTTCGGCCTGATCGGTCCAAACGGCGCCGGCAAGTCAACCCTTCTCGAATGCATGACCGGGCTTCTGCCCGTAGATGCCGGAACAATCAGCCGGCAGGGCAGGGAGCTTGCCCTTGCCGACCGCCGCCGCTATCTCTGGTACCAGCCCGATGATGCCCTGCCCTTTGCCAGGCAGCGGGTCCGGGCGATTTTATCTTTTTTCCGGCGGATGCACGGCAGGGACGAGGGCGATGTCACGGAACTGGTCACCGATCTCAAGCTGGCGCAGGTTTTGGCAAAACCGCTTCATACCCTGTCAAAGGGATACCGCCGCCGGGTCCTTCTTGCCCTGGCCCTGCTGTCCCGGCAGCCTCTTCTACTCCTGGATGAACCCTTTGACGGTTTTGATCTCAGGCAGTCGTTGGCGGTGATGGAACTTCTGCGCCGCTGGAAAAAGGAGAGAACCATGCTCCTGTCCATTCACCAGCTCTCCGAGGCGGAAAAGATCTGTGACCGCTTCCTGCTGCTTGACCAAGGCAGAATGCCGGCCATCGGCACCCTGGCGGAACTGGCCGGGCAGGCCGGACTTGCAGGTGGAGCAACCCTTGAGGAGGTGTTTCTTGCCTTTACCTGATGGCAGTGCATGGATGCGGCGGGCCCGACTGCTGTTGCAGCAGGAAATATGCGGACTGCTGTTGGCGCCGGCGCTGTGGATCATGCTCATCATCCTTTCCCTGCTGGTCGGCTACAGCTTTATTCAGGCAGTGGACCTGTTTTCCCAGGCCAGCCGCACGGCCCTGACCTTTCCGGAGCTGGCCCGGGGCATGAACCCTCTGGACGGCATATTTGTGCCCACTTTTGGCGCCTACTACCTTGCCGAGACCCTGCTCCTGCCCTTTGTCGCCATTCGTCTGGTCGGGTTGGACAAGCAGAGCGGCGCCCTGAAGTTGCTGCTGCAACTGCCCTTTTCCCCGCTTTCCCTCTGTGGTCTGAAACTGTCGGCCATGGGAGTTGTCTGGCTGTTGAGTCTTTTGCCCGCGGCCGTGGTCCTGTTCCAGTGGCATCTTCTGGGCGGCCATATCTTTTTCCCGGAAGTCGCCCTGCTGTTTTTGGGTCATGGGCTTTACTCCCTGACCATTGTCACCATTGCCATGTTTGCGGCCACCATCACCGGTTCCCTGCCCACCGCCGCCATGTTCTGCCTGTCGATCACCCTTGGCTCCTGGGTCCTGGACTTCACCGCCGCCGGCCGGGCCGGCCTGCCGGCGATCATCGGCCGTTTTTCCCTGGCCGGCCTGCTGCACCAGTTTGAAAGCGGATTGCTGACCACAGGAGCTGTGGCCTCATTTCTGTCCATTGGCCTGGGATTTTTTCTGTTAAGCGTGGTCTGGCTCCACCCTGGCAGACGGCTGCCCGGCAAGCTGGCCGCCTCTCTGCTGATTGTGGCCTCTATAGCCTCTGTTCCGGCGTTGTCCACGTTTATGCCCGGATACCGGGACATCAGTGAAAACAGACGTCATTCTTTAAATCCGGCCGACAGCCAGGCCCTGGCCCAATTGGACAAACCCCTTCGCATTACCGTTCATCTGAGCGCCGGGGACAGTCGTCTGCTTGACCTGGAAAACGATATGCTGGCCAAATTGCGTCGTCTTGTGCCCAAGCTGCAAATTCGGTATGCTGCCGGTAAAGCAAGCGGCCTGTTCAGCGCCGACAGGGACGATAACTATGGCTTGATCGAGTATGAGTACAATGGCCGCCATGATAAGAGCTATTCCAATAGCCGGCAGGAAATCCTGGCCATTATCTATAAACTGGCCGGTATCAAGGTCAAGGCCCAGCCGGTGGCAGTCTATCCCGGTTACCCGCTGGTGGCGGATGCCGGGGCAAGCCGCTGGCTCTTTTATCTCGTCTTGCCGCTGCTCTTCTTGTGCGGCTGGCTGTACTCTGGTAAAAGATTGTAGTTCATCCTTTTAACCACTGAAAAACAGGAGAACACGGATGAAGGGACAAGGAAAAAAATATTTCATTCCCGGTGCGATTCTATGCGTAGCGGCGATCGGTTATTTTGTCTACCAGGGCATGTTTGCCCCGGCCAAGGCGCCTGCGCAGCTGGAATATCTGCCGGGCGGCCATAACTTTTCCGTGGTGACAAGCGCCATGGCCGGCCAGGCCGAGCCTTTGAAAAAAACGGCAGGCCCGCGGGCCATTGTTTTTGATTTTTCCGGAGAAACCGTGGGCAGTACGCCCAAAACCTTTGTCCCTGCGGTCGGCAACTGGATCATCGGCACGGACAACGGCAATACGGTCCTGGTTGTTGACGGCCGCAAGTGGCGGCGGGGCGTGGCCGCCGCCGGTCTGGCCGACAAGGCGCGGGCCCTGTACGGCAAACGCTATGCCGAGTTCCTGGACAATGTCACCGCCTATGCCTACTACCCCTTTGCCGTGGCCACCGGGGTGGACAACTTCAGCAATGGCGAGATCAAGGTCCGGTTCAAGGCCATTGCCGGTCGTATCGACCAGGGGGCCGGTATTCTCTTTGACCTCAAACCCAATGGCGATTATTATGCCCTGCGCGCCAATCCCCTGGAAAACAATCTGGTGCTGTGGCGCTACCGGCATGGCAGACGCAGTTCCGTCAGCTGGGTCCGCAACGTGGTGACACCATCCCGAAAGTGGCATACCCTGCGCCTTGTGGTCCAGGGGAACCTGGTCAAGGGGTACGTCAATGGCAGACACTATCTCTCCTATCGTCTGCCCGCTCCCGTTGCCGGCAAGGTGGGCTTGTGGACCAAGGCGGACAGTGTGGTCTACTTTGATGACTACCAGGTCATACCGCATTGACGGCGGCCTGTTGAGTTTTTTCTTTTTCCTGATATTGCAACACCGTTATCTTCTCGCTGCACAGTGCTAATTTGGTCACGCTACCAAAATCACCACCAGTCGTTAGTAAGGCTGTTATTGGATGCATAAAAATAATAAGCCGGATTGCACATGACAAAAGAACGAGAAATAGAACAGGTCCTGGTCAGCAAACTCACTAATCTCAAGTATACCTATCGCCCCGATATTCACGATCGTGAGGCGCTGGAACAAAATTTTCGTGAAAAATTCGAAACGCTCAATAAGGTCAGGCTGACCGATGCCGAGTTTGTCAGATTGCTCGACACCATTGTCAGTCCAGATGTCTTTGCCTGCGCCGAAACCCTGCGGCACCGCAATGATTTCGAGCGGGAGGATGGCACCCCGCTTCATTTTCAGCTCGTCAACCTCAAGGACTGGTGCAAGAACAGTTTTGAGGTGATCAACCAGCTCCGTATCAACACTAGAAACAGTTTCCATCGATATGACGTTATCCTGCTGATCAATGGTCTGCCTCTGGTGCAGATCGAGCTGAAATCCTTGCAGGTCAGTCCTCGCCGGGCCATGCAGCAGATTGTTGAATACAAGAACGATTCCGGCAACGGCTATACCAACTCTCTGCTCTGTTTCGTACAGCTCTTTGTGGTCAGCAATCGTTCGCAGACCTGGTATTTTGCCAATAACCCAAACGACCATTTCCGGTTCGACGCTGCAGAGCATTTTCTGCCCATCTATCAGTTTGCCGACCCGGATAACAAAAAGATCACCCACCTTGATGAGTTCGCGGACAAGTTTCTGGCCAAGTGCACGTTGGCCGAGATGATAAGTCGCTACATGGTGCTGATCCAGACCGAGCGCAAGATCATGATGATGCGTCCGTATCAAATCTATGCCGTGCAGGCCATTGTTGACTGCATCCACGAGAACCGCGGTAACGGCTATATCTGGCATACCACCGGCAGCGGCAAGACCCTGACTTCTTTCAAGGCATCCACCCTGCTCAAGGATAATCCTGACATTGAAAAATGCCTTTTCGTGGTGGACCGTAAGGACCTTGACCGCCAAACCCGGCAGGAGTTCAACCGCTTTCAGCCCGGCTGCGTGGAACAAAACACCAACACCGAAACCTTGGTCCTCCGCCTGCTCTCCGATGACTATGCCGACAAGGTGATCGTGACCACAATCCAGAAACTCGGCCTGGCCCTGGACGGCAATCATAAAAAGCAGTACAAAAAACGCCTGGAACCCCTGCGCAACAAACGCATGGTTTTCATCTTCGACGAATGCCACCGTTCCCAGTTCGGCGAAAATCACAAAGCCATCCGCGAGTTCTTCCCCAAGGCCCAGCTCTTCGGCTTCACCGGCACTCCCATCTTTGAGCAGAACGCCAGCTACCAGCAGATTGAGGGTGAACAGGCAAGCTATCGCACCACCGAGGACCTCTTTGACAAACTGCTCCACCCCTATACCATTACCCACGCCATTGATGACGGTAATGTGCTGCGTTTCCATGTGGACTTTTTTCTGGGCCAAGGCGACGCCCCTGTCAGGCCCGGCGATCGTCTGGCCAAGCAGGCGGTGGTGGAGGCCATCCTGGAAAAACATGACGCTGCCACGGGCGGACGTCGCTTCAACGCCTTGCTGGCCACCGGCTCTATCAACGACGCCATCGAGTATTACAACCTGTTCAAAGAGCTGCAGGCACAACAACAGGCCGGGGATGAAGATTTCCAGCCGTTGAATGTGGCCTGTGTCTTTTCGCCGCCGGCAGAGGGCAATAAGGATGTGGCTCAGCTCCAGGAAGACCTGCCCCAGGAAAAAGCAGACAACCAGAAGGAGCCAAACAGGAAGAAAGAGGCGCTGTATGCCATTATCGAAGATTACAATAACCAATACGGCACCAACTTTGATCTGAACACCTTTGACCTTTATTATCAGGACATCCAGCAGCGTATCAAGGACCAGAAATATCCGAGTCGTGACCTGCCCCATGCCCAAAAAATCGATGTCACCATTGTGGTGGACATGCTGCTCACCGGTTTTGATTCCCAATACCTGGGCACCCTCTACGTGGACAAAAACCTCAAGTATCACGGCCTGATTCAAGCCTTTTCTCGCACCAACCGTGTACTCAACGATTCCAAGCCCTACGGCAACATTCTTGACTTTCGCTCTCAGAAAAACAACGTGGACGAGGCAATAGCACTCTTTTCCGGCGAACAGCCTGAAAAGGCCAAAGAAATATGGCTGGTGGATCCGGCGCCCAAAGTGGTGGAGAAGCTCAAGGATGCCGTGCAGCAGCTCGATGAGTTTATGACATCCCAGGGCCTTTCCCGCAGACCCGAAGAGGTGACAAACCTCAATGGCGACGAGGCCCGGGTCACCTTTCTCAACCAGTTCAAGGAGGTGAGGCGGCTCAGAACTCAGCTCGATCAATATACGGACCTCACCCCGGAGCTGCGTGAATCCATTGAAACGCTTTTGCCCACAGATGAACTGCAGGCCTTTCAGGGCGTCTATCTGGACCTGGCCAAGGACCTCCAGGCCAAACAGGAAAAAAGCATTGATCCCGCCGACCCGGTACAACAGCTCGATTTTGAGTTCGTGCTCTTTGATTCCGCGCTGATTGATTACGATTACATCATGAAGCTCATTGCCCGCTTCAGCGAGGCCGAGCCCAAAAAGCAGAAGATGACCCGCGAGCAGCTCATCGGCCTGTTGCGCAGCAATGCCAAGTTTCTTGACGAGCGCGAGGAGATGGTCGAGTACGTGAACACGCTCCAGGAAGGCCAGGGGCTTTCCGAACAGGAGATCAGGGACGGCTATGAGCGGTTCAAGGAGGAAAAATATGCTCGCCTGCGCGACGCCATTGCCCAGCAGCATGGGCTGGATGCCAAGGCCCTGCAGGGCTTCATTGATCATATCCTGGACCGGATGATCTTTGATCCCGACGCCTTGACCGACCTGTTCGCCCCGCAAAAAATGGGCTGGAAGGCTCGGGCAAGGGCCGAGCTGGCACTGATGGATGATCTGACGCCGCTACTCAAGAAGCTCGCCCAGGGGCATGATATTTCCGGGTTGGAGGTGTATGAGCAATAACAGGGAGGGCAGGACATGCAACATGAAATAATCCAGATGACCGACAGCTTCGAGGCCCACGCCCAGGAAACGGAAAACGGCGTGGAATACTGGCTCGCAAGAGATCTTCAGCATCTGCTGAGCTACGCGGAGTGGCGGAACTTCCTGAATATTGTCAGCAAGGCCAAAACCGCCTGCGAGATGTCCGGCCATGAGATTTCAGACCATTTTGTTGACATCACCAAAATGGTCGAACTGGGCTCCGGCAGCCGCCGCGAAATCCCCGACATCATGCTCACCCGCTATGCCTGTTATCTGATCGCCCAGAACGGCGACCCGGCCAAGCCACCCGTAGCCTTTGCCCAGACCTATTTTGCCATCCAGACCCGCAAGGCGGAGCTGATCGAGCAGCGCATGCTGGAGACCGAGCGGGTTTCGGCGCGCCGTAAGCTGGCCGACACGGAAAAGGAACTCTCCAAGGTGATTTATGAGCAGACCGGTGGCAACCGGAATTTCGCCCTGATTCGCAGCAAGGGCGACCAGGCCCTGTTCGGCAGAAGTACCCGGGCCATGAAGGCGCGCTGGAAGGTTCCCACCACACGACCGCTGGCTGATTTTGCCCCCACCATCATCCTCAAGGCCAAGGACTTTGCCGCAGAGATCACCATTCATAACGCCCGCGAACAGAACATGCAGAGCGAGCCCGAGATCTCCGACGAGCACATCACCAATAACCAGGCCGTGCGTCATACCTTGCTAAATCGTGGCATCCGCCCGGAAAACCTGCCACCGGCCGAGGACGTGAAAAAAGTTGCGCGTCGTCTGACCTCCGAGCAGAAAAAGGCGCTGAAGAATCCCGGCGGGCTGGAAGTGGAATGAACAGAAAAGCACAAAAAAAAGACGTGGTGCCCTGCCTGCGCTTCCCTGAGTTTCGGGATGCGGGTGAGTGGGAGGTGAAGCGGTTGGGAGAACTAACCAATCCTATTACAGAACGAGTCGGTTCAAAAAAACTCATACCTTTAAGCATCACCTCCGGCGTTGGATTCGTGTCGCAAACTGAAAAATTTGGCAGGGATATCTCCGGCTGGCAATATCAGAAATATGTAGTCCTAAAGAAAGGGCAGTTTTCATATAATAAGGGTAATTCAAAGACATTCCCTCAAGGATCAATCTATCAATTACGTGAATTTGAAAAGGCAGTTGTGCCAAACGCATTTTACAGCTTTGAGTTCAAAGATAACTATGTGCCTGCATTTTTTAAGGGATATTTCGAGAAAAACTTCCATGGCCAACAATTGGCCAGATTTATAACCAGTGGTGCTCGAAGTGATGGTCTCTTAAATATAAGTGCAAAGGATTTTTTTAATATTATTTTACCAACCCCAAGCGATAGAAGTGAACAACAAAAAATTGCCGACTGCCTTTCCTCCCTCGATGAGCTGATCGAGCTGGAGGCGCGACAGTGTGAGGCCCTCAGGCAGCACAAGAAGGGGTTGATGCAGCAGCTCTTCCCCCGCGAGGGCGAAACCACCCCCCGCCTGCGCTTCCCCGAGTTCCGGGATGCGGGAGCGTGGGAGGTGAAGCGTTTGGGGAAAATTTCGGAAGTAGTGCGAGGCGGCTCTCCACGACCAATTTCACAATTTCTGACTGATAAAAAAGAAGGATTAAACTGGCTCAAGATAGGAGACATTCTAGAGGGTGCAAAATACGTTGTCGCAACCCAAGAAAAAATTAAGCCATCGGGCTCGACAAAAACGCGAGAAGTGGTCCCAGGGGATTTGATACTGTCGAATTCTATGAGCTTTGGTCGGCCCTATATAATGAAAATCAAAGCTTGCATTCATGACGGGTGGCTGGCGATCACTAGAATTAGCGAACTTCAAACAAATGAATTTTTGTATTATTTCGTCATGTCAGGTCCTGCGCAGCAGTATCTTCACGATGCCGCGGCTGGTGGAGGTGTTCGCAATCTTAATGCGGATATAGTAAAACTTTTGCCAGTTTCGATTCCAAGCGAAGTAAAAGAACAACAAAAAATCGCCGACTGCCTTTCCGCCCTCGATGAACTGATCGAACTTCAATCCCAAAAGGTCGAAGCCCTCAGGCAGCACAAGAAGGGCCTGATGCAGCAACTCTTCCCGCAGGAGGTGGCGTAAATATGGCCGCCGCCAATATCCAGACCTTTACCACCATTGACGACTTGGCCCGTCACCTGCGCGGGCTGGAGAAAAAATATATCCTCATCTTTGCCTACAACAGCACCGGCAAGACGCGGCTCTCCATGGCCTTCAAGGAACTGGGCAAGGAGCGCGATGCCGACGGTGAGGTCATCGCCCGCGACACCCTCTACTTCAATGCCTTTACCGAGGATCTCTTTTCCTGGGACAACGACCTGGAGAACGACGCCGAGCGGGTCCTGAAGATGAACACCGCATCCCGTTTCTTTGCCGGGCTTGCCGAGCTGGAGATGGAAAACCGGATTCGGCCCTTCCTTCACCGTTACGCTGATTTTCACTTCGACATCGACTATGACAAAGGCACGGTTCGCTTCTGGCGGAAAACAGTCAAGAACGACGCCGGAGAAGAGGAGCCGGTATTGATCAAGGTATCCCGCGGGGAAGAAAATATCTTCGTCTGGTGTTTCTTTCTTACCATTGCCCAACTGGCTATAGACGGGCAGGAGGCGTATGATTGGGTGAAGTACATCTATATCGACGACCCCATCTCATCGGTTGACGACAACAACGCCATCGCTGTGGCCGCCCATCTGGCGCAGCTTTTGAAAAATCAGAATCGCGTCAGGGTGGTTCTTTCGTCGCATCACACCCTGTTTTTCAATGTGATGTATAATGAATGGCGCAACCAAATACGAAAAAAGAAGGCACTCTGCCTATTTCTCAAAAAGGCCCCCGGCGGCTGGGAATTGCGCGACACCGGGGACACACCCCGCTTCTATCATGTGGCCATGCTCAGGGAACTGCACAAGGCTGCGGAATCCGGCGAAATCTATACCTACCACTTTAACATCCTGCGGGGCATCATGGAGAAAACCGCCACCTTCCACGGTTTCACCGGTGTGGGTGATATTGTCAAGAAGGCCCCGGAAGATGAAAATGGCGTGCTTCACTTTCGGTATATCCAACTGCTTAGCCACGGCAATTATTCCCTGTTCGAGCCAAGGGAAATGTTGGAAGAGAACAAGGAGATCTTTCGCAGGATATTGCATGATTTCATGAACGACTACCGCTTCAATCCAGAGCTCTTTCCGGAGGCGGTAACCGAGGAGATGACAGCATGACCGAAAACAACCACCGTCTCGGCAAAACCCTGTGGGCCATTGCCGACGAGCTGCGCGGGGCCATGAACGCCGATGACTTCCGCGACTATATGCTTGCCTTTCTTTTTCTGCGCTACCTCTCCGGCAACTACGAGGAGGCGGCACAAAAAGAACTTGGGCCTGACTGGCCGGATTCGCGCGAAAATGACCGGCGTTCCCCCCTGTCTGAGTGGTATGAACAGAATCCGGACGACGTCGAGGAGTTTGAAAAGGTGATGCGCCGCAAGGTGCATTATGTGATCAAACCCCAATACCTCTGGACCAGTATCGCCGAGATGGCGCGCACCCAGGATGATAAACTGCTGGACACCCTGCGGGATGGGTTCAAATTCATCGAGAACGAATCCTTTTCCAGCAATTTCCAAGGGCTTTTTTCGGAGATCAACCTGGGTTCGGAAAAACTGGGTAAAAACTACACACAGCGCAATGACCGCCTTTGCACCATCATCCAAAAAATCGCCCAAGGGCTGGCAGAGTTTCCCACCGACCGGGACCTGCTCGGTGACGCCTATGAATATCTGATCGGCCAGTTCGCGGCCGGCAGCGGTAAAAAGGCCGGCGAATTCTATACCCCGCAGCAGATTTCCAGCATACTTT
>WFZC01000091.1 GCA_015489765.1 Desulfobulbaceae bacterium
ACGGCGCCTGGCGTGACTTCAATACCGGCCTGTTTTTTATCGACCGGATGCGCCGCTTAAAAGAGGCGGGCATCCGGGTTTTTCTCATTTCCGGCAACCATGACGCGGCCAGCCGGATCACCAGGACCCTGCGCCTGCCCGATAACGTGGTTCATTTTTCCAGCCGCAGGGCCGAGACCGTAGAGCTTGGGGACCTGAACGTGGCCATCCATGGCCAGAGTTATGGAAAGCGGGCGGTCACCACCAATCTGGCAAAAGACTATCCGCCGCCGGTGGAGGGCATGGTGAACATCGGCCTGCTCCACACAGCCCTTGCCGGTCGTGACGGACATGAGCCGTATGCGCCCTGCACGGCAACGGAGCTGGCGGCCAGGGGCTATGACTATTGGGCCCTGGGGCATGTACACCGGCGGGAAATCGTGGGCCAGGATCCCTGGATCGTCTTTCCCGGTAATCTGCAGGGGCGTCATATCCGCGAAACCGGACCCAGGGGCGCCATGCTTGTGCGGGTGGACAGCGGCATGATAGCATCGGTCGAGTTTCAGGAACTGGATGTGGTGCGCTGGCAGTTGCTTCGCCTGGACTGCCGGCAAATTGACTCCACAGTCAGGCTGCTTGATGATGTACGGGCGGCCCTTGAACAGGAGGTTGCCGCGGCTGACGGCCGTCCCCTCATGCTGCGGCTGGAGCTGCATGGTCCCTGTCCCATGCACAGGGAACTCCTCCGGGACGCGAGATACCTGCAGAGCGAATTGGATGGACTGGCCATAGATATCGGTGATCTCTGGCTGGAACAGGTTGGTTTCCATACCTGGCCTCTGCGGGAAATCGGGGCGGAGGAAGGTGAGGGGTCGTCCCTGCAGGCGCTGCTGTCCTCGGTTGATGATGCGACCGACCTGCTCAACAGCCCGGAGTTGCGGGCGCTGGAGAAACGTCTGCCCGGTGAGCTTTTTCAGGATGGCCCGTTTGTCCCGGAAGACGAGGCGGAGCGGCGCAGGTTGCTGCGGGAGGTCCGGGATATGGTGCTGGCCTCTATCCTGCCCGGGGACCAGCCATGAGAATTACCCGGTTTGAACTTGCGGCCTTTGGCCCCTTTACCGGCAAGGTGCTGGAATTTCCCCGCAACAGGGTTGATCTGCATGTCATTTACGGGGCCAACGAGGCCGGAAAATCCAGTTGCCTGCGGGCGCTCAGGGCATGGCTGTTCGGCTTTCCCGAACGGACCAGGGATGATTTCATCCATCCCCGAACCAGCCTGCTTGTCGGCGGCGAGCTCAGCCGGGAGGGGCAGTACCTGGAATTTTACCGCCGCAAGAAGAGAAAGGGCGACGTCATAGACCGGGACGGATCGCCCCTTGATCCGGCCCTGCTTGCTCCGTTTCTCGGTGGTCTTGATGCCGCCCTTTTCGAGTCCCTGTACGCCATTGATCACGATACTCTGGTCCAGGGCGGCCGCGAGATTCTTGCCCGCAAGGGAGAACTGGGCGAGACCCTGTTTTCCGCCGGCGCCGGTCTTGGCTCCCTGCACCAGGCCCTTGAGCGCATGGAGGCGGAAAAGGCGCAGCTCTATAAGGCCAGGGGGAAAAACCAGAAGATCAACCAACGGATCCGGTTGCATAAATCGCTGCACAGGGAGATTCGTGAGCTCTCCTGTGAGCCGGAGGCGTGGCAGCGTCAGGCGGATGCCCTTGAACGTCTGTCCCGTGAGCTCGATGAGATGCAGAAGAAACGGCGGCAACTTGACCGGCGGAAAGTGCATTGTGAGCGATTGTTTCGGGCCGCACCCCTGCTTGCCCGGCGCAAGGCGATCCGGCATCAGCTCCGCGACCTGGGAGATGTGCGTTCACTGCCGCCCGATTTCGGCAAACGCAGGGCCGGGTTGCAACAACGGTTGCGCAGTGAACGGCAGCGGCTTGACCTGTTGCGGGCGCGCCGGGAGCTGATCAAGGCCGAGCTTGACCGTCTTAGTCCACAGGCCTCGGTTGTCACCAGGAGCGCCCAGATCGAGTCCCTGTACCAGCGGTTGGGAGCCTATAAAAAGGCCAGGGAAGATCGGCCTCACCGGGAGGGAATGCGGTCTGTTTTGCGCAAGGAGGCGGCCCGTCTGCTGCAGACCGTCATGCCGGATTTTGACCTTGACGATTTCCGGATTCTGACCCCTCTACTCCGGCAGAAAAAAAAGATCCTGTCCATGGCCACCGAGCACGGCGCCCTGGTCCGGAGCCGCCGGGATGGGGAGTTGCGTCTCTCAGCCCTGCGGGAGGAACTTGATCAGACCTTGCAGGAGCTAGGCGCTCTCCCGCAACCCGTTTCCGAAGCCAGGCTTCAGGCCGCTGTCGACAGGGCGCTGAAAGAGGGCAATATCGACCAGCGAATCGAAAGCCTGCATCAGGAACTAAGAGCTGCCGACAAATCGTTACTCACCGCCATTCAGCGGCTTGGCCATTGGCAAAAAGGCGTTGATTCCCTACCCAATGCCCAACTGGTACCTATGGCGGCAGTCCGGCGTTTCGATGGTGCCCGGCAGGAGCTGGTGCGGCAGGAAGAGCAGCTTGCCGCGCAGGCTGAAGAAATTCGGGATGAACTTCTGCATGGTAAGACCCGTATGCGGGAACTTGCCCTGGGCGGGGAGGTGGTGACGGAAAAGGAGCTCATCCGTATCAGAAAGAAAAGGGATGAGGGCTGGCATCTGTTATGCAGGCAGTGGCTTCAGGGTGAGGATATCGGATCTGCTGTGCGTGATTTTGCCCCCGAGGGCGAACTCCATGAAGTGGTTTTTTCCCTGATTCAGCAGGCGGACCAGGTCGGTGACCGGCTGCGTCTGGAGGCGGATCGGGTGCAGACCTTTGTCTCTCTGCAGGCAAGGGAAGAGGAGCTGGCCCAGCGAAGCAGGGACAACAAACAGGCGCAAAAGGAACTGGCAGCGGCCCTGGAAGAACACCGGCAAAGCTGGCGCAAGCTCTGGCATCCCCTTGGGATCATTCCCGCTGCCCCGGACGAGATGGCCGACTGGCTGGCTGCAATGGAAAAACTGCAGCAGCAGGCCGCCTCGCTTGCGCTCCGGCGTGACGAGTTGGCGCGTATGCACCAAGCCCGGGCGGAACTGCGGCAGGCCGTGGCTGATAACCTTGCTGTTCATGGGGCGGAGATACCGGAAGGCGAGTCTCTGGAGCCGGTTCTTGCCGCGGCCCGGTCGCTGCTTACGGAAATGGAACAGGCCCGCCGCCGCCACGAACAGACCCGCCTGGAGGCAAAACAACAGAGGCTGCAGGTTCGGCAGGCGGAAAGGGAACTGGAACAGCTCACCGGGGAGCAGCAGGAGTGGCAGCGCCGATGGCGGCAACTGATGGTTCTTGGCGACCGGGAACTTCCCCTTGACCCGGATGAGGTCCAGGATTTCTTTGACACTGTTGCCGATATTGATACCAGGTTGAAGGAAGCGGCAACCCTTGCAATCCGTATACAGGGCATGGATCGTGACTGCGCCGAGTTTGAACGGGAGGTTACCGCCCTTGTCGCAGAGGTTGCGCCGGACCTGAAGGGAAACGGAGTGGAAGAGATTGCCAGCGGCCTGTATGACCTGATGACCATTGCCGGCCGGGAGCAGGCCCTTCATGATCAGTTAAGCAAGGAGTTACGGACCAATACCGGCGAGATTGCCGAAAGTGAACTCGTCCTGCAGGACAGCAGGCAGGAACTGGATACCCTGCTTGAAATCGCCGGTTGCACCGAGGAAGAAGAGTTGATCCGGGCCGAGCAAAAGAGTGAAGAACATGCGCGGTTGGCGGAACAGGTGCGCCAGATTGAACAGGACCTGCAGCAGATAGCGGGGGAGCTTTCGCTTGCGGAAGTGGAGACAGAGGTCGGCAAGGTCGACATTGACGCCCTGCCCGGTGAGATTCATGCCCTGGAAGAGGAAATCAGCCGGGAGATTGATCCGGCCCTGCAGCGTCTGGCCGAGCAGAAAGGAGAGGTGCGCAAGATGCTTGAGCAGATGGACGGCAGCGGCCGGGCGGCACGCAAGGCCGAAGAGTTGCAGGACAATCTCGCCCATCTCCGGCGGGATGCGCAACGCTACCTGCGGTTGCAGGTGGGGGTTGATCTCCTGCGCCGGGAAATTGAAAAATTTCGCCGCAAAAACCAGGGGCCGGTACTGACCCGCGCATCCGGTATTTTTGCCGAGCTGACCCTTGGTTCATTTTCTGGCCTGAAGCCCGATGTCGACAGCCGGGGCGAACCGGTGCTGGTCGGCATCCGTCCGGACAGTCCGCTGCCCATTGATGTCACCGCCATGTCCACCGGCAGCCGTGACCAGCTCTATCTTGCCCTGCGTCTGGCCTCCCTGGTCCATCGGGCCGAGCAGGGCCGTCCCATGGTTTCCGTGTTTGACGATATTCTGATCAACTTTGATGATGAGCGGAGCACGGCCACGCTCAAGGTTTTGGCCGGACTGGAAGGAGAAAACCAGCTTATCCTTTTTACCCATCAGCGCCATGTCGCCCGGCAGGCGGAACAGATTGACGGGGTGCAGGTGCATTATCTCGAGCAATAAAAACCAGAGGACCATCATGCCGAAAACCCGGCGCTGTCTTTTCCACCTGTTCCTGTTCGCACGGCCATGGTCCGTTTTTCCCGAAGAGGGGATGACGTTGAAGTATTGAAGGTCCTTCACCGGCTTCCATCTTTTTGGTCGAAAAATATCGAATTGATCCTTGATCAAAGGCTGGTCCGGTCTTACAGAAGAAAAGAGAACAATATTTTTTTGAAAAAAATCCATGTCTATGGAGGAAGAGATTATGACCGGCAAAAACGAATCAGCCCCCGGGGATCTGGATACACTGATGCGCCCCTATCTGCCCCTGGTTGAACGATATGTGGCCAACAGGCTGCGCATGGCCATCATTGACGGCATTCTTGCCCCCGGGAAATATCGGGTTGAAGATATTATCGATGAGGTTTATATCCGGCTCAGAGAAGAGTTTGACAAAGGGAAAATCTCCCCGGAGCGGATCAAGCTGATGATGTTTATGTTTGCTGATCGGCAGCTTGAAGAGATTCTCGCCGAGGAATATGTACACGGGCAAGACGTTTCCGTTGAGGAAATTGTGGCCCGGGAGATGAAAAGCCTGGAAGAAAAATACGTGGCCGAAGCCGATGGTGACCTGGTACTCTACGAGGAACTCGATGATATTTCCTACCGGCATGACCAGGAGCAGAAAACCGTTTACCTGCTGGAACCGGGATTTGAGTCGGATTTGATTACCGCCCTTGACCTGGAAAGAAGTAGTGCCGAAACAGATAGTGGCCGCAAGATTCTGGCCGGAGTCTACCAACGTCTCCCCTTACTGACCGGTATTATTGTTGATCTTCATGTAACCGGTGGGTTAAACGCCTTTGAAATTGCCGAAATTCGCAATATGCAGGTGGAGGATGTCGACAGGATTATCCGCCAGGTCAAGGTCCATTTCACAACCGCTTTAAACCGGTAAACATTCGGAGTGGCAACCGGTAAACAGCTAATTTTTCCTCTCTGATTTTTCCTATTTTCGTTCTGAAGTAACCCACCCTGACCCTGAAGAGGTGCCGGGCCACTTTCGGCATCTCTTCGCTTCCTTTTCTCCCAGAAAAAGCGATATAACTCATTGTATTGGAATGTTTTTTGCATTAAAATTCGTTATGGGTATTTTTCCTTCGCCGTTTTTTAGCCGCTATTCTGAAACCATTCTCAGGTAGTAGAAGGTAGTGAAGTGTTGGTATCACATAACATGAATTTGACAGGAGGGCTGCATTGGACAGCAAAAAAGCTATCATTAGAACCACTGCCGAAAACGAGGGAGCAAAAACACGGTATTGGTCAGGTCAGTATTCTGCAGTTCCATGTTTTATTGCGATATTACTGATTATTGGTTGTTGTACCGTCGCTCGGGTGTCGCGTGCGGCAGACAGAAATATTCTCACCCTTCGAGCTGTTAACCTCCTCTTACTTGGCAATAATGCAACCTGTTCCATGCATTATGATGCCGATGATCCCAAGTTTGACCTCTCGTATCAGGGTCTCTATTATTACCGGCCGGATATGTCGCCATCCGGATACAAATTACGCCAACTGAGTGATAGGCAATTTAACGGTCTGTCCATGGCTGATAAGCGCAGGGTTGCCGATAAGCTTCTTGCAACCCTTTTTTTTGGCTATCCCGATCCTGTGTTAAAGCAAAAAATTACCTCGGGTCATTTCCTCTGTTCGGTTCGGTACGATCTTGCAGAGGAAAAAAACAATATGGGCCAGGTGGAGGCGGAAATCACCGATGAGAGCCGCTATTACCGGGATGACAACAACTGGCGGCCTTATGAGGTCTTTGATATTTTGGCCCGGTTTTATGCCATGAATTATCTGGACAGACATTACCTCCATAACTGGATGGCCTATATCCTGACCCAGACCATCATGTTTTCCCCGGCCTATGAGCTCGATTCTTCGCATTATCCCGATGTTTCCAGCGTCTATAACTGGCTGGTCATGGACATGGATGATGATGTCGGCATGCGTTATTCCACCTATCTGCACATGACCAGCACCGACAACTGGCGACGGTTTCGCAGCCCGGAAGACAATGGTCGGGAGATGCTGGAAATTTACACCTTAGATTTCAATGATGCGGATGTGCCCAAGGCGGCAACCACCCTGAAAAACTGGTTTCTTGACGAAGACCATGACACCCTGGTCATAGGGCTTAATAGAAATACCATGCCGCAGGCCCTGTTTGGGACCACGGTCACCACTGGTTTTGAGTTTTATCGTGAGCTGGTCAAATCACAAGGGTTTATCAGCGGCAGCGTACGGAGGCTGGTTGACTTCTTTTTTACCGATTACAATGAGGTGGACAAGCAACGCGTTACAGACCTGATTGTTTCCTCCCATCCGGAAACCTGGCAGGATATCCTCCTACAGATTGTCTTCTCCGAGGAATATCTCCTGCATGCATCCAGGGCCAAGAGCGCGGAAGAACTCTTTTATTCTCTGGTAAAGAAACTTGAGTACAAACATTATCGCCATACTTTTTATTATTTCAGTGAAGCCCTGGATGACATGCACCAGTCATCGATGAAATATAAACTCGGAAAACTGGAACGTACCCCGCTCGACACCCTCTCCTTTGCCCATTATCACAAGTATATTCGGGAAACAATCCTCATGCGCCATGTTTGCGGACCCCATGAAGAAACCACCTACGAGGATTGGAATACCTATGGCTGGCGACCACCGTTGGTGGGTGATGACAGGTTTTCCTTTGATGTAAATGATCCGGATGGCACGCTTCGTTCGTTTATAACCTATCTATTTGAATTCATGGTTCATCGACCGCCAACCTCCCAGGAGATGGCAATGTTTATAGATAATATGATCAGAGACGATGGTAGCTATGAAGGAAGCTATAAATTAGGTGATACTGACTACGTAGATGGAAAAGCCTGTTACTACGGCCGTGAAAATGCAGCCAGGGACGTGCTGGATTACATTTCAAGGCTCAGTGAACTGTACATGTTCCAGGAGGTACGGTGATGAATCGACGCGACTTTTTAAAACTCTCCCTTTGTGCCGGCTGCAGCTCCCTGATACCGGCCTTTCCTCGTCTTGCCGCTGCCGGACCTCTTGATGACGTCAGCTTTAACGTCTCTACCTACGGTACTAACAGGCCGCAGACCATTATGGTTTTTCTCTATGGCGGCCCAAGTGAACTGGCCGGCAATTTCACCAATTACGATCAGTTTCAAAACCTCTCTCAGACCAACTATGCCGAATATTTCGGCAGTGATAATCTACAGGCCACAACGAATGGATTCTGGAGGGCCGCCGGTGGCGACATCATGGAAGAACTGCTCGCCAACCATGACCTGAGTGTCTTTCGTACCTGTTTCAGCCAGGTGCGATGGAATGATAATAACCGCTCCCATGGCATATGTGTGGCGCAAAATCAACGTGGAACCTTTAACCAGGACGGAGCTGGTATCTTTTCCAATCTGGCCCGGGTACTTTACAGTAACGGCATCATTGATAATACCACTATCATGCCCTTTATGACCATGGAGGGAGAATCCGGATTTTATGCCCGTGGTAACCTGGAGATGATTCCGATTATAGAGCCGATTTCCATTAGCGAAAATCTCGACAATCCCTTTTCGCGAAGTTCGGAGCGGGGTTACTCGGATACTATGGATGCCTTGGCCCAGGCTCATAACAGGGCGCTTAACCTATCGCCTAAAATCACCGATGCCTTTGCCAAAAGGGCCGAGATGGAACAATTCATCAATAACATAGACGGGATACCTGATCCGGATCTGGGCACCAATGGTAATGGAGAAGATCTCAATTATGAAAACAACCATTTTGCCGAGAAGCTGAAAACCGCGATCAAAATAATGAATTATAATGCGGATACGCAGGTCATTACCCTTGGCACCGGAGGATTGGGAGGCTGGGATGATCATAATGATGCTGAAAATTATCTGGGGCGAATGGACCGGCTTTTTCGGGCCCTCAGGTCCGCTGTTGCTCATATTCGTCAGGTGGGGAAAATCGGTACAATAAATATCATGGTCATGGGTGATTTTGGCCGAGGCCTGAATCTGAACAGTGCCAACGGCTGGGACCACGGCAATCTCCAGAATTTTTTTCTGCTTGGCGGTAGCGATTATTTTTATACTCCCGGTGTGGTAGGCGAGACCAGAGTCAGTGCCACTGGATCAGTAAACCGGCTGTATTCTATTCCCAAATCCGGAACATACTGGTTTGAACCTTTGAGTGTTGCCGCTACCATTTATTCCATTTATGGGATCACTAATCCTGAAGTGCTGACCGGTAATCAACCGGTTATTGCCCCTCCTGGTAATCCGCTTATCAAAGGCTAAGTTTCAGTCCGGCGAATGACGAAATATTTGGGTTTTATAATCGTAATTACCGCCATCTATTGAATTTTCCCGTGTTATTCACAAAAAGAACAATTACGGTTGATTACGCGTTAAAGGTGTTTGCCCAACAATGGCGACTTTAAAAAAAATTATTCTTTGGTGTGCTATTGCTATTGCTTATTTTGTAGCTATTAATGTCCCACTGAACATCTACTATAAAACAACAGGCGATCCACCTGACTTCCTACTTGGTTTACATCACGAATTTTTCATTGTGCCTTTTTTTTCGACTATGATAGGAAAACAAGAATTTTATTTACTTTCTCCGGTAGAGCAAGAAAAGGTTGCCTTTTTGAGTGGACTAATTTTTTATGCCGGCACAGGGGCACTGTTGGGTTTATTACAACATTTAAGCAAAAAATCAAAACGCTTGCGTGGAATATTTTATGCTGTTTTATGTTCTATGTTGGGCTACACAATAGGTGTTTGGTTTGGCGGCCATCCACCAATATTGATATTTTTAAATCCACCTATTTTTTTTATTGGGGGTTATATTTTTGGTATAATGACTGTCCTGCCAAAGACAGAAAAAAACAATTAGCAACGCAGAGATTAAGAATTTGGGTATAATCCAAAAATTCAGTTGACCGGAAATAGCAGCCCTTTTTATCCGAAAATAGTCCGCATAGCTGAGTCATATCAGACTATTTTCATCATTCGTTGTGGCTGGAACGGTAAAATATGGTCCAGCCATGCTGGTTTATCCGAATAGGAATTGCAAAAAGGCATTTCAGATTTATCGAAGTAAATCTTTCACTTCTATTTCGGTCAACGGAATTTTGTCGTTATTGTGAAAACACCCCTAAGAATCAGCTATTCTCCCTGCCCATTTTCTTCTCAGGAGGGGAGAATGACTGCCCCGATGGTATTCTTTGCCCCGCCTTCCACGTGCTCCTGTCCGGAGACCTTGCCCTTGACAAATATTTTGCAACCATGTAATTTTTCCTGATTATTTTGTAACCGGACAATCCGGAGTCTTCACTATGTTCCGCTGTAAATTGTCATGGGCACCCCGCTTGCGGAGTCCCCATGCGGTCGCTTACCTGAGCCAGGCATGCTGGGTTGTCCCAGAAGAATGGCGCTGAGATGTCTTGCGGGAGCACTTTTTTCTGCTCCACAGTTTTAGCGTGTGTACCACAGTACTTTTGGGATGTTCCAGGGTGCAGTATATCCATTCTGCCGGTATACGGAATTTGCAGATTATTATTTTTGTTGTTAACTGTTGGTTGGCGTATAACCC
>WFZC01000092.1 GCA_015489765.1 Desulfobulbaceae bacterium
GCCCTTGATAACAGCCCAACAAATATGGATCATTACCAGGGCCATGAGATAATAAAATACAGAGCCGACCAAAAGCTCTTTGCCGCTACTTGAAGGCAGAGAAAACAGGTATCCTTTGCCAAACATTTGGGTCAGCGCTTCGGCCCTGAACGACTCATTGATGTAGGCAACCATGAGAAAAACCGGCATGACATTTCTGGCAAGCCCCAATAAAAAACCCTCGAGAAAATAATCGTAATAGACACGGTTCAACTTGGCCTGATCGATATTTTTGGCGATTCCCTTGGCCTTGTCATAATCGGGACTCTTCATCGCCTCTTCCCGGATTTTGTACCAGTGCTTAAACTCTTTTTCCAATTCAATATAACGTTTGGTGATAATAAACCTGTTCAGTGTTTTGGTGACCAGAACGGTCACAAGGGCAAGCAGGGTCAGGATGACAACCGGGCCAAACACATGCAGGGGCACTAATGCCTGATCAAGCAGGGCAGCGGCAAAGTGAAATCCGGCCATTATATTGTTCCACATCTTATCCATGATTGCATCCATATCCGGAATCTCCACAACAGGCTCGTTCCGGCGGATACTTTCCGCCGGAACGAGGCAAAAGAAAGAATTAGATCCAGTACTCGATCTTCATGAAACGGAAGAACAGGGTACAGGCGAGGATAACCTTCAGGGTCATCTCGGAGAACATCTTCTGGGCACGGCTGCCGAGCATACCACCGGCAAAGCCGCCGATAATGATGGCGCCGGCCAGAACCAGGTCAGGCAGGTACCCGTTCATTACGTATCCGAGGAAGGAACCAACACTGGAAAAACAGGTTCCAATCAGGGAGATCGGTACAGCCACATACATGGGCAGCGCGGCAATGGTGGTCATCATCGGCACCAGCAGGAAGCCGCCACCAATACCAAAGGCACGCGATACAATACCTACGATGATACCAAGGATGGCAAATAGGAGAGGATTGATCCTGAATTCCTCACCCCAGAACTTGAAACGGTAATCGGTCAACCCGGTTTTGACAGGCTCGATGGAACCCATTTCAACAGCACCGCCAGTCTCTTTGGCCTTCTTGACAGCAGCGTTGAATTTCTGGGTCATTGCCTTGATATTTTTCCTCTTGTTCATGGCAGAGGGCGTCATTTCCATGAGGGTCTTGATACCCATCAGGACAACAAGAATACCAAGGTATTCCTTATAGGCCTTCATGGAAACGTACTGGGTGACATAGGTTCCAAGCCAAATGGAGCCGATAAAAATACCGGCGCCGAATGAAATACCAACCGGCCAGGCCACCCGTTTTTCAACCACAGCAAAGCGGTAGAAAGAACCCAGGGGGGAGAACAGGGTCAGGGCAATGTTCGACGGACGCAGAACGTTGGCTGCGTTGATACCGATCGGACCAGCGGTCTGGATAACCAGGGCCTGGAAGGCGCCCATCAGCATACCACCAGCAGCGCCGATCATGGAAAAGTAGGTGCCGACCGCAATGGCACCGATTACGATCCAAAGCGGATTCATGTACCGATACCCCTTGGCCAGCCAAAAACCATTCTTTTCTACAACATAATGACCGCTTTTCTCGCCATTGACATAAACGTCAAAACCGGTATTGGGCGGGGTGTCACGATAGGTCATAAAAGAAGCGGTAAAGGTGCCGTCTTCCTTGTTGAGCTTGATGGACGTACCCTTGTCCCAGTAATTACCGGAAGAGGCATCACCAAGAACACTGCGGGCAAAGATAACGACCTTACCCTTTTTATTGCCCTCTTTGACAATGGTGTTGATGCCGTACTTGTTCTCATGGGCAAACCTGAGCATGTTCCATTGCTCGGCGGTCTTGATCGGACCAAGCATATCCTTGGCACCGACATCTTCCCATTTTTTCTTCAATTTGAACATGCTGGTGTTGTAGAGACCACCACCGAGCATTTTTTTCATAAAGGATGGGCCACCGAATTTTTTGGGCGTATCCTTACCAAACGCTGCCCGATTGGTGGTCAGCACATAAAAAAGCGGCGGCAGGTTGGTGTCCATGGTAAAGCCGAATTTTTTTGCTTTTTTGGGCAGCTTTTTTCTCTCAAAGTTACCCATGGACTTCTGACCGTTAAACTCTCTCACTTTGCCATTGAACATCTTGTCCTGGGCAATGGCTATATACAAGTCCTGGCCAGGAGCAATCTTGCCGGTAATTGTTACCGTATCTCCGGCCTTGTATTTGGCTGCAGAAATATTGGCCTCACCAAAACACAGGCCATAACCCGCAAGGATAAACCCTGCGAGGGTAATAAATGTTACTACTGGAATGCGCATTCGCTTCATGCTGTATCCTCCTTAAATTATTGTACAATAGAATTGCATTAAAAAAGCGTTTTTTGATGTTGATTAACCCTCCTTTATATTATTTTGGTGTCCCTGTGAACTCGGCCCCATGCCGCACCCTCCAGGGAAACACTGTTTTTATTACGACTCCTTCGGAAGAGATTTGTTTTTACGAGCTATCCAGGTCCCAAAATAGGAAAAACTCACAACCAGAAAACCTGAAATCAATAATCGAATGGTACTGATAAATGATTCCCAGGGGACAAGCAGCCCAAGGACGACATAGCCAGTGACAAGCAGCATCAGGCTGATAACGCCAAGGGCCACAGTCAGCCTGGGAAAATCCTCTCCTCCCTTATCAACAATACCGTAGCCGCAACTGGCTCCATTAAAGGCAAGGATTGGTGGCAAGGTCATGGCCAGGCTAGATCCGGAAAAAATCATGGAAAAGAAAAATAACAGGAGAACGACCCCCACCATTCCGGTTACCAGGGCATAGATGAAGATGCCGAAAGGGGTGGAAAATGCCTTCTTGACATTCTCCAGAGCCACCCGCGCACTGTCCATATAAAAATCCAGCATCAGCGTGCCTTCTGTATTTTGTTTGTTGGTAACAACTTACTTAAATTCAACAATGTTTGCCTCACCAACGTAATCCTTACGTTCAAAACCGGTCATATCGGTCATTTTCTTGGTCAACTCACTGATATTTTTCAGGTTACGGATAATGGTCTGAACATCGGCAACCAGCTCCTGTTTTTCAATGTCCTCTTCAAGAATCTGGGCAGTGCCAAGGGCGGCAAAAAGAGGCGTATTGATTTCGTGGGCCACAGTGCCGGCCAGTTCCACCACTCCCTGCAGCTCAACCCTTTCCATCTGCTCCTTTTCAAGCGCTTTCTTGGTGGTGATATCACGTATAATTTCAATCACAAATTCCACATTCCCCTTGTCATCAAACATTGGTGAGGCGGTCCGTTCAAGCCAATGTTCCCCATCTTCAAGTTCAACCTTATGTTCATAGGTTGCAGGCTTGCCGTTACGCAGGACATCATCCACCGGGCAGGCAGAGTCGTCTTGATTAGCTGAACAGAGTTCATGATAATTCATACCCAGAATATCGGCCTCTTCCATACCAAGCCGTCTTTGACAGACCTTGTTGGCAAGGACAACACGCCTGTTTTTGTCAACCACCAACAGTTCCGGACGAATGCAGTCGAGAATATCACTGAGAAAACGCTCATTTTCTTCAATCTGGTTAAAAAGGAGGTTGATTTTCTGATACATTCTGGCATTTTGAATGGCAGTGCCGCCAGCCTCAGAAACAGTAACGGCAAAGTTGACCTCGGTATTGGTAAAGCTATGATGTTTTTCGGAAAAAATTCTGAGTACGCCAATAACTTCCTTACCAACCTTGATCGGTACGGCAAGCAGGGAGTTAATCCCCTCTTCCATCATATTTTTCTTGTTCAGCACCCGATCGTCTGAAGAGACATCATATATGGCAACCGGTTCTCCTGAGAGGACCATGGTCACGTTTTTTTCATCCTCGATATTACTCTGCTCGAGATATTTCTCTGATACGCCGTAAGAGGCGACCAGTTCAAGTTGATTGGTCTGGGAATTAAACAACCGCAACGTACAGCCCTTTGCGTCCATACTGACCGGAACTCTCTGGACAATGGTATTTAAGACCGAGTCCAAATCCAGGGTCGAATTAACCATTCTGGAGATCTTCTGAACCTCGTTCATGAAGTCCACCTGATTCTCCATCTCCTTGAACATCCTCCCATTTGAAATGGCAACGCCCACCTGCTCGGCAAGGGCCATGGAAAAGGAAATTTCCTCGGCCGTAAACAGCCGTTGACTTTTGGTCAGCAAACGCATGATTCCGATGATGGAATCCTGAAATAGAATAGGCAGGGTGAGTACGGATTTAATGCCCTCTTTGGCCGCCGCATCCCGGTCCCGGTAGGTCGGATCTGCATCCAGGTCAACCTTTGCAACAGGATACCCGGACTTGATCATCTCCATGGTTTCTTCTGTATCAATGGATTTTCTGGAAAGATATTCCAGGGACAGACCATGGGCCGCGCCAAGGACAAAGGTGTTGGTTCCGGCATCGAGCAAACGTATGGTACAGGCATCAATGTCAAGAAGATCGGGTAAACTGGAGACAATGGTATCCATCACCTGCTGATGGTCCAATACCATTGAGATCAGCCTGGTAACCTTTTTAAATACCTTCAGGAATCCCTGCTCTTTTGTCTGCTGAGGCAATGTTTGGGTTGGTAAATCTACCATGTTGGGTCATCCAGTCATCTTACAGCCGATAATATCCGGCCGGTAATTGTCCGTGAGTTCCAGTTATTACATTAAAAACAAATCTCAAGAAGTCGGTCCATCATCAGGACTGCAAAACTTTTTCAACCTTTTCTTCAAGTTCATCCCGATCAATCGGTTTTACACAGTATTCATCAGCCCCAAGACTGATGGCCTCACGGGCTGTTTCAACTGTTGGGTAGCCGGTGAGCATGATGGCATGCATGTCCGGGGTTGATTTCTTCAATTCGGCGAGCACTTCCACGCCACTCATCCTTTTGAGTTTGATATCAAGTATGGCCAGGTCCACCTTGTTTTCCTTTGCAAAATTGATGGCATCATCTTCTTCGGTAAAGGTATGAACATCGTGTCCCTTTTTCTTCAGTATCTTGCCGATAAGGACTGTTGCGTCCTGCACATCATCCAATGCTAAAATCACAGCCATAATTTCTCTCCTTTTTTAGGTGTGCAACGTTGGTTTATGGTTATTTCAAGGCTTTTCCTGTATTGCTTCCGGATCCTTTGCCTCCGGAAGGATAATTCTGAAAGCCGTCCCCGGTATCTTCTTGCCGCTCTTTTTGTCTACAACCGGACTTTCAACTTCAATATTTCCACCATGGTCCTGAATGATCCCATAGGAGACAGACAGGCCAAGCCCTGTTCCCTTGCCCACGGGCTTGGTGGTAAAAAAAGGATCAAATATACGGGCCTGTACATCAGCGGGAATGCCATGACCGGTATCCCTGACCTCGGCAACGATTTGTTTGTTGGCGGAATCAAACCATGAGGTGATAAAAATATCTCCCTTGCCCTGTTTTTCCATGGCATGGTGGGCATTGTTGATCAAATTGACAAACACCTGCCGGAGTTTTTCCGCATCACCGACAACCGCTGGCAGGTTGTCGGCCAAATCCATATGGACCTGAATATGATCAAGTTGCAGGTTATGCTCGGTAACGGCAACAACATCGGTAAGGACCTCATTGATATTCAAATTTTCCCGAGCGCTGCCGGTCTGCCGGGAAAATTTAAGAAGATCGGCAACAATTTTCCGGCTTGCCTTGGTCTGACGTTCGATCACAAGAAGATTCTGATAGGCTTCCGAATCTTCATCAAAATCGTCCATCATCAACTGCGCATAACCCAAAATAATGCCAAGCGGCGTGTTTATTTCATGGGCCACACCGGCTGCCATCTGGCCAACCGATGCCATTTTTTCACTGGCGGCAAGTTGTTCCATCATGGTTTTAACCTTGGTCAAGTCTTTGGCAATGCCTTCACAGCTGACTATATTACCCTTCTCGTCCCTGATGGCGGTGGCCGACATCAAGACGTTGATAAGGGTTCCATCCTTTCGTTTAAATTCAGTTTCAAAATCCTTTACATAACCATCTCGCTGCATGGACTTAAAAAATGTTTGCAGATCCCCTTCACTATAAAAAATATCATGCAGGTTTAATCGGGGGCGTTTTTTGCCATAATAGCCAAGCATTTCCAGTCCGGACTCGTTTATATCTGTTATGTCCTGGCCTGTATTGCAGAAATAGACCATATCTTTGGAAGCGGAAAAAAGGTGACGAAATTTTTCCTCGGACCTGGATAGTTCAGCGGTACGTTCCTTGACCTTTTCTTCAAGATGGCTGTTGATCTCTTCAAGATGAAGGTTAAGGTCCTTCATTTCCCGGGCTGCTTCCTTGAGAAGAAGATTGGCATGTTTGAGTTTGGCAGCCTTTGCGGCTATCACCCTATGGGTCTCCACACCCTTGTGATAAAAAAGGGTGACCGCTGACACGGAAATCAGCATCAGGGTATTAAAGCCACCGGAATATGGCGAGATAATTGGCCAGATATCGTTATTGCCACTGATGAAGAGGAACTGTTTAAGCAAATGACCGGCAGCGCGTGAAATGGAAAAGGCAGCTATGGCGATACAGATATAAAAAAGATAGCTCCAGAGAAAATTTTCCGGCTGTTTTCTGGTGAGCAGGTAGGCATAGCGCATTGCCAGAAAGGCAAAAACAAGATCGGCAATTGAACCGACCATATCGACAAGAATACTTGGCAGCAGAGGCAGACCTGTCATTGGCCACCTCCTTGTGATACTTCCCGTTCAACATTGAGATAGAGGGTGCGCAGGCCGACAAATAGAAAAAAAAGGGACGGCACCAACAGCAGGTGATCAAAACGGGTAATATAAAATATCAGCTTGGTCGGGTCCATCGGACCAAGCAATCGAGCGTGAAAAAAGCTCTCTGCTCCAGCAATATGCCTGGGAGCCAACAGCGTTGCCACTGCATGGCCGGTAAAGGCGACGACATTCCAGACAATCATGAGCAGGCAAAACTTTTTCAGATAGATCCAGCCCCGGCTTTTTGTTGCTGAACGACGCAGATCAAGAAACAAAAATACCAGAGATCCGACAAAAAAGGCATGGGCCATCTGGTGCACATAGATACCCTCTGGTGGGCCATGTGACTGCAGTGCCCATGCCGCATCCGGGACGATGAGCATGGACATTAAAACAAGTATCACCGCTTTGGCGATTTGCCAGCTTTGCTGTAAAGATTTATTCATAATTCCGGACGCACACACGTCCACGAAAAAAATTCATTTTGCAACTCAAGGGACCCTTAACGGTTTCCTGGTAAATACTTCAACGGCATGCAACAAAAAAGGTGCATTTACAATGTAACAATATTTCCGTTCCGAAACATAACCATTACTGAATCATGCAATACCAGGGGACAAACCGATTTTTTTTATATCATGCAATTACACAGAATTACCCTGTTCTTTCAATACCGTACATTGATGCACATTTGATACCATTTTTGCCGAAAATTCTAAAAACCTTAATAGATGTTTCATTTTAAATGATTAAGAATCATTATAGGAATAATTCATGTTACCAAAAATTTCATATTTCAAAATTAACAGGCTCTAACGATATTCTTTTTGTTGCATGTGACACAAAAATGTTGCGCCAAAGTAAACCCTAACTTCGATTCCCTGATTTTTCCGTTGTCATCAGGAATAATCAATGGGAATGTCAGCAGACATTGGGCGAAAAATGATAACCTGCCATTTATATGGTCTGACGCCGTCAACTCTTATTTTCAAAAAGCCTGTGCAATTTGTTTTCATGTATGCAATTATTTCGAAATCTAAATCTTTTTTGGTAACTGTCAGTATCCACGGAAGTAATTTGTAGGTATAAATTTTTAGGAGGAAAGACACTGTGATGAAGAAATTTTTTATATTTATTATTGGCTGTATGTTGTTGACCGCTTATGGTTGCAGCGGTGATGAGGCCAAAAAAGCTGCTGATAAAACCAAAGAAGCTGCCAGTGCCGCAGTGCAGACGACCAGGGATGCCGCCCATGGCGCCGTTGAGGCATCCAGGGAAGGAGTTCAGAAAACAAAAAAGACTGCCGGAGAGGCGGTAGAGGCAGCAAAAAAAGCTGCAGCGGAAGCAGCCGAGGCCGCAAAGAGTACAGCGAGCGAGGCCGTGCAGAAGGCTAAGGATGCCGCCCATGAGGCCGCAGAGGCCACAAAAGAGATGACCGAGCAGGCAAAAGAGGCCGCCGGGGAAACCATGGAATCCTCAAAGGCCGCTGCCGTTGATATGGGCAATAAGGCCATGCATACCGGCAAACAGGCTGTTTATGATGCAGCTGAAGCCACGGAGCATGCAGCCCAGACTGTGAAGGAGAAAGTTCAGGAGGAAAAATAGTCTTTTTGAATATGTTCAGCTAAGCATTAGGCTGACCGAATAGTTTTTGTAAGCCCCGGCAGGGAAATCAACTGTCGGGGTATTTTTTATCTCTCTTCCAGGCGTTACCCGTCTGTCGTGGCATCTTTTCCTTCCTGCGCGGCCGTTTTCTTTGATTGTTCATCGTGATTCAGGGGCCATTCTCAATACGCTCTCCCGTTGCCCCTACCTTCCCCTACATACCATCGCCACAAACTATATTGCAAATGTGCAATTATGACTCCTAGAAACATACATATTTGTATAATAACTTCCTGTTACTTTCTGCAGATTTGTTGACACCAGTGAGCCACCATAGGTTATAATTTATTATATTTACAGTATTAATTATCAGCAAAACTGAGTTTACAA
>WFZC01000093.1 GCA_015489765.1 Desulfobulbaceae bacterium
CCCGCATACTGTCGGGGACCAGGCGAAGCATGTCTTCGGTGGTGCGGACAATGACCGGCAGGGCGATCATGGCCAGGGCAAGTCCCCCGGCCCAGCCGGAAAAATGGCCCATGGGTACGACAACAATCTCATAGACAAAAACACCAATGATGATAGACGGGGCGCTCAACAGGATATCGTTGACAAAGCGAATGATCGGGGCAGCCTTTGATTTTCTTGAAAATTCCGATAAATACGTCCCGGCAAGCACGCCGGCCGGAGCGCCGATCAATACCCCGGTAACGGTCAGTACAAGGCTGCCGAAAATACCATTTGCCAGGCCGCCGCTATTCCCGGGCGGAGGCGTTGCCTTGAAAAACAGAGTTGAATTGACATACGGCAGGCCCTGGGAAAAAAGGGTCCACAACAACCAGACAAGCCAGAACAGACCGAACATGGTCATCAGAACAGACAGACAGAGGACCATGATATTTACATATTTCCGCCGCCGAAAACGGTCCATATCCATTGCCACACTCATGTCCGCAGGCCCTCCTGTCTGGAGAGACGATGAAGCAGAAGTTTGGACAAGGCCAGGACTATGAAGGTAATGAAAAACAGAATAAGGCCCAGGGCGATGAGTGATGACGTATACATTTCTCCCACCGCCTCGGTGAACTCGTTGGCCAGGCTGGAGGAGATGGTATTGCCGGGCATGAGAAGGGAGGCATGGATTCTGTTGGTGTTGCCGATGACAAAGGTAACCGCCATGGTCTCACCCATGGCCCGACCCAGACCGAGCATGATACCGCCGATCACCCCGGCCCGGGTATAGGGCAGGACCACCCGGCGAACGACCTCCCAGGTTGTCGCCCCGATCCCGTACGCGGATTCCTTGAGGACATCGGGAACAACCTCGAACATGTCCCGCATGACCGCGGTCATAAACGGAATAATCATGATGGCAAGAATAATCCCGGCCGTGGCCATCCCAATGCCCATGGGCGGGCCGGTCAACAGGGAGCCGAGCAGCGGCACACCGGCAAAACGGCTGTTCAACCAGGGCTCCACATGATCTGCGAACAGGGGGGCAAAGATGAACAAACCCCACATGCCGTAAATGATGCTCGGTATGGCGGCCAGCAGTTCAATGGCGATCCCGACCGGCCGCTTCAACCAGACCGGACAGAGCTCGGTGATAAACAGGGCAATACCGAAACTGACCGGCACCCCGATAAGCATGGCAATGATCGAGGTGACAACGGTTCCATAAATGGAGACCAGGGCCCCGAAATCTTCGGTCACCGGGTTCCAGGAACTGGAGGCCAGAAATCCCGGACCAAATTTTTCCAGGGCCGGCAGCGCCCCTTTGCCAAGGGCAAACAGCACGGCAAGAATAATGACGAGAACCATCCAGGCAAAAAACCTGGTCCCCTGCACGAACAGGGTGTCCAGGACCTTTCCCCGGTCCATCTGTTCCGTACCGGTGCCTGTCTGTTGTCGTTGCTTCATATCTATTGTGTAAAATACCTGCCCTGGATGGACAAATCCGGACCTGTTTCCTGGTCAGTCCGGACTCGTCACATCTAACGGCATAAGCAGAATTTACATACAGGCCTCGATCACTTCCAGACCGGTTGCCCGTTTGCATCCCTGATCTGCTGTTTCCAGGCAGAACGCACCAGATCGGCGACCTTGTCCGGCATGGGCACATAATCGAGTTCTGCAGCCATGTCCGCGCCATTGCGGTAGCACCAATCAAAAAATTCAAGCACTGCCTTGCCTGTTTCCGGTTTGGCCTGGGTTTTGTAAACCAGGATAAAAGAGGCGCCGGTGATCGGCCAGGAGTCCTTGCCGGGCTGGTTGGTGAGAACCATGTAAAAACCAGGGGCATGACTCCAGTCGGCGTTGGCGGCTGCGGCCTGAAAGGTGGCGGATGATGGTACAACATAACCGCCGTCCCTGTTTTTCAGCTTTACATAGGTCAGCCTGTTCTGCAGGGCATAGGCATACTCGACATAACCGATTGAACCTTTCAGTCGTTTGACGTAGGAGGCAACACCCTCGTTGCCCTTGCCGCCGACCCCGACCGGCCAGGCCACGGCCTTGTTATTCCCGACCTTGTCTTTCCATTCGCTACTGACCTTGGAAAGGTAGTTGGTAAAAATCCATGTCGTTCCGGAACCATCGGAACGATGGACCACGGTGATGGCCTTGTCCGGGAGCTGCAGATCACTGTTTTCCGCCTTGATCCTGGAATCGTTCCACCTGGTGATCTTGCCGAGATAGATGTCGGCAAGCACTGCGTTGGTCAGCCTGATGGCGCCGGGGGTAATACCGGGCAGGTTGACCACCGGCACCACGCCGCCCATGATCATGGGGAACTGCATCAGCCCTGATTTGTCCAGATCAGCGGCCTTCAGCGGTGCGTCCGAGGCACCGAAGTCAACGGTCTTTGCCTTGATCTGCTTAATACCGCCGCCGGAACCAATGGACTGGTAATTGAGCCTGACGCCTGTCTTTTCCTTGTAGGCCGCCGCCCACTTGGCATACACCGGATAGGGGAAGGTGGCCCCTGCCCCGGAAATTTCGGTAACCTTGGCCGACACGGTCGTTCCGCCAATAAGCAGCGCTGAAGCGGCAACCACTGCCAGCCAGGCAGCTACCCTGTTTTTCGTTCCAATTCGTTTCATTACATACCTCCTTGTAGGATAACAACTCATTGTTGATGAACTCGTAAAAAATCCAGATATACAGGTAAGCGGAGCGAAGCGTAGACTCCGAGGAGTAGTGTTCTGTGGCGGGTCTTGACTATACATGTAGTATGTCGAGAATCGCCACAGGACACACGACGCAGTAGATCGAAGTTTTTACGACGCCATCATTGTTGGTAAAAAGAAAACGCATTAACCAGCGCTCCACCCCTTTTCTCCGTCTTCCGGAAGAGTTTCTTCTTCTACCGGCAGCACATTTGATTTCTGTTAGAAAAGGGTTACTTTTTCATCATGATGGTCCCGTTTCCACCATGGAAAAGCTAAACGGGCGGACAGATGAGGAGTCAATCCCCTGACCCGCGGACGATTTCACCCTCTACCAGATAGATTATTTCCTCTGCGATATTGGTCGCCCGGTCACCGATACGCTCGAGGTGGCGGGAGAGCAGGTAGAGATTCACAAGGCAGGCCGCGTGCCCCGGTTCCGTGTCCAGTTCCTGGATAATCGCCCTGTATGCCTGGTTGCGGAACTGATCGACCTCTGCGTCCGCAAGAAATATCATCCGGGCCAGGTGCGCGTCTTCGGTCACCAGGGCATCCAGGCTGTGTTTGAGCATATCCATTACCTTGGCGGCCATGGGCTGATAATCAACCGTGATCCTGGCGGTCGAATCCTTGTTGATAATCTGCACCCGCTTGGCAATATTGACGGCAATATCACCTATCCGTTCAAGCTCGTTATTGATCTTGATAACCGCCACCAGAAAGCGAAGATCACGGGCCACCGGCTGATGCAGGGCCAGAATCTTCAAACACTCCTCCTCCACCTCAATCTCCATTTCATCGATCTCCCAATCGGAGCCGATAATCTCTGCAAGCAGTTCCGGGTCCCTGGTCCGAATGGCGATGCATGACTTCTGCACCCGGTCTTCCACCAGGGAGCCGAGCACCATGAATTTTTTCTTCAGCCTGTCAATTTCCCGATGAAAGGTCAGTTGATACACCATGGCGGTTTCTCCTCCGGGTCTTGTTGTATCCTCAGCGATCGGATTGACCGTACAGCGGTATCTTTAGCGTTTGGTTACGGTTTTATTAGGATTGGATTAAAATGCTGCTTTTCCCTTGCGCGCAATTTTCTTCCTTGTAGGATTATTCATGGCAAAAAACGTGACAAAGGGCGTTGGAGACGGTTCGGCAAAAGGAGGAGAACAGAGAAGGTGGGAAAGGCAAACATCCTTGTTGTGGAAGATGATATCGATATCCAGCAGCTGGTCAGCTACAATCTGATCAAGGCCGGATTTCATGTGACCTGCGCTGACTCGGGGGAGGAGGGATTACAAATCCTTGAGCGGGAAAGGGTTGATCTGATTCTTCTGGACCTGATGCTGCCCGGCCGGGACGGCATGGAAATATGCACCATGATCAGGGCCAAAAACAGTGATGCCCCGCCGCCCATCATCATGCTGACGGCCAAAAGCGAAGAAGACGACATTATCACAGGTCTTGCCTGCGGCGCGGACGATTATGTCACCAAACCTTTCAGCCCCCGGGTACTTATCGCCAGGATCCAGACCCAGCTCCGGAAAAAACAGGAGAAAGCCCTGGCAAGGGAACAATCCGCCGGCGAAGAGGTTATAACTATCCATTCCATGACCATCCACAGGGGACGGCACGAGGTAACGGTAGAGGGGCGGCCCATCCACCTGACCACCACGGAATTCACCATCCTGGAACAGCTGGCCGGAAGGCCCGGCTGGGTGTTCAGCCGTCAACAGATCATCGATCATTGCCGGGGCTATGAGTATATCATCACCCCACGGGCTGTGGATGTGCAGATCTTTGGCCTGCGGAAAAAACTGGGAAAGGCTGGTGCCTGCATAGAAACCGTTCGCGGCATCGGCTACCGGATGCGGGAAGAAAAATAGATGTTCGACCCGGTTCCCCGCCACCCCCAAATCGCCTGCTTATGAAAAACACCCGACTCTTCTGGCAGATATTCCTTGCCGTCCTCCTGATCGTCACCGGTTCCATTGTCGCTGTTTCCTGGTACGGCAGCGGTATGATCAGAACCTTTTACTACCAGCAGATGCGTGAAGACATCGGTAACCGCGCCTTGCTCCTCAGGCCCCATATCCTGCAACTGCTTGACCATGACGCCGGAGAATTGCAAAATTTCTGCCGGCAAGCAGGCCGCGAGGCATCAACCCGGATCACGGTCATCAACGGGTCCGGCAAGGTACTGGCCGATTCCAACAAGGATCCGGCACGCATGGACAATCATTCAAGCCGCCCGGAAATCAAAGTCGCCTTCAGGGGCAACATGGGTTCCTCGCTGCGTTTCAGTAAAACACTGGGCCGCCGCATGCTCTATGTGGCCATCCCCCTGTGGACGAAACAGCCCGGCCGGGGCGTACTCCGTTTGTCGGTTCCGGCCACGGCCCTGGATATGGTCCTGGCCGAAATCCGCAAAAAAATTATTTTTGGCACCATAACCATTGCCCTGCTGGCCGCCTGGTTTTCCTACCTGCTGGCCCGCCGCATTTCCAGACCGCTTGAACGGATGCAACGGGGGGCCGAATTGCTCAGCGCCGGTAAAACCGACCAGCCGATCAGTCTTGATGATGACTACATGGCACGGGAAATCGCCGACCTTGGCCAGGCGTTGAACGCCATGGGGCGACAAATACACAGCCGCATCATGATGATAAGCCAGCAGCGCAATGAACTCGAGGCCGTGTTCTCCAGCATGACCGACGGGGTGCTGGCCATCGGCGCCGATCATACGATTATCCGGGTCAACAAGGCCGCTGCCCGCCTCTTTCTCATTGACGGCAAAGGGGTCCAGGGCAGGCCCTTTGAGGGTGTTATCCGCAACAGGGTCCTGCAAAAATTTCTGGAGATAACCCTTGAGCGCGACTATCCGACCAAAAAAGACCTTGACCTGATGGAAGGCGGCCGAAACCTGAGCCTGCGCCTGCATGCGGTCCCCCTCTATGATGGCGAGGAAAAACGCCTGGGAAGCCTGATCATTATCAACAACCTTACCCGGATAAACCAGCTGGAAAATATCCGCCAGGATTTTGTCGCCAATGTCTCCCATGAGCTGAAAACGCCGATCACGGCCATTCGCGGCTATGTGGAAACCCTGCTGGATGGCGCCATGGGCGATGAAGGGGCGGCCGAGAATTTCCTCCAGATCATTGCCCGGCAAAGCAGCCGTCTTGAGGCCATTGTCGATGATCTTCTGACCCTGGCCCGCATCGAGGACCGGTTTAAAAACAATGATATTGTTCTGGAACAGGAAAAAATCCTGCCCATTCTCGAGGCGGTGATCCAGGCCTGCACTCCCCAGGCCGGCCGGAAAAAGGTGGCCATTTTCGTGGACTGTAATCCTACCCTGACCGCTCAGGTGAACCGGCCCATGCTCGAGCAGGGCGTTATCAACCTGTTGACCAATGCCATCAAATACAGCTCTGCGGGCAAGACCGTTTCAATCACTGCCGTTCGGCGACAGGATGCGATGAAAAAGGATGTGGTTGATATCCAGGTACAGGACCAGGGGCCGGGCATTGGCCAGGAACATCTTGAGAGAATTTTCGAGCGCTTCTACCGATGCGACAAGGCCAGAAGCAGGGAGAGCGGCGGCACAGGCCTGGGACTGGCAATCGTCAAGCATATCGCCCGATGCCATGGCGGTACGGTCAAGGTCCGCAGCCAGGTAGGCGCTGGCGCAACCTTTATCATAACCATTCCGACAGGAAACGGGTCAGATAGATAGCGGTGCCGACCAGGCAACAACCTTGAAGATGTTAGGCAAGCTTGGCCTGGATGCAGACCTGTTCAACCGGATCGCACGGGACAACGCATTACATCTGCTGGCATAAGTAGAGCGGACACCAACAATCACCGGAAAGGACATCTATATCAAATGGAGCAGGATTTTTTCACCACAACCTAAAACCTGATTATACTCCCCGCATTTTATGGGAAAGCTCTTGGCTGCTGCTGAACAAGGCAATGCATTCCTCCTCCATGCCGGTTCAGACGCAAAGGATTAACCTGGACAATTTTACGATGAGGGAAGAATTTTTCCATAATCTTCAGCATGGTTACATCTTTTCCAGTCCTCCGATTATTTACGGCTATGCCTTCATAACCCGGCAGTAAGATGAGATCGTTGATGATGATAAAATTAAGGTAACTTGCTGCGGCAACAACTTGTATTTTATCCCCTGCATGAAGA
>WFZC01000094.1 GCA_015489765.1 Desulfobulbaceae bacterium
CAGTACGTCATCTCCGTGATCTTTTAGTCGGGGACGGGTCGTCATCCCCGTGATCTTACGTCATCCCCGAGATCTTTAGTCGGGGACGGGTCGTCATCCCTGAGATCTTTCGTCATCCCCGAGATCTTTTAGTCGGGGACGGGGATCCAGCAAGACGCAGGGCCTCGGAATGCTCCCGCTGGATTCCCGCCCAACAGACCGCGGGAATGACGCAAGAAACAAACTGCGGGAATGACGCAGAGGACAGACTGTGGGAATGACCGCAGGGGACAGACTGCAGGAATGACCGGAAGCGATATCCACAGGGATGACGGATTCGTGGATCACGACAAAATCCCTATTTTTTCACCTCCCAGGTAGTTCCATCCGGGCCGTCATGCAGCTCAATATTATGGGCAAGCAGTTGATCACGGACCTTATCGCTTGTAGCCCAGTCCTTTTTCTTCCTGGCCTCATCCCGCTCCCTGATCAAACGATTGATCTCCTCCTCGCTGATGTCAATGGACGCCAGTAATTTTTTCTTTTTTTCCTCCACATAGCGGCCGGGGTCCCGGCCGGCAACACCAAGAATACCGGATAACTCGGCAACGGTCGCACCCGTTGATTTCAACAGCTCAACATCGGCAGCAGCCGGCCTGTCCGGCAGAAGACGACCGATCTTGTTCATCACCTTGATCGCGTCAAAGAGAAAACCCAAGGCCTGGGCCGTATTGAAATCATTGTCCATGGCCTGGTTGAAACGATCTTGCAGGTGGGTAAGTTTTTTGCGGTCCTTTTTTGAGACAATGGACGGTTCCCCTTCAAACCCGGTCGGCAGCGAGGCCACCATGGATAGACATTCGTAGATACGGTCCAGGCCGGTGCCGGCATCACGCAGGGCATCCTCTGTAAAATCAAGGGGATTGCGGTACTGGGTGGAAAAGATAAACAACCGCAGCACCTCGGCCGGATAGTCCCGCAACACGTCGCGGATGGTGAGAAAATTACCCAGCGACTTGGACATCTTCTCGTCCTTAATGGTCACAAAACCATGATGCATCCAGATATTGGCAAATGGTTTGCCCGAAGCCCCGCAGCTCTGGGCAATCTCGTTTTCATGGTGGGGAAAAATAAGGTCCTTGCCGCCGCCGTGGATATCAAAGGTCTCGCCGAGATATTTCCGGCTCATGGCCGAACATTCGATATGCCAGCCTGGCCGGCCCGGCCCCCAGGGACTGTCCCATTTCGGCTCACCCGGTTTTGCCTTTTTCCACAGAACAAAATCCATGGGATGCTCTTTCTGCGCGTTGACCTCGATCCGGGCGCCGGCCTGCATATCTTCAAGGTTACGGCCTGACAGCGCGCCATAGTCGGCAAATTTATTCACCCGGTAATAGACATCGCCATCCACTGCATATGCCAGCCCCTTGTCGATCAGCTCCCGCACCAGGTCAATCATTTCCCGGATATGGCCGGTGGCCCGGGGCTCAACATCGGGGCGCAACACACCAAGCATGTCCATATCAACATAGAATTCATCGATAAAACGTTGTGCCAGCGCCGCCGGTTGCACCCCCTGCTCCGCCGCTCTTGCAATAATCTTGTCATCGACATCGGTAAAATTGCGGACAAAGGTTACCCTGTAGCCCCGGGAGCGCAGGTACCGCACCACCATATCAAAGACAAGCGCTGAGCGGGCATGACCGATATGACAGTAATCATAGGAGGTAATGCCGCAGACATAGAGCTTGACGTGATTTTCTTCCAGCGGCTGCAGCGGCTCTTTTTTCCGCGACAGGGTATTATATATTTTAATCGGCATGGGTCTTTATTCAGTTTTTCAGGTAAGATGAACTTGTAAAAAATCGTCGGCACCGGCAATTGTTCGACATCCGGGAGCGCCTGGGCATAAAAATCCGCATTGTCTCCATCGGCAAGGTATTCCAACCAGCCACAGGAATCAACGAGATTCATACTCCGTCACCATCGCGCTCCACGGTCGTATCAATCCCGTGGAGAAAACCCCGCATCTCTTTGAGAGAACGTTCCGGAACAAGCTCAATCCTGTCTCCGTATTCCAGAACCTGATTTTTCCGACCCGGACGCAGGCGCAATGATTTCCGGACAGCCTTCGGGATAACCACCTGATATTTGGGTGAAACAATTACGGTTGGCATAAACGATTTCCATCGATTCACCTCTCGTTAAACGGTAATATAAACGATGGCCGGCGACAACAAAAGCAGAAAAAACAGGGACAATCTCACCTGCCGGCACGGCGAAATCCAGGCACCCATCGCAGGAGGATCAGGCCGGGCAGCGCGATCAGGGAGCAGGAGAGAAAAAACCAGGGCCAGCCCATGTGCTCGGCCATGAAACCGGTGGGCGCGGACGCCAGCACCCGGGGAATACCCATGAGGCTGGAGAGGAGCGCATACTGGGTGGCGGTGAATTTTTTATTGGTGATCGAGGCCATATAGGCCACATAGGCGGCCGTGCCCATACCGCCGGTGAAGTTCTCCAGGCCGATGGCAATGGCGAGTCCGGCCAGACTGTAACCGACAACGGCAAGAATTGAAAAACTCAGCGTTGAGACGGCCTGGAAGATGCCAAAGGTCAGAAGAGAGCGGAATATTCCCAGGCGCAGCATCAGGACGCCGCCCAAAAGTCCGCCGCCGATGGTCGCCCAGAAGCCGAACAGCTTGGCAATGGCGCCGATCTGGGTCTTGGTAAAACCAAGATCAAGATAAAACGGCGTGGTCATGGTGGTGGCCATCTGGTCGCCTATCTTGTAGAGCAGGATAAAGAGCAGGATGAGCAGAGCTCCGTCCCGGCTGAAATACTCAAAAAACGGTTCGATTACCGCCTCGCGAAAGGTGGTGGGCGTGCCTTCGGCCACCTCGGGTTCCCGGCAGAGCAGGGTTGTGGCAATACCAACAAGCAGGCTTGCCGCCATCATCAGGTAAACCTGGCCGAAACTGAAATGATCGGCCAGGATCAGGCCGCCGCTGCCGGCCAGCAGCATGCCGACCCGGTAGCCGTTGACATAGAGGGAGGAGCCAAGACCCAGTTCATTGTCGGTGAGATCCTCGCGGCGATAGGCGTCAACCACGATGTCCTGGGAGGCGGAAAAAAAGGTGACCAGAAAGGCGGCGCCGGCCACCAGCCAGGGATTTTCCGCCGGATTGGACAGGCCAAGCCCGGCAATGGCCAGCATGAGCAGAATTTGAAACAGCAGCAGCCAGCCGCGCCTGCGGCCGAAAAGGGGCAGGGAAAAACGGTCCAGGATCGGCGACCAGAGAAACTTGAGGGTATAGGGCAATCCTACCAGGGAAAAGAGGCCGATTGTCCCCAGGTCTACGCCCGCTTCTTTCATCCAGGCCTGGAGCACGGACAGGGTAAGCAAAAGCGGCACCCCGCAGGAAAATCCCATGAGAAAGGAAACCAGCATGCGGGGGGAGAAGATAAGTTTGAGCATGAAGAGAGGATTCAGGATTCAGGATTCAGGATTCAGGATTCAGGATTCAGGATTCAGGATTCAGGATTCAGGATTCAGGGAAAGGTACCCGGCGAAGACGGCAAGTCAAGAGAAAAATTCAGTTTTCCAGGACGGCGTAACCACCGGCTGCCTGAATCAATGTTTTATCAGAGGTGATGAGAGTCAACTCGTAGACAAGGGCGGAGGCGGCAATAAACCTGTCTGCAGGGTCCTGATGGGGCAATTCAAGCATTCTACTTTGCATGGCAATCTCATGGTTAATGACGGCCTGACGAAAGGGAATCGTTTTAAGAACAGCCGCCATCCAGTTGGCCGGTTCTTCGTCAAGGACGATACGTCCTTTTTCCGCAAGAACGATAATTTCCCAGGTCGTTATTGGAGAGAGCCATAATTCATTGTCGGGATCTTCAAGAACAGAAGAAACCCTTGTTCGTAAATGTTCCGGTTCCAACAGACTCCATAATAAAATATGGGTATCAAGAAGGTACTTATTCATCGAGCGCGTCCCATTCCTTTCCCCCCACAGCCGGAGAGATGACATCCCCGACAATACGTCCGGTTGAGCGAAAAGAACCAAGCCAGGATTTTTTAACCTCAGGAGGCGGAGGCGGCTCAATCATGGCAATAGTTTCACCTCGTCTGGTTATCAAAACCGGTTGTCCGGTACGTTTCACCTTGTCCAGAACGGCGAGACAAGTTGCCTTGAACCGTGAAATAGTGATGATTTCTCCATATTCCATACCTTCCCCTAAAAATTTCTTCCCCTAAAATTTCTTCCCCTAAATTTTTTCCCTAAAAAAATTATCGATTACTCCAATTCTTCAACAGCTGGGCATTCCTTAAGGCGAAATGTCAAAATGACCATAGTCTTTGACCATGATCAAAGATAGCATGGTTACAAAAATACAACAAGAGGAAAAGTCCTTCATACAGCGCTCAACCAATCTTATATCAAGTAATTCTCCAAGGCGGGTTTTACCCGCAACCCAATAAATCGTAGGAGCCCGCCCCTGCGGGCGATAATAACCTGCCATAAGTAATGAACGTCTATCGCCCGCAGGGGCGGGCTCCTACACTGTACCTAAAATTTTTCTTGTTTTTTATGACAGGAATTCAGGAGTAAGGCACTACATCTCTCTTACCCACAGTCTACCAGTCATCCCTTTCCACCATGGCCGTGACATGCGCCCTTTCCCCATTCCTGCAATCTTCCTTCTCCATCATTCCCGCTGTCTGCCTTCTCCGTCATGCCTGCGGTCTGCGCACTCAGTCATTCCCGCGGTCTGTTGGGCGGGAATCCAGTATGTTTTTTGGTGCCCTGCATCTTGCTGGATCCCCGTCCCCGACCAAAAGTCTCGAGGATGACGCACTACCTTGTTGGGGATGACGAACTACACGGGGAGGGGGGCAACAAATAGATATAGGACAAGGCAAAGGCGCGGAGCGCCGATCGTTGCGTTACACCGCTGAGCGATGTAACGAGAAAATCTATGTCCTTTTTCCGCATTCCTCCTTCCTGCTACCTGCCCTTTTTCGCCATGGCCATGACATGCCGCTCTTTCCGTCATTCCCGTGGATTACACACTCCGTCATTCCCGCGGTCTGTTGGGCGGGAATCCAGTCCGTGGCTCAGCTCAGCATCTTGCTGGATCCCCGTCCCCAACCAAAAGATCTCGGGGATGACGAACTACCTCGGGGATGATGGGTGGAAGGAATACAGGGATGACACACTACCTCGGGGAGGGCAACAAATAGATATAGGGCAAGGTATAGGCGCGGAGCGCCGGTTGTTGCGTTACACCGCTGAGCGGTGTAACGAGAAAAAAAAACCGCCCTGCCAGGCAGCAGAACGGTTTTTCCCATACCGGAAGGAAAAACCTTCCAGTATTATTAGACAAAAATGAGGTTATTTCTTTTTCCGACGGACCACTCCGGCGAGACCGGCAAGACCGGTGCCAAACAGCAGCATGGTGGCCGGTTCAGGGACAGGGGCAGTGGGATTCAGCTCGACGCGCAGTGTATCCCAACCAATATCTGCGTCCATCACACCATTGCTACTACCGCTATTCAACCAGTCTAACAAGGCAAGCGTACCATTAACTCCCGCGTTTGTTGTGGGGCCAGGAATTACATCAAAATCATAGCTGATCGAGCCAGTGTGGCCAGACCAGTCCAGATCCCAAGATAATGGGCCATAAGTACCGGAACTATATGGTCCAACAGGCAAAGCGGGAACAGTAACAGGTCCGGTTGTAAAGGACACATTTGGAAGTGTATAGCTGTTGTCCACAGTAAAGCCTTCCAGGCTCACACTTATCGTGTAGTCAGCATTCGGAACAAAAGAACTGATATCAGACGATTCAGTTCCGCTTAAACCGGTAAACGAAAAGACAGGCGCTGTATTAATAG
>WFZC01000095.1 GCA_015489765.1 Desulfobulbaceae bacterium
CCGCCACCTGGCCCGGCCCGCCCCTTGCCGAACTACCAGAGGAGGTGGGCCTGGTTTTCATCGAACACCTGAGAAAAATCTGCAAAAAATCCCTGGCCCGACCGTAGCAGAGGGTAGATATGAACAACCACTGTGTTTCATACCATGACAATCCAACCCGATGATCCCCGCCTGGTCCTTGCCTGGATCCAGGCCTGGCGCCTGCGCTGCTGTCCGCCGGACACGATCCTGGCCGGTGAATTGACCCCCGGGCTGGCGCACCATCTGCAACATTGTCCCTACTGCAGGCAGGACAGGGAAGAGGCACTGCCGCCGCCTGCCCTTGATCTCGCCGTCGGGCCCGCCGGCGCAGGCATCTCCCCCCTGCCCGGGGAACTCTGGTCCCTGGCTGCCACGTCCGCTGGCTGGGGTGCAAAGGATCGCTACTACTCCCCACCGGTGGTCCTGGTCATGGATGTGGTCCCTGACAGTGGCGGGATTGTCGTGGTCCAGACCTATGGCGATATGGCGTTGGCAGGGCCGGATGATATTGCCCTTGGCAACGGCTGTTCGGGTTTTGCCGAGCCCTGGAATCGCTACACGGTCCGGACCACGGACCTGGCAATGCGCATGGGCAGGGTGAGTGACCAGTGTGCAGCCGCCGTGCGCAAGGCGCTGCAGGAGAACGCCTGTCATGCGCCAGAGGAGGGATCCCTGCTCTGGTTCTTCCGCCAGGTGGAGGTGGAGACAGGCTACCACTTTACCCAACAGGCCCTTGCCGGAGTGTATCCCCTCGGGAACAGTACCAGTACTTCGTCCCTGTCCGCCCTGGACCCGGACACCCTGGCAGAGGACCTGCGCCTCCTGCCTGTCCGGCTGCCCGAGATCCGGCCGGGCGACCCTCCGGATCAGCTCCTGGCCCGCACCATGCCTGCTGACGATCTTCTTCCCCTGGCAGCGGCAGGACAGGCGCACAACCGGATCACCATTCTTTTTTTTACCGTGCTCCGGGGCAGGATTCGGGAGGTCAGGGCCGTGCCGGGCGAGCTCACCCTCCAGGCCGTGCAGGACGGCATGCTCCAGGTCAGCGGCCGCTGTGACATCTGCCCGGTCCGGAACAGCAGGTGGATCTTTCGCTGGCAGAGCCGGGAATGGTCCATCGAGCCACTGCCGGGACAGCATGGCATGGCAGACGGGGTGTTTTGGGCAGTCTTTCCGGTGGCAGACCTGCGCGAGCCGGAAAAAGGCGAACTGACTGTCCGCGTCCTCCTTTTCCCGGAGGAAGGTGATGCCTGCTGAGGGTCACTGGCATTCCCTGTCTGTCCTGCTTAGGACCGCTTCTTCCGTGGCCCGGAGCCACATGCGGCGACCTGCGCCGCCGGGCCTGCCCCGGGCGGCAATGCTGCACCAGCTTGGCCGGGCAGCGGCGGAAACAGGTACGGAAGAGCTGTTTGCAAGGCACCTTCTCAGCGGCGCGCTGCTCTCCGGCCCCCGGCAATCATATCACCACCTGGTCCGGGAACTTGCCTCAAGCTTTCTCCCGGGCGCTGATGCCGAAACATTGACCAGGTGTTCCTGGATCGGGGTGCCGATCCTTGTTGTCCAGGGAGGCCGGTCGCACGAGATCTGGCTGCTGGCAGGGCGCCTTCCGGGTACGGGCATGTGCCATTTTCCCGGCGCTCCCCTGCCGGACCGGGAAACAGGAAAATTGATCCGCAACGCGTTGTGTTACAAAAGCCGCGAGCATGACTATTGGTGCTGGTTTTTGCAGTGCGCGGACGAGCAACCGGTATCGGGTGACTCCCTGGGCCTTCCTGTTGCCCTGGCGGCCTGCCTCCTGGAACGATCCAGGCCGTGGCCCGATGGCGTTTATGCCACTGGCGCCATTGAACCGGACGGAACGGTTCGGGCCGTGGACCATGTCCGGAAAAAACTGCGAGCGGTCAGGGTCGGGTGCCAGGTGTTTCTCAGGCCCTGCCGGAAGAGTATTACCGGGCACGGCGACGGGATGGAGCAGGAGTGCGGCACCATCACTGACGCCCTGTTTGCGCTTGACCTTTTCATAGGCGGTATTCCTGGGTCCACCTTATGAAATCCACATGAAATGTCGAAGAGCCGTATTTGAGAAGCAACAACATTGTGCAGGAAGAAAAATGGCTGGTTACGATGTAGGAATTATTAATATAATAGCAGATAACTTAAGAGATCGGTATAAAGGTGGTTTTCCTGTTTTAAAAGAAATCATCCAAAACGCTGACGATGCTTCTTCACAAGCAGGACGTGATGTACAGTTAGATTTCGGATTTACTGAAGGTTTATCGGATGCTGATCATCCATTACTTAAAGGACCAGCTCTGTTTTTTCTCAATAATGGACCTTTTAGCAAACAAGATGCTCGTGCGGTTAAATCTTTTGGTTTGAACAGTAAAGCTGCAGATACCGGCTCGATCGGAAAATTCGGTCTGGGGATGAAGTCGGTTTTCCATTTTTCCGAGGCTTTTTTCTGGTTGGCTGAAGATAAAGACAATGAAATAGAAAAAGCTGAAATCCTGAACCCTTGGTCCGGGTCCGGCGATTTCCCGGCACCCCAATGCGTTTGGGACACTTTTACCGATGCTGATGCTGAGAGAATCAGAATTCATTTGCAACCTGTTTACAATGAAACAAATAAAGACTACGCATCTTATTTCTTACTGTGGCTTCCATTACGACAAAAACAACAACTTGTGATCGACGGCCAAGAAGTTGGCAGCATTATCTCCGAATATCCTGGCGATGATCGTCGGCAGCTTGATTTCTTATTTCAACCGGGAATGGCAAAAAAATTGTCAGGGTTATTACCCCTTTTACGGCATCTCACCCGTATTCAATTCTGGATGACGAAAGATGAAAATAAATTACATTTATGCTACTCAATTAGTCTTAATCCTGGTTCCAAACGCAACACATATCCACATACAAAAGAACTTTCCCAAATATCCGGAGATGTAAAATACAGCCAGAAAAGTAATGGGGCCGACGAGAAAGTTTTTTCATTAAAATATGCCGGTTATGAAGGAAGGGCTCGGGAGATCAGGTTACAACAACTCCGTCAATCCGACCGTTGGCCGACAAGTTATGTCCGTGATGAAATGGGAAGAGAACGTTCTGAACCGGACAAGGCGAAAGGACATTGCGCAGTTATTTTTTCACGTTCAACAGAGAAATCAAGGGGACGTTTGACAATTCAATGGGCTGTTTTTCTGCCATTAGGTGGAAAAACGAGAGAAGAGATCCCCTGTCAAAGTGATTACGCCTATACTCTAACTCTTCACGGCTTCTTTTTTATTGATGCTGGTCGTATCGCCATCGAAGGGCTCGGCATAAAAGAGTCAGATATCAACTGGCCTCCACAATCAGAAAATGAACTCCGTGTGGCGTGGAATTATTATCTGCTGACCAGGGGAACTTTTTTGCTTATCATTCCATCCCTTGAGAAGTTTATCCAAAAGTCAAGGCTTGGTGTAGACGAGGTGACAAATCTCTGCTCAGCTTTGATCAATTCATCCCTTTACAGGGCACATAGACAGCATATCTGTCAGCTTGCCCAGTGGGTGTTTCAAATTGATAAGACTGGCTCTCGATGGGTTAAAATTAAATCTGATCAAAAAGTGCTACCTCTCCCTGCACCGCCACGGAATGAACCTGAACGCCCGTGGAAGGCGTTGGCCCGCCTCTCTACATTAGAAGAGGAGTATATCTTTGTCCGACAAAACAGTCCTCATCTAACCCTGAAACCTATTCCTCAGTGGAACGAGAACTCCTTGCAAGCTGTACTTGAGATAGATGCTGTTCAAGTTCTTTCGAATCTTGGTCTAGTCAATTATCTCATATTATTCCTTCATGATGATTCTGTTTTCCCATTTCTAAAAATATCGCCTCTGCAAAACCTGTTAATACTTTTTCTTAAAAAAGGTTTTCTTGGGCTTGGGAAAAAAATTTCTCAGGTTACCGCAGGGGTCCGGGAATTGGTTTCATGTGTTCTGCCGGAATCAAGGTATATAATCAAAACTGATGCCAAAAATGTTATTAGAAAATTACAAAAGATCGAATCCAGATTTTTGATCTTACATAAGGACTATGATGCGCGACAGAACCCGGGAACGGCAAAACTCTATGCAGACGATGCTCATCTTATATTAGAAAATCTTAATTGGCAATTACACGATTACGAGGCAGAGGGTAAAGTCCAACAGGCGGAAAAGTGCAGGGCGGTTATTGTTGAGGTTCTGGATCGGTTGAACCCTGAAGTTCGTATGGATGTTTTGTCGAGAGATAAAACTCTCAAAATTATAAGTGGTTATAATTGTCAGCAGCAACGATATTCCTCATTTACTGTAAAGGAGCTGGGAGAACTCAGAAGTCGTGCCAATGTGTTTATCTTTTCTCAAGGAACAAACTTGAAGGAACGTCTTGGCCTTGCTCCTCAATTACAGGAGGTCCTGGTTAACGAACGAATTGTAGTGTTGACCAGTAAGATCGCTGAAATTGTATTCGGGGAAGACAGAGGAAATCTTCAACAATGTCAGCCAAGAGGCTGTTTGGAATCACTTGGTCACTCGTGTAAAACTCTGGGTGAAGAAGATGTTCGCAGCGAGTTGATAGGGCTTGTATCCGGTGTATCCCTTAAAGATGCAGGCGATACAATTATCCGGGGTTTCAGATATCTATTGCATGGAAAAGAGAATCTTTTTGAACATGAGGTAACACTGTGGATCCAAAGATATAAACAAAACAAAGTATGGTCAAAGCTGTGGGAACAACTTGCAGGTAACGACCACGACAATATTCTGATCAGCCATCATCTCACGAGCAGAATTCAGCAGGAAAGCTGGAGGTTCCTAGGTCTTCGGGAGATTGATCAACAGGATATTCTGAGAGGTATTAAAGAAAAAGGGACAGGTTTCATCCAGCCGGAACACTTTACTGCTGAAGAAAAAAAAGAAATTCTTCTGGCCGCACAGATGGACAGAGACCTCTGGAAAAGCCTGCCTCTTCATGAAACCGTACACGGCACATTTGTCGGGATTGATGAACAGACCTATCTCGAACCAGAGTTTGCAGTGCCGGCAAACTTGTCCGCAAGATTGCGTCTGATCAAAAAAAGTGATGACCCTCACCTTAAACGACTGCAATCGGATTCCCTGTACATCCAGCCATTATCCGACGAAATTTATATCTCTGCCCTCCTTGAACTTCCGGAACCGCATCTGAATATTTCTTTTCTCTTGGATGCCCTGGCCAGGCGACCATCGTTACCGCCTGAATTACAAGAAAAAATCAGAGAAACACCTTGGCTGATCGATGTTGAAAATCGTCCCCTGCCTCCATCGGATATCATTTTTCTCCCATCCTTACATGATGAGGTAAGCCGCCTCCTTGCCGAGGAACCCGGGAGTTTTTTTCAGGTCGACGAGTTAGATCGATCAATTCGTGAACATCCATATTACCCTCAACTTGAGGATGTTTTTTTTACGCACGACGAGGATGCCCTGGAAAAACTTTCACTGTTACTTGAACAGAATGGAAGTTACGCAATCGGTACATTGACATTTGATCAGGCTGAATTCGCCACCATGCTCGACATTATATCTAAAGGCACCATTATGCAAGAGTTGCCTGGATGGCGTATCCTCAAGGCAGTGGTCAATTCTTATGATATTGAAAAATGCTACCAATATATTGCTGAAAAACTCTGCCGACCCATAACTGACAATGAAAGATTGACCAACGCCCTCAAATGGCTGAAGGAACAGCACCAAGTTGTCCAGGGGGAAAAAAGAGAGAAAATTTTTCTCTGCCATAAAAAATACTTGCATGTATTAGCTAGAGCAGAGCATGCTCGATCAATTCTTCCCGAGATTCAGCTCCTCAGTCAGTCAGAGGAGTGGACCTCAACAAAGAAACTCTGTGTTGACGCCGAGGGCGTTCATCCTTCTTTTCTACTGAACATTGAGCAGTCCAGGGTATTGCGACCTCTTTTTCCACGGCAAAGACCGTTTGAGATTCCTGCAAAAGGCAGATCTGAACAGTATTCAGATCTGCCCAAGCGAAGAGACCTGACCTCTGAACTATGGCAGTCCGTGCAGGAATTAAGAGATTATCTCAGAATGTGGGAAAATCTTGTCCAACCCGAAATTCTTTGTGGCTTTGTCTGCCTGCTTGGCGATGATCCTGATATGGTGAAAATTGCTAGGGATTTTCAAGGAAAACATACGGTCGAATATATTCGGGGAAAAATACCCTGGCAGGTTAACCGGCATCAGGAACAGGATGGCCGAAAGGGCTGGCTCTATGGGCTTTCCATTTTTGAGGCATTACGACAATTTCGCTTTATCGTTGAGTTGGTTTCCGGTAATGATGTTTCGGTGTTGTCTCTGACCGGTGATGAAATTGAGGTGTTTCTTGATGATCATTTCAACAGTTTGATGATTGGCAAGCCGTTTTACGAGTGGCCTGATGGTGATATAAACATTGTACGTATCACACTGCGGCAGGTCACCGATACCCACTGCAGTGCTGAAGATTTTTCCGAATACCTCAAAAAAACTGCTGAATATATCCTCAAAGAGGTTTATGGCCAGAAGCATGTCGATCTTGCTGATATTTGGGAGGAACTCAATAAATCAGAGCAGTTGTCTGTTCGTGTGGCCTTGCGTCTCGTCATGAAACACATCCCTTTTTACCTGGACCAACTTGGTGTTCACAAGCATCCGGCCCTGAGCCAAGCCTACACACAATGGAATGATGCCCGCTACAAGGTGGAAGAATTTCATGATGATAAAGGGACAGCCAACCAGTATATCCGGGAAGAAGAAAAGCATCGTCGGGCCATACAGCATCTCATAGAAACCGATTCCGATGTACAAACAGTAATACTGGATGCCGTACGAAAAAAAATGCGCGATTTCCAGTACACTGAAAAAAGCGTTCCTTTTGAACTGTTCCAAAATGCGGACGATGCTGTCGTCGAGCAACTTCAGATAGACGCCTATCCGGATGATCCTGATCTTAGCACACAGCAAGCAGATGCTCTGTTTGTTGTCAACAAGCACGAACGCTCCATCCAATGTCTGCATTGGGGCCGACCAGTCAATGCAACAGGTTCCGGGGGCTTTCCAGGTCGCGAGCGTGGTTTTCACCAGGATCTTGAAAAAATGCTTGTTCTCTCTTCTTCCAACAAAGGGACGGAGAACCTGCTCACCGGAAAATTCGGCCTGGGCTTCAAAAGTGTCCTGCTGGTGACTGACCGTCCCCGTTTTGTCAGTGGACGGCTGGGGGTAGAAATTGTTGCCGGACTCTACCCGGTTCCCCTTACCTCCTCCCAGTCTTTGTATCAGGAATTGGAACGTTATCCTCTCGGCAAGAGGGGAACCCTTATTGAACTACCGTTAAAAGACGGCTTGGCTGTTGATGATGTCCTTGAACAATTTTCCGGGCTTGCTGGAATATTAACAGTATTTGCACGGGCAATCAGAAGGATAGAGCTCGCAGGAAACAATGACAATCAGGTTGTCACCTGGAACCCGACGGTTATCTGTGAGACCGGCAGTGCGGTACTTGAAAAAGGGGGGCTGGTTTACTGGGCAAATCATCGCAAGATCAATCAGGACGGACTCTATTTTCGCTGCCGAAACGGTGGCGGTGTGCTGGTCGGGATTGGCGCCAAGGGTCTCATACCTTTGCCGGGAGATCTGCCGCCGGTCTGGATCGTTGCGCCAACAAGGGAAAAAGGAAGTCTCGGTTTTTGCATCAATGGAGAATTTGAAATTGATGCCGGACGGGCAAGACTGGCCGGTGAAAGCACAGCAAACCACGCCGAGGCAAAGAAGTTGGGACGGTGCATGGCTGATCTCCTCTCTTCCCTGTTTGAGGAAACGGAAAAAGACTGGCCCGGGTTACGGGACAGATTGCGGTTGGCAACCAACCTGGCCTCCTATGAGTTCTGGCAATCTGTCTGGACCACCTTGACACGCTGGATAGAGAGATCCGAGAGGAATATTGACAGTGAGGTTGCAGAGCTTGCCGCCAATCTCCTCAGCGGTCATTCCGGGCTTGGTGCCTTGATTCAAACAAAACGTATTCTGCCCAATGGTCTATGGGGAGAAAAATTCCAACGCCTGATCAGCCCCGGGGATATTCGTTATGTGCTGCGTGACAGCCTCTCCAAAGAGTCAATTTTCAGGCCATTATCACAGTGGTCGTTGCTCAGGGAGCGCCTGGAGCCGGACAAGGTCATAACCGCTGAGATTTTCCCGGCCCTTGGCAAGATTCTTCCGGGATTCACCCAGAAAAAAGATCAGTGGCAGTCCCTGCGTCTGGTCCAGGTGCTCGGCTGGCTTAAGCGGGAGCAATTTCGGGTGAAATCTGAAGACGCGGAAGTCCTTGGAGGTGTCATTACTCGGGAATTTCTTGATCAGCTCCAGGGGACCCAGGAAAGAGAGGCCGAGCGGAACAATCTAATTCCCCTGCTGAAAAAATTTCGGTTTCAGACCAAGGATGATGGCTGGCATGAGAGCCGTGACCTCCTTCGAACTTTTTCTTTTGCTACCGATGATGACGAATCGCTGCGGGCAGCTTTTGCGCCTGATCGCCATGTCCTTCATTCCTCCTATACCGGGGCGGCTCTGGACTTTTTCATTGTCTGTCGGGGAGAGATGACGGCCAAGGCCGAGGTAATGGCCCAGTGGGTTCTTCATGCGGACACGGAGCCCCGAAGGCAGGCGGCATTAACATATCTGGTCAAGGGAGAACTGGGTGAACAGGTAGCAACCATACTCAGATACCAGGGAACAGAGACCACCTGGCTGGCAGATCTTCGTGCCGACTCGGTCTTTTTCAAGAATTTGACCGATGAGGAAATTGATGAACTGTTGTACCGCAAGCTGCCGCCCATCGATTTTCTTGTGCGCCAGCTCGGGGATGATGATTACTACGAACAGGAAACAACGGTCATTCCACCGGTGAATGTTCCGGCTACCCTGGCCAATATTCATTCCTGGTGGAGAATTCATCAGGAAGATTATCTGGAGCAGTATTATCGGCGTACTTATCCGGAGAACATATCATTGAAAAAAATAGCCGACGATGACCGATCGGCCTGGTTGATGGTGCTTCTTGTCGGCGCGTTTCATACCCTTGGGCGTGCCAAGCCAGAGCAACACCGCAATTTTCTTGCCCTGTGTCAACAAAATGGTTGGTGGGGTACCTTTGTTCGGGAACACCCGCAGAACTATCCGGATAAATGGATGCAGGTGTTGGAAGATTATATCGATAAACAGGAAGACAGCAGCCGCTTCGAGTACTGGATGCGCCTCTTTCCTGTGATCTATAAATTTGCCAGGGACTTGGAAGACTATGTCGAGCTGTTTTATGAACTCGAAAAACAAGGCCGGGAGGTCAATGTCGAGCAGACCCTTACCTCCAGAACTTTTTCCGACCTGCAGGGAGGTGGTGTTACCGCTGCCCCCATTGTCCGGACCCTGGGGATGGGAGTTCCTTTTGTTCTCCGGGAGATGATGAGAACCGGTCTGTTTACAAAAAATCAGGGAAATATTGCTCCATACTGTTATGTTCCCTTGGGAAAGGTACGAAATCTTTTCTCAAAAATGGAATGTCCCGGCCTTGAGACTGACGAGGCACACCTGGTCAAGTCACAACAGATCCATGAGTTCCTCTGCGGACATCTTGGCGAGGATCTGGCAACTTTTGACAACGCCTTTGATATCCCGTTTCAGTTTGTGGCCGAGGATATCAAGCTGCAGGAACAGCTCTTTGCGAGATGATAATGGCACCAGTGCACTACAATCCAAATGACAACGTCCACCATGATGTCTTCGGTTCTGGCCAGGTCATCATGGATAATGGCGACAGTGTCATTGTCCGCTTTGACACCGGTATTCAGGAATGTGAAAAACCCAGTCTGAACAGGCGCCTCACCCCTCGACAGGCTATCCACAACAGTGAGTGGCACCGCCCGCTGGAGGTCATTACCAGGGTCCAGGCCGAGGCTATCCAGTCGGTGAACGATGCCTGGGGGGTCTTTTCCTGCTCCCGCATCTCCCTGCTTCCGCACCAGCTCTGGGTCTGCCGCCGCGTGCTTGAACGGTGGCCGGCCAGGTGGCTGGTGGCCGATGATGTGGGCCTGGGTAAAACGGTGGAGGCCGGTCTTATCCTCTGGCCCCTGCTTTCACGGGATACGGTCCGCCGGGTCCTGATTCTCTGCCCCTCGTCCCTCACCGAGCAATGGCAGGTTCGGCTGCGAGAGATGTTCGATATTCGCATGTCGGTCTATCTGCCTGAAGCCGATACCCCGAGATCGGATTACTGGAACACCCACAACCAGGTCATCGCCTCCATCCAGACCCTGCGCAAGGATCACAAGGGACGCCATGACCGGCTACTGGCCAGCAAACCCTGGGATCTGATCCTGGTGGATGAGGCCCATCATCTCAATGCCGAGGAGCGCGGCGGCCCGACCCATGCCTTCAGGCTCATGGAGAAATTCGTCGAGGAAAACCTGGTCGAGTCCATGGTCTTTCTGACCGGCACACCACACCGCGGCAAGAATTACGGCTTTCTTTCCCTGCTCAGCCTGCTCAGGCCTGACCTGTTTGATCCCTCCAAGTCGCTTGTCGAGCAGTTACCGCACCTGAGCCAGGTCATGATCCGTAACAACAAGCAGAATGTCACCGACCTCAACGGCAAACGACTCTTCAAAAAAACGATTGTTGATTCAGTCACCTATGAATACGCACCAGAAGAAGAGCTCTTTTACAATCAACTGACCGAATTCATTACCACTGGTAAGGCCTATGCCTCTTCCCTGTCCGGCTCTGCGGGAAACGCGGTTATGCTGGTCCTGATCTCCATGCAGAAACTGGCCTCCAGTTCGGTGGCCGCGATCCGCCGCGCCCTGGCCGGCCGTTTGAACCGCCTGGAGGAAGGCCGCGACCGTCTTCGGCAGATGTATGAGTACCGAGAAAAACTTCAGGAACTGGCCCGGTCCAGTGAGTTTAACGATTTTGAATACCTGAGCAAACTCGAAGAAGATATTGTCCGCTTAAGTGACGAGGTCCGCCTGATGCAGGATGAAGAACCCCGCCTGCGGGAACTTGTTGAGCTGGCCAACCGGGTAACCGATGAAACCAAGATCAGGGAGATCATCGAAATCACCAGGACCCGTTTTGCCGGTCGCCATGTCCTGTTCTTCACCGAGTACAAGGCCACCCAGTCCATGCTCATGTCGGCCCTTATCCGGGAGTACGGTGATAACTGCGTGACCTTTATCAACGGCGATAACGAGGCCCGGGAAGTCGTGCTACAAAACGGTGCAATGGTCAACATCAGGGAATCCCGGGAAAGCGCGGTGGAAAAATTCAACTCCGGCCAGGTCCGTTTCCTGGTTTCCACCGAGGCGGCCGGCGAGGGAATTGATCTCCAGGAGGCCTGCCATACCCTGATTCATGTCGATCTGCCCTGGAACCCCATGCGACTCCATCAGCGGGTTGGTCGCCTGAACAGGCATGGTCAGAAAAAACAGGTCGAGGTGATGACCCTGCGTAACCCGGACACGGTGGAATCCCGCATATGGGACAAGCTCAACGAAAAGATCGACAACATCATGCTCACCCTGCAGCATGTCATGGACGATCCGGACGACCTGTTCCAGCTCGTTCTCGGCATGACACCCTCTTCCCTTTTCACCGAAGCCTTTGCCGGGGCGGCGGATGTCCCCAAGGATTCCCTGGCCGACTGGTTTGACGAAAAGACCGCCCGCTTCGGCGGCAAGGATGTCATCGAGACGGTCAAGGAACTGGTCGGTCATAGCGCCCGCTTCGATTACCAGGAGGTTTCCTCGCAAATCCCCAGGGTGGATCTGCCCGAGCTGCGCCCGTTCTTCCTCGGCATGCTCTCGTTGAACTCCAGGAAGGTAAAACAGGATGCCGGGACAGGGACCATCGCTTTCAAGACCCCGGATTCGTGGCGCGAGCATACCGGTGTGCGCCGAAAATACGAGGGCATGACCTTTAACCGCGATTACAGGGGAAGAGACGGGGCTGTCAAGGTCCTGGGCGTTGGCAACAAGTTGGTCAACCTGGCCATCAGACAGGCCCGGGAAAATTTTTCCTGCCTGATGACGGCCAGGGGGATCAAGCGCCCCCTCTACATCTACCGGATCATTGACCGGGTGACGGATACCGGCAGCGCTGTTCGTTCCGTGGTCACGGCGGTCACTCCCGGTGATGACGGCGAGGATATTCTCCTGCGGGACTGGGAACTGCTCCAGGAAATGAACCGGGCCATTACCCTGTCCGGCATAAAAACCGCTCCCGGTTCTCCACCACCTGCGGACATTGATAAGGTTGACGCGGAGATCGAACGTACCGGGCAGGTCCTTGCGGGCAGGCTCGAGGAATTGTCGTTGCCGTTTAAAATCCCGAGTTGTGAACTGATGGCCCTGATCCTGCCCGCTGAAGCATAAGGTAGACAACCGTGACCACAAAGCCAAAACTTCAGGTGGCAAACGGCCATTACCTGGATTTTGACCAGACTGCCCGCCTCATGCACACCGTGGCCACAGCAGGAAGCGGCGACCGGATCACCATGGCCTATCTTGAAGAGAAAACCGGGCTCCCGCTGCGGCAGGTGCGCAACCGCATTTCCATTGCCCGGGCCTTGGGGTTGTTTCAGGAGCAATCTCCGGTCCTGAGCCGTTTTGGCGAGTTCGTCTTTCAGCACGATCCATTTTTTGAAAACAGGGGCACCCTGGAATGTATCCATTATTTCGGGGCCGGCCATGCAAAAAATCTTGTCTGGTTCGAGATGTTCGACACCCTGCTGACAAACCGGCAGCCGATGGATTATCCGGGCTGGCTGGCCTTTTTCCGGCGAAAGCTGGCCGGCAGGTATTCGGAGAAGTCCCTGCGGGACCATCTGTCCATGGAGGTACGCTTTCTCATCGAGGCCTATACCGAAAACAGATTGAACCGGCTCGAACTCCTCGATTATGATGAAAAAAAACGACTCTGCAGACGGAGATACCTCCAGATGACGCCGCTCGTCTTCTGTGGGCTGCTCTACCATTTTGCCGGGCGGCAACGGAACACTCTCATCCAGGTGCAGGATCTGCTCCAGCAGCCGGGCAGTCCGGCCAGGATTTTTTTCCTGGGTGAGGAGTTGCTGAACAGGGTTGTCGAGGTCCTGCATGATCGCGGCTATCTCCGTTACGAGGGCACCCATGACTTGAACCAGCTCCGACTGCGTGAAGATCTGTCGCTGGACGATTTCCTGCGTGCCCATTACCTTGGCAAAGAGCCTGGAGAGGAACCATGAGCAACGGAATCGACCTGCTGGATTTCGGCCGGGAACTTGTTGCCCGGCAGCGCGGCCGGGCGGCAATCCTTCTCAGCCGGGATTATCCCGGCCAGGAAAGCTGGGCCAACAGACTGGCTGCCCATGTGGGCGCTCCCCACCTGGACCTGGCCCGTGAACTGGCCAGGCAGGGGCGGGATTTTTCCATGGCCGCTTTTTCCGTGGACGGATTGTTTCGCAATCTGGTCAACAGGGTGGGAGCAGAGCTTCTTGTCGTCTCCGGCATCGAGCCGATCAAGGCGAGTTGGAGCCACAATCCCAGGGCCACGGAACTCCTTGCCCAACAGGTGGAAACCTGGAATAAAAAACCGGCCCTGCTCTTTGTTCTCCATCATGACGCCCAACTTGCCGGCATGCGGTTTACCCGCTTTACCGGCCTGCGTTTTGTTGTCGAGCAGGAAAAAACCCTCAAATTTTGAAAGTTGCGCCACCTATGATCAACAAGGGCCTTTTCAGCACATTCTATATCGACAGCCTTGGCACCGACCTTCACCTTGATGACAGCGGTGAAGGGCGGATGGCCACCCTGGCCCAGGCCCGTCGCAACGCCAACCGGGAGTCACTGGCCGGTGTCTGGGAGAGTTTTCTCAAGCAGGCCCTGGGTTTTCTTGGCTTTGTCATCAGGCCCGAGCTGCCGGCAAGCGGGTTGGTTGCCCTGTACGATGACTGGGATTTCGCCACCCGCATCTGCATCGCCTGCCTGGTGGAGCCGGGGGAAGATATGGATGACTGCCAGCCGGGCAGATACCGGCCGGGCCGCCTGATCCGGGCCTTGAAAACATACCGGCTGCGCTGGGGGATTCTCACCAACGGCGAACAGTGGCGGCTCTACTCGGTGGACAGCGCCAAACCCTATGAGGACTATGTGGAGCTGGACCTCGGCGTCACCCTGGAGCGGGGAGATCAGGCCGAATACGCCCTGTTCGAGATGTTTTTCCATGCCGATGCCTTCATGGCGGACGCCGAAGACGAGGACAACGCTGCCGATCGGGAGCTTGGTGTCTATCAATGCGGCCTTGACCGGCGCCGCCTGGAATCCGAGGCCGTGCTCGAGGAGAGGGTCAAGGCGCCTTTGCTGGCCCAGGTGGACGAGGTCATGCAGTACCTCTGCAACGGCTTTATCTTTGACACCAGGAAAAGCGGGGCCGACTACAGCGAGGAGGAACGGCGGCAGATCTTTGAAAGCGCGGTCCAACTCCTCTACCGCTGCCTCTTTCTCTTTTACGCCGAGTCACGCCGCCTGCTGCCGTCCGAACAGGGGATGGCCCCTGCCTACACGGAGCGTTCCATCCGCGCCCTTTGCCGCAAGGCCGGGCAGCTCCAGTGGGGGGAATGGGATGACAATGAAGGCTACACCATGTGGCAGCATCTCAAGGGGTTGATCAACGCGGTCAATGACGGAGACCCTGAATACGGTATCATCGGCTATAACGGCGGCCTCTTTGATGACGAGAATGAACAGTTTCTCGGCAGCCACAGGCTGCGCAACGATTTTTTGGGCCGCGCCCTCTACCTGCTGGCTTTTGTGGAACCGGACGACGGTGACCGGGAAAAGGAATATCCCATTCCCTACGAAGATCTGGAGGTCCGCCACCTGGGCGAACTGTATGAAAACATCCTGGAGTTCAATGTCACCCTGGCCGAGGAGGACCTGGTCCGCAGGCGCACGGCCAGGGGAACGGAGATCCTGCTGCTTTCACAGACCAGCCGCCGCGCGGGCGATAGCCTGATCCGCAAGGGCGAGGTCTATTTCGCGGAAACCGCCCTGGAGCGCAAACAGTCCGGCTCCTATTACACCCCGGAGCCCTTGGTTGCCTTCCTCAACCACAAGACGATCACCTTGCCCCTGACGGCCCGTTTTGACCGTCATCGCCACCGTTTTGACGAATTTCTCCACGAGGCGGCCCAGGCCAGAGACAATTCCCTGCGCCAAGGGGCCTTTCAGTCCGCCGTTGCCCTGCTGAACCATTTCATCCGGGACGAGGTCCTGACCTTCACGGTCTGCGACCCGGCCATGGGCAGCGGCCATTTCCTGGTCAACGCGGCCAACCGGATCACCGATTTCATTATCAGCCTGCTGTCCGAGCTGCCCAGCATGGAAGGGATGACGGCGGAGATCACTGTCCAGCCCAACTACTGGCGCCGCCTGGTCACCCGCCACTGTATCTACGGCGTGGACCGCAACCCGCTTTCCACCCACCTGGCCAAGCTCTCCCTCTGGCTCAACTGTTTTGCCCGGGATCATAAGCTCACCTTTCTGGACCACCACCTGCGCTGCGGCAACTCGCTCATCGGGGTGCGCACCTTTGTTGACCTGACCCGGCCGCCGCTCAAGAACCGGGAACGGAAAAAGAAGAACCCGGCCCAGCTCGACCTGCCCACCCCCACCGGCCTGGACGAGCCCCTGCGGGAGGCCACGGCCATTCTTGCCCACATTGCCCAGGCGGACGAGGATGATACCGACCTGATGAAGGAGAGCTTCGAGGAGGCCCACGCCACGGCGCGGGATCGGCTCGCGGCCCTGGCCGACCTGCGCACCGCCTTTTTCATGGGCGAGATCATGAAACCGCCCGAGTATGGCCGCCTGTTTCGTCTGCTTGTCGAAAACCAGGGGGTGGCGGAGTTCGAGGATCCGGAACTGGCAGAAATCTGGCAGCGGGTGGAGGAGTTACGCCGTTATCACCATTTCTTTCACTGGCTGCTGGAATTTGCCGATATCTTCGGGCCGGAGGGCAGCGGCGGCTTTGACGCCACCGTGGGCAACCCACCCTGGGATATTGTCAAGCCCAACTCCCAGGAGTTCTTTTCCGCCTGGCTGCCCAACTTCCGCTCCCTGAAAAAACAGGCCGCCAACCGGGCCGCAAAGGAGCTGATGGCCGCCAACCCGGCCATTGCCGACAAATGGCAGGCCTATTGCGATGGCTTTGCCGAGCAATCCGGCTATTTCCGGGAACAGGAGAATTATCAGCATCTCGGCAAGGGCGACATCAACACCTTCAAGCTCTTTCTCGAACAGTTCTTTCACCTGCTCAAATCCGGCGGCCACCAGGGGATCGTGGTGCCCAGTGGCCTCTACACCGACAAGGGCTGCCAGCCCCTGCGGGAGCTGTTTTTCGAGCACAGCCGGATCGACTGCCTCTACTGTTTCGAGAACAAAAAGGCGATTTTCAACATTCATCGCAGTTTCAAGTTCGTCCTCTTCTGTACCCGCAAGGGGGACCGGACGGAGGAGTTCCGCTGCGCCTTCATGCAGCATGACCCGGCCCGGCTGCCGGCCATCGAGGCCGCGGCCCTGCGCATGCGGGTGGACCAGGTGCGCCGCTTTTCCCCGGAGACCCTGTCGGTGATGGAGTTCAACGACCAGCGGGACATCAACCTCACCGCCCGGATCTACGGCGACTGGCCCCTGTTGGGCGAAAAGATCGAGGGGAACTGGAATGTGAAGTTTCGCAGTGAGCTGCACATGACCAATGACAGCCATCTCTTCAAGTCCGAGCCCACCCCGTGGCCCCTCTACGAGGGCAAGATGATCTGGCAGTTTGACACCTTTTACGAGCAGCCCCGCTACTGGCTGGATTACGACGAGGCGGTGGCGGCACTGGGGGAGAATGGTTGGGAAGCGGGAAAGTATCGGGTTGGGTTTCGGGATATTGGGAGAAGCACTGATGAGAGAACATTGATTGCTGCGGTATTGCCTCGCGTCTTTCACGGTAACACGATCCCGACAATCACACCGTTTTATGAGGCAACCTATCGCAGTGGCCCAAAGCGTATTGATGCTCTGGCCTTATCGGCGTTTTTTTGCAGTTTTTGTGTGGAGTATATCATCCGGCAAAAGGTTTCCGCCCATATGAATTACTTTTACATGAATACCCTGCCGATTCCCCGACTTAGCGCAGACGACTCCTTTATACTTGCTTCATTATTTTTCGCTATAACCGCCCGCTCCGCCCGCCTGACCTGCACCCACGAATCCTTTGCCGAACTCTGGCAATCCGTGTTCAGCGAAAACTGGACCGACCCCGACTTCTGGTACCCGCCAACCGCCCCCATTGACACCTACGGCCCCAGGCATGAACAGGAAATCCGGAGGCGATTGCGGGACCAGGCCCCTTCCCTGACCTGCCAGTGGACACCCGAATGCGGGGTGCATGACCGGCTGCCGGACCGGCGCGACACCGGCGACCGGGCCCAGCTCCGGGCCGAGATCGATGCCCTTGTGGCCCATCTCTACAAGTTGTCCCGCGACGATTTCAGCTACATCCTCGACACCTTCCTGGTCCTGCGGCGCAAGGAAGAAAAGGCGTTCGGCGAGTTCATGTCCAAACGGAAATGCCTGGAAGAATATGATAGAATAGGACAGGTACTTAACTGACCGATAGAGAGCAAAAGGAGCACATCATGAAGACAAAAGATCTCTTTGCCGAGGCTGCCTCGCTACCGGTTGAAGAGCGGGCTGTTTTGGCCGATTTTCTCCTGAAGACGCTCACCCCCACCGATGCCGGGATAGATCAACAGTGGCGGCGGATTGCCCGGCAGCGGGTGCGGGAGATCCGCAGCGGCCAGGTGGAAATGGTGCCGGCCGACAAGGTGTTTCGCAAGATCCATGAACGGTTTGCGAAATGAGCTGTTTTTTCCATTCTGAGGCCGTCCGTGAGCTTGACGCGGCCATTGACTATTATGAAGACTGCGCCCCGGGGCTTGGCCTGGATTTCAGTGTGGAGGTCCAGGCCGCTGTCGATCGTCTGCTGCTCTTTCCCGAGGCATGTCCCAGGCTTGTTGATGATGTCCGGCGTTGCCTGGTGAACAGGTTCCCCTATGGCATCCTGTACCGGCAGGAAGGCGAGCAGATTCATATTATCGCCGTCATGCACCTGAGAAGGGATCCACAATACTGGCGAAAACGAGTGAAACCCATAGAAGAGTAATCCATGGCAACCATCAGCGATATCGTCAAAATCAAGACCGGCTATGCCAACTTTGTTGAACTGAAATCCTCCTTTGAGCAGGACCAGGAAAACCTGGAACGAATGGCCATGTACCGGCCGACCAAGGCCCACCGCCAGGCGTTCGAGCGCCTCTGCCGGGGGCTCTACAGCCCTACGGACAAAAAATTCTATCTCCTCTCCGGCTCCTACGGCACGGGTAAGTCCCACCTCTGCCTGATGTTTGCCAACTTTCTCAGCCGGTCCAGCGGCGATCCCGAGGTGGCCGGGTTCTACGACAATTATGAAAAACTGGATCCCGAGCAGGGCAAGATGCTGCGTAACCTGCGCAAGGACGGCCAGTACCTGGTGGCCATCTGCGACTACAACACCGGTCGCAATTTTGAAGATGTCGTGTTACGCGCGGTCATCGAGGCCTGCGAGAGTAAGGGAATACGTTCCCTGATTCATACCCGCCACGACGAGGCGGAACGACTGCTGGCCGACTGGGAGGCCCAGTCCGGTGACGGTGACTCGGTGCGTGATTTTTACAAAGATTTCAGCCGCGCCCTGGAAAAGGTCGCCCCCATGGTCAGCGTGGAACAATTGCGGGAGGGATTGCGCGGCTATGACTCGGATATGCTGGCCACCTTCATGGAGGCCTACCGGGAGGCCCAGGGCGGCACCGAGTTCCAGCCCCGGGCCGGGAACATCATCCCCATTATCAGAGAGCTGGTCAAGAGCAGGGAGTTCAAGGACAGGTTCAAGGGGTTGGCCATCCTCTTTGACGAATTCGGCTTTACCCTGGAAAAAGCGGCCTATTCCAAGGATATCCTCCAGGGGTTCATGGAAAAACTCTGCCAGAACGAGCCCAACATCCTCTTTGTCGGCTGTATCCACAAGGATTTCACCGCCTATGCCGACCGCTTCAGCAAGGATGACGCCAAGGTGATGGCCGCCCGCATCACCCATGTCAACCTGCTCAACGAGGGGATCGAGGAGATCATCGGCGCCATCGTGGAGACGGACAAGGATTCCCCGGTCTGGAAAAGCGAGGTGGAACCGAAGCTGGGCATCCTGGACAACCTGCTGCCCATGTGCGAGACCCTGCGACTGTTTCCCTGGATCAAGGATAGCGGCAGGATCAGGCAGCGGGTGCTTGAGGATATCTACGGGGTCCACCCGGTCGCCCTGGCCTGCCTGCTCCGGCTCTCCGCCGAGATCGGCTCGGACGCCCGCTCCACCTTTACCTTTTTTACCGGGGACGTGGCCGGCGCCAAGGGGTCCTATGCCGAGTTCATCCCTGGAGCCGAGATCACGGTCAACGGCGGCAAGCTGAACCTCTACACCGTGGCCGGGCTGTTTGATTTTTTCAGTAAGGAGTTGAATCCGAAAAATGCCGAGCTCCGGGACCGGCAACGGGAGCTGGTCAACGGATACGGCACCAGTGAGTTTGCCTTTCGCAAGGCCCAGCAGGCCGCCGGTGAACCCTTTGCCACGGACAGCGACCCCAGGGTGCTGATCCTGAAAATTATCCTGCTCTATCAGCTCTGCAAGATCCCCACCACCGAAGAAAATATACTCTTCGGGCTCTATGGTCTGAAGGCCGAGCAAAAGATCTATGCCCGGCAGCTGAAAAAGTTGACCAAGATGGGGGCGATCTTTTTCAGAAAACAGTCAAAGACCTATGAACTGGCCGCTGCCGGCGGTGAAGATCCCTATGACCTCATTGACCGCTGGCTGGAAGATACAAGCAAACACCCGGACGACCTGGTCCAGGCCCTGCTCGAAGAGGGTACAGACAAGAAAGAACGCCACTTCCTGGAGGCCAGGCAGTATAACCTGACCTATAACGAGGACAAGCGGCTGCGCCGGGAATTTGTCCGGGCCAGGGACCTGGGGCCCGAGTTCTTGCAGCGGCTGCTTGAAAAGCAGCAGGACGACGCCACAAACTGTCTGGCCAGTTATGAAGGGATCGCGGTGTATGCCCTGTGTGAAGATGAGGCAGATATCAGGGTAGCCCGGGAAGCCGTGAACAGTATCCCGGATAAGCGGATTGTGGTCGCTGTCCCGCACGCGCCCCAACCCTTCAGCGAGCAACTGCTCAAGGTCAAGGCCTGTCGTCATTATCTGCAGCCGGCAGAAGCGGAAAAGTTGAATTCCCAGACGGAGAGCCGCCTGCGGGACCTGTTTGGCCATGCCGAAGATGGCCTGCTGCCCGGCTTGAAAAGGATCATGGCCGAGATCCTGGGGGGTGAGTCGGCCTGCTGGTATGGCGAAAAGGGACGGGTGGTCGTGGATGGCCCGCCCCAGTCGCATAAACCTGCTGACCTGCTCTGCGAGGAACTCTTTACCCGGCGTTGCCGGATCAAGCACCCGGATCTGAACCTTGTCCATGATGGCAAGTGGAAAAAGGGGAAGAACACGGCCCTGAAACAGGCCGTCAACATGTTGCTCAAGGGCGATGTCATTCAGATCGACAATGGCAACCCGAGCAACCATGGGGAAAAGAAATACCTTGAAAATGTGTTGCTGAAAAGGGCCGGGGCCTTGAAAAAGACCGGCAGCGAGGGCACGGTGACATTCTTTCAATGTGAGAGCAGGCCGGAGAAAATCAGTGATGATTTTCCGGTATTGAAGGAACTGTGCCAGCGTCTGGCAGGGCTTGCGGCCGGTGAATACTTTGCGGTCGGCCCCTTTATCCGGGAGATGAAAGAGGCCCCGTGGGGTGTGAGCGAAACGGCCCTGATGCTGGCCATGGCCCATGTGGTGGCCGCCTTTGGCGAACGGTTGCGGATCTACAAGGATTCTACCCGCATGGTCGATGAACAGCTTGGTGATTATGCCCGGCTGGAACAGCTGCTGGTCAATCCCCTGCCCAAACTGGTGTTCGAGATCCAGGAGATTTCCCCTGTGCAGGAGGAGTTGATCGAGAAAATCGCCCTTGCCGTTCATGCGCCGCCTTTGCTGCACGGCGAAAAGCGCAGCATGGCCGAGGCCTGTGAACAGATCAAATCATGGTGGCATGGCCTGCCCCGGGTGGCGAAAAACAAAGATATCTATGACCAGGAGACAGGAAAACGGATTGCCCATATCAAGGAGCAATTCGACAAGTTGTCAGAGCTTGACCGCTCCACCCTGCTCTTTGAGACTATTCCCGGTCTCTATGGTGAACCACCGGTCAAGGCCACGGATGGTACTGACAAAACAGAGAGAATCGCCAGCGCCTTTGCCAGGGATGTGCAGCTCCTGGAGGCAGGGGAAGATCGGGCCGAGAGCCTGCTTGCAGCGGCCCTGGGCCAGGTGTTTGCCGTGCAGGGAGATTTGGAAGCATGCGAAAAGGTGATTCAGGAGTGGTTCGAGGGGTTGAACCCGGATCAACGGGATGCCACCAGGTACGAGACGAGCCCGGATGTTCAGGGGTTTGTCTGGCAACTGGCACAACCCAATATCCCTTTCAAGACAAAACTGCTGGAAAAAATACCAGAGATCTTTCATCTCGAGCCGGTTCGCAACTGGAACAGGCTGCGCATTGACGACTTTGTGGCCAAACTGAAACAGGTCAAAGAGGAAATCGAGGCAGCAGCCGTGATTATCCCCATGCCGGAAGTACTACCCCGGGAAAAGGTTGTAAAGGGCTATGATGGCAACTGGGAGGTGGAGGAAGGCGGCAGCCTGGAGCTTGCTTTGCCGGCAGAGGCGGCCGGTCTGGTCTATACGGTTGACGGCTCAGATCCACGCGGTTCGCAGGCAGCGCGGAAGTCCGGGACCTCGGTTGTCCTGCAGAAGGAATTTACCGATAAGTCCATGGTTAGGATCATGGCACGCTGCTTTGACGACTCGGGGAACTACAGTGATCTGCTCTCCTTTGCCGTTATCAACAAGCAGAAAGAGTACCAGGTCGAGGTGATCCCGGACAATCTCTTCCACAGGAAAGGAACATTCAAAATTCCTGACAATACCGCTGCCCTGAAACGGGTACTGCACTCCATGCTCGATCAGGCGGTCAGTGATAAAATTATTTCTGATTCCCAGGCCGAGACCATTCGTCGGGCCGTGGACACCCTGTAGCCGGATTATGGAAGAGAACACACCCGCGATCTTTATCAGCCTGGTTGGTAACTACAGCGGCGCTGTGCCCGAAAAGACCCTTCTTGTCGAGACGGATCACGACTATCTCGATGCGACATTGACCATACGGGAGTTCTTGTCGCAACCGGATAACGAGCTGAAAATATGGGCTCGCAAAAAAGTCCATTTCAACTGGCTCAAGGTCTACCTGGAAATGGTGTCTGTTCCCGCACAGTTTGCGGAAAAAACACCGAAACTGATTCTTGCGGAAACCTGGCAGGTGTTCGTGCCGGACTGGCTGCGGGATGACCAGGTCCTTGACCAGAAACTGCTTGAGATCAAGGTGCCAAACCATCATCCCACAACCTTTGTCGATACCTTACTGCTCGTCCTTTTGGGCGAACAGTTCACCGGAGAATATCTTCGTGAAGAAGATTTACCGTCCCTGGTATCCATGGCAATGCCGGAAAAACAGTCTGTTCTGGAACAGTATCCGATTGGACTGCAGTGTCTGGAGAGGAAGTGCCGACAATGGATCGAAAATGCGGCTGACAGCTGGGTGGAGCAGGTATGCGCCCGATTACCCAAAGAGAGTGACTCCCTGTGGCATGACCTGACTATCTGGTTGCTTCTGCATGGCTACCCGGAGCAGTATCTTGATTATGAGCTCCCTCCCCACAGAAAAGCGCTGGTACAGCAGATCGGACCTGAAAAACTTGCAGGTATGGAGCTGCACCGGGTCGCGGAGAGCGAGGCGGCCCATCAGGTGGAAGTTTTTTTCAATGATATTGAACGTCAGGTGAAAAGCTCTGATGATTTCACTAAGATAATCCGGTGCTGCTCCGGCAGAATAGCTGCTGAATTTACGCGGCTGCAAAACATTATCCGCAGATTGCCGAACCTGGTACGCGCGAACCAGTTGGAGGAAATAAGGCAGAAATTTTCCTCTTGTCCGGGGATTTCCACCACCGATCTTCTTCGGCTTGATACGATGATTGCGCCAACCAGGCCGTCCTGTGCAGGCGATGAGGAGCTCTGGGATGCGGCTCAATGGATCCGATGGACCCGAAATGAGTACATTCCCTATCGCCACTGGCAAACGGAAAACAACAGGGCAGATGCCGGACTGGAACAGACGGTTGCCCGCTTCAGTGACTGGTACATGAAAAACTATTCTGCTCTTCATCAGGAGGTGTCGCACAGCCTGGTGCATCTATTGACATCATGGGATAGTGCTATCAGGCAGGAAGATCTTTCACTGTTCCTGGTCATAGACTGTCTGCCGTTGACCTATTTTCCTCTACTGGCCAAGGCCTTCCGTGTCGAGGGTTTTTACAGGCATGAGCAGGGTGTTCGATTTGCTCCATTACCGTCCTCAACAGAACCGTGTAAACGGTTACTCCTCTCCGGTGATCCGCAGGTGGACATTCAGGCGGGATATGAAAAGATCCTGGCGCAGAGGGTGGAGAAAAGCTGGCCGCGAAAAAAAGCATACTATTTTTCCGATCTCCAGGCGATGCGTGGCGCAAACCTCGGTGATGGAGAATCGACGGTCTGCGCTCTCAACTATGTTCCCTCGGATGAAATCATGCATGGTGACCCGGCATCAAAGGGCATGACCTATGAAGAAGAACTCTTCAACTGTTTTACGAAACTGGCCAAGTCGGTTCATTCCTTTTTGCAGCAAAATAAAAAAGATAACGCAAAGACGGGCATCTATGTTGTGACGGATCACGGCGCAACCCGGATTCTTGATTCCGAACGGAAAAACCTGGAATCCACCGTTGTCCAGGATCTTTTTAAAAATACACGGCATCGTTTTGCCCGAATTGATGCTGAACTTGCGGATACGATTCCTGACAACCTGTGGGAGATGGGGTACAGATTCAAACCGCCTTTCAGTGATGCAGATTTTGTCTACTTTATCCCCAGGGGGCATAAAACAGCAGGCACGAAAACAGGGGCGCGCGGTTATGTCCACGGCGGAGCCACCCCGGAAGAGGTCATTGTACCGGTGGCGGTTTTCAAGCTGGAGGAACGTGGCTGGCAGGATCCCCAAGGCAGGTTTATCAATCTCAGGCTTGATCCGCATACCCAGGCGGCCACCTTTCATATTCAGCGTGTGGTTGGACTGGAACTTGCTGTCAGGAACCCCAACCCGGAGGAGATCAAGATTGTCCGGGTAGAGGTCGCCAGGCCGGAAATGGCGGAGATCAGAGAATTTACCCCCTGTGTGGTCATGGCCGGCAGTGAGCAGCAGTTCAAGATACGTTGTTATTTTAACAAAAATGTCATTAATGAAAATGAACTCCTGTTGCGGTTTATCTATCAGTTTGGAGAAGAGGAACGGGGGGTTACCTTGTCCTCGAAAGCTGTCTTTAAAACCGCGATGACCGGCGGATTCAGCTTGAAGGACCTCTAAACGAGAGAACTCTATGAAATCATTCGAGGTAAAAGCAAGAGATTATTACGGCGAAGTTGTCATCAACAAGGGTTTGATGGGCAAAGCAGGATTCGGTGCCAGGGCCATTCCCGTATACGTGGGGGAGTGGATTATCAGTCAGTTTGTGGAAGATGGCGAGTTGACCGAAGAGGGGCGGGCGGAAATCGTCCGCATCGTTTCCCGCTTTCTGCCCCAGAAAGCTGATAAGAATATTATCCTGAATCGGCTGAAGGAACAGGAAGAGGTCCGTATTCTTGATGACTTTCGGGTCAATGTCAACCTGGATAAAAACAGCCACGAACTGAGCATACCTTTACTAGATGTCAGCAAGGCTCAGATTCAGCAGGGGATAATCGATGAAAATCCCATGCTTCTTAAGACAGGCATGTGGGGCATCGGGACCTTGCGTTATGTGCCGCCGGATGGCGAGGAAGTGCTGAAAGGGCAGATATGGATGGTCGATTTCAAACCCTTTCAGAGTCCCGGAATTGACCTGGATTATTACAGGGAGTGCAGAAAACAATTTACCCTTGATGAGTGGATAGATCTGTTGATTTCAAGCTGCCAGTTTAATCCCGATATTTTGCAGCTTCCCCAGAAAATAATCCTCCTCGGCCGTATTATCCCCCTGATCCAACCCAGGGTGAACCTGGCTGAACTGGCTCCCAAGGGTACGGGAAAATCATTTATCTTCGATAATATAAGTCGATACGCAGCTGTTATCCCCGGCGGGAAACTGTCGGCGCCGTCTCTTTTTTTCAATAGCAACTCCAAACAGATCGGCCTGATTCCACGCTATGACGTGGTTGTCGTTGATGAGGTGCAGAAGATTCAGACCGATGCAGCGGGCGAGGCCATGGCGGCCCTGAAAATGTATCTGGAAAGTGGCCGGTACCGTCGGGCAACAGGTGATATGGGTACTGCCGAGGCCGGCTTTATCCTGCTGGGCAATATTACCATCGGCCCGGATCGCATGCCCTTGTACGAGACAAACGGCATCTTCAAGGAACTGCCGCAGGCCCTGCAGGAATCAGCCTTTGTGGATCGTATCCATGGATTTCTTGAAGGTTGGTTCATGCCAAGAATCACCAAGGACAGCCCTTCGCAATATCTTGGCTTCAAGGGAGATTTTTTCAGTGAGATATTACATGAAATGCGGGTTGATCTTCAGTATGCCGATTATGTTTCCCACAATTTACGATTAGTCGAATGCGAGGACATGCGGGACAACAAGGCCATCGCCCGCCTTGCCGAAGGTTACCTGAAGTTGCTTTTTCCCGATATGAATGTCAGCAATGAAGAATTCATCGAATATTGTGTTAATCCGGCGGTTCGGATGCGCCAGCAGGTTCGGGATGAACTGGCAAGACTTGATCAGGAATTCAAATGGGTTACCATCAAGAGTGAGTTGCCCGATGAATTTCAGCACTCGCACCCCGTAACCAAGCCGGAACCTGTTGCGGAAGATGAAGTTGAGGTGGACCCGCTGTCACCGGACCGTAAACCGGTCGCCACTGTTATTGATATTAAAGAGGGGCAAAAAGGCATTTCGTATGCAAAGCTTTTTCTTCCTTATCTCCAGGGAGCCAAAAAAATAACAGTTATTGATCCCTACCTCAGATACCAATATCAGATCAGGAATTTTTATAATTTCTGTGAATGCGCGGCGCCGGTCCAGGGGAAAAGAGCAATTCACTTGATAACCGGAGCAGAGTCAAATGAACAGGAAGTTATCCTTTCCAGGGAATATCAGGAAATAAAGGAAAGTCTGGCTCAGGAACGGATAGAGTTGACATTTGATTTCGACCGGAATCAGCATGACCGTTCCATCCAGACCGATACCGGTTGGCGAATTATCCTTGGCCGAGGGCTGGACATCTTCAAAAAACCAGAGGGAAAATTTACACTGGGCTTTGTCGATCAAACTAAACGCGCCTGCAAGGCGACAACTATTACTTATACGAGGATTGAGGAATGATGGACTCGTAAAAAGTTAAAATTGATAGCGAGGTCGATTTTCGTATGCGGCCAGCGGAGCAGCTGTTATCGCGAAGATCATTTGCAAAACCTTCTTGACTTGCTCTTTGACATAGCCAGAAACGAAGAGAATAGCCCATATGGCACCACATGGTGGTCCACTATAGGTGGCCCTGGTCGCCCAGCAGCATGGCCTGATAGAACACGCCCTGCAGGTATACGAACGGATCAACACGAGGTTTCCCGATTGTGCAGAGGGATGGCGGCAGCATCTTGAGATCCTTCGTTTGCTGGATGACCGCAAGGCCCTGGTCAGTGTCCGGGCCCGGGCCGTGGCCCATGTTGATCCGGGGCTCGTTCAGTCCTGGGACCTGGAGGGCGCCGGCGAGGATGAACCGGCCACGGCGTTGGAAGGAAGCGGCGTGACAGCGCCGTTTGAAGAGCTCCGCAGGCAGGAGGAACAGGTCAACCTGTTTATGCGGTTCTTCAGGGGCCGTGAGGATGCCTTTGCCAGGCAGTGGGTAAACCGCGACGAGAAACGGCAGGGCTACGTTCCGGTCAGGCGGCCGTTGCAG
>WFZC01000096.1 GCA_015489765.1 Desulfobulbaceae bacterium
GGTTCCCATTTTCCCCCCTTAAACCCGTTCGTCGGCCAGTCCCCGCCGACACAGATCAGGGTACCATCTGCAAGCAATTCATAATAATCGGCCCGGGCGCCCTCCCAGGCCAGAATTTTATCGGCCAGCAGGACATTGGTTCTAACCGGCGCCGCCGCCTTTGGATGCCAACGGGTTGATACCCAATAACCCCCTGCTCCCAGGACGGCAACCAGCAGCAACAGGCCCAGTCCTGTCAGCAGACGGCGCCGATCTATTGCGGGCCAATGCAGGTTCCGCAGCCGGGTTTTCCAGGGCGGCACCAGGGCAAGGGCCCTGCCCATTTTTGTACAGGCAACAACGCAGTCACCGCAATTACTGCATTCAAGTTCGGCCCGCTCGTAGAGGGTCTTGGGATAAAGATCAAGCGAGCAGGCCCGTTCACATCGTTCATACCCTGGTTTGCAGATGCATTTGTCCGCATTAAAGACAACCTTCATTCTTTTGGGGTTCAGTTGTTTGACCAGGGTGATCAGTATTGACTGCGGACAGATATACCTGCACCAGAGCCGCCTTCCGACCATAAATTCAACAGCAAGCAATCCCAGGATAAATAAAAAACTCAGCGATATAAAATCCTGGCCGAACAGGTACTGGAAAAAACGGGCATACCAGGCCGGCATGGAGAGCTGGTTTAATACCGGGGTGGTTGAAAAGACAAAAAAACCCGTAAACCCGAGAAGAAAAACCGTTATTTTCACGGGAAATCCTCGTTTACCCGGGGTATCTCTCTTGCGCTTTCGACCAATTGTCTTTTTCCTGATACTCCTCGTCAACTCCGAGAGCAGGCCAAAAGGACAAATCCAGGAGCAGAAAACCGTTCCCAGGAAAAATGCCAGCAACAGCGGCAACAGGGCCCCGATGATATTGTCCAGGGTGAGATACAGATTTTTTATGGAGAGCTGGAGAATGGCCAGGGGATCGGCAAGGGGTATGCCAAAGGCATGAAAGGCCAGGAAGTTGCCATACACATAACTGTAGCGGGAACGATTGAGGATGGGAATGACTATAAAGGCGACAGCGACAAATATCTGAAAACCATGCCGGTATGTTTTCAGGGTCGGCTTTTTCATCATGTACCCTCAGAGGTAGAGTTTCTGGTCTGCTGAAAACGGGTGGGGATGACCTCGATGGCACCTTTTGGACACACATGCTCACACAAACCGCAACCTGCGCACTGGTCGGTAATAACCGGGTTCATTCCCCCTTCCAGGTACATGGCCCGCCACTTGATGGGACATCGTTCATAACAGCTGCGGCACATCAGCTCGCCGGTCCAGGTATAGCATTTGGACCGATCAAGTTTTGCATAGCCCATGTGGACTTTTTCAATGGGAATGTCGAGCAGGGCATCGGATGGGCAGATGGCGCTGCAGCGGAGGCAGAGGTGGCAGGGTGCTTCCCTGGGATTGATTTCCGGGGTGCCGGCAACAAAAAAATTAAATCCCCGCCGCATCTTGATACAGTCAAAGATGCACACCTGGGCGCATTGGCCGCACTGAAGGCACCGGGCCAAAAACTCCTTTTCAGGCCGGGCGCCTGGTGGCCTGAGAAATTTTTTTCCTTGTCCCATCTCCACTTCTCCCGGAACTCATATCCCCTGTTGGCATCGCTTCCCCATCATGGCAGCGGGGCAGCAAACAACAGCCTGACGGGCAGCGAAACACCCATTCTACAAATCGTGTATATACCCAATATCAATCCCCAAAAAAGGGACAGGCGCCCATCGACACTCGTCCCTTTTTCTGTCAGGTAAAATCTATCGTATTCTTTTTGCCGAGAATTTTACGGATATCGACATTGGTTTCCAGGTTACCATCTTCATCCATCTCATCTTCCACGGTCATATAGGTGGCATAGATGGTCAGGACCCCTTCCAGTTCTTTGATCTTGTTCACTTCGTCATCAATTTTATCGGAAGGGAACTCGGCAACAACCACTATATACTGATCGTTATGAATACCATAGGTGGTCATACCGTCCATCCGGCCGACCACCCGTTCAACATGTTCCAGATCGTCCGGCAGCGCATGGACGAGAAATCCCATTATGGCCATGGGTTACGCCTTTTTGATCCGGACTGCACATATCTTGTATTCCGGTTGTTTGGAGCCCTTATCAAAGGCATTAAGGGTCAGTTTGTTGATAATCAGATTTTTATCAAACCAAGGCACAAACACCAGCCCCGGGCGGCAGACATCGCTGACCTTTGCCTGGAAGATCATTTTGTCGCGCCTTGTTTCAAGCAACACATTGTCACCATTCTTGATGCCATGTTTTTTGGCATCATCAATATTGACCTCGACATAGGCATTGGGAAAGGAACGGCGCAGGACCGGGGACTTCATGGTCATGGTTCCGGTATGCCAGTGATCGATGACCCGGCCGGTGGTCAGGACCATGGGATATTTTGCGTCCGGCTCTTCCGCTGCCGGGGCATAGGGCCGCATCCACAGCCTGGCCTTGCCGTCCTTGGTGCCGTAGAACCACATCTTGTTCTTATAATCCTTGGGAATGTTGGGATCTTCGCCCCGGACATACCGATGACAGGTGCCGGGATGGTCTTCGGTCGGACAGGGCCAGCGGATCCCGGATTCCTTTTCCTGCCGCTTCCTGGTCATGCCCTTGAAGTTATAGGGTGTTGCCGAACTGACCTCACGCCATTCATCCCAGATATCATCAACATTGTTAAAAGGAATGACCTTGGGATCAACCCCCATCCGCTTGGCAAAATCAAGAAGAATGTCGACATCGGGACGACACTCGCCGATGGGTTCAATGGCCTTCATCAACAGGGAATACCGCCGTTCCGTGCATCCATAGACGCCTCTTTTTTCGCACCAGAAGGCAGCCGGCAACAGGACATCGCAGTACTTGACCGTCTCCGCGTCCATGAAGGGTTCGGAAAGGACCATAAAGTTGTCTTTTCGTTTCATGCCCTCGGTATACATGTTGACATTGGGCAAAGACTGGGCCGGATTGGTGCATAAGACAAACATGGCCTTTATCTTGCCCTCGGAAAAGGCATTCCACAGGGCAATGGTGTGCAGTCCTGGTTTGGGAGCGATGGTGCCTGGTTTCAGACCCCACTGTTTTTCCAGGGCAGCCCGATCTTTTGCTTTTTTAATCATGCGGCCGGCAGGCAGCAGATGACAGAGGCTGCCTGTATCCCGGACACCGCCGCAGGCATTTGGCTGGCCGGTGAGGGAGAAATTGGTGGCACCGGGCTTGCCGAGATGGCCGGTCAGCAGGTGAAGATTGGTGGTCAGGTTGTTGGCCCAGACGCCGCGAATACGCTGGTTCAGCCCCATGGTCCACAGAGACATGGTGGCTGATGATTCGGCAAATATCTTGGCAATTTTCCGGATGGTATCAGCAGGTACACCGGAAATTTTTTCCGCCTTTTCCGGGGTGTAATCCTGTAAAAATTTCTGGTAGGCCTTGAAATCCACCTTTTTCTTGTCATTGGTCATGAAGTTGACGTACTTGTTATAAAAACGCGGATTATCCAGCTCTTCATCAATAATGACATAGGCCATGGCATTGAGTATGGCCAGATCGGTTCCCGGCTTGAACGAAACATGTATATCGGCAATACGGGCGGTGTTGGTCTTCCTCGGATCAACGACAATGATCTTGACATTGGGGTCCGCCTGCTTGCGGGCCGCCACCCGCTTAAAGAGAATGGGATGACATTCGGACATGTTGGCGCCGATGATAAAAAAGCAGGTGGCAGCGTCGATATCCTCATAACAGCCGATCGGCTCATCCTTGCCAAAGGATGTATAATAGCCGCCAACCGCGGATGCCATGCAAAGCCTGGGATTACCTTCAACATTATTGCACCGGAGGCCAGCCTTCCATATCTTGTTGGCCAGATAACTCTCTTCGGTGAGCGCCTGACCGGAACCGTAGTAGGCAACCGAGGTCGGCCCATGTTCCTTGATGGCGGCTTTGAACTTGGAAACGACCAGATCCATTGCCTCATCCCAGGATGCCGGTTCGAGCTGACCATTTTTACGGATATACGGACGGGTGACCCTGCTCTTAGTCGCATTGACGATGGAGGGCAGTTCCGCGCCCTTCAGGCAGATGAACCCCTGGTTATGGTTATTCGGATCACCCTTGACGGTCACGACCTTGCCGTTTTTCACTCCAATCATAACACCGCAGCCGGTACCGCAGAACCGGCAGACAGCCTTGACCCATTTGTCCGGCTCGCCGGGGGCGGCGCCGGCCAGATCGGGTAAGGTTCCATTCAGGGCCATAAATGCTGATGCTGCGGCTGCGCTTTTTAATACTTCCCGTCTCGTCAGTTTCATACTCATGATCTCCTTGATGTTGGTTCTGCCTTATTCATTGAAACAAAGTGGGCCCGCTGCATACCTGGGCAGGTCATCTTACGCATCATTTCTTGCTCTGCGATTTGGAATAGGCCCTGTGATGGAGGGAATTTTGATGAAATGGATGGCAGGTGTAGCATTTCGGCGCCAGACCGAACTTGGCCTTCATCCTCTTGATGGCCGGGTCATGACATTTGGTGCAGACTATTTTCGGGTCCGGACTGACCGCCCAGGGCACGGAACCCTGACCATCGGGCTGGCCATGACAGACAAAGCATTTTACCAGGATAACTCCATGTTTGGATTCGTACCAGTTCTCGGCGATAATGGGCGTCGCCTTTTTGTGACAGGCATAACAGTCCGCTGCCGAATCAGGAGCGACAAGATGCTTGATCTGTCCGGCCCAAGACAAAGAAACCCAAAAAACCAATGATATGGCGACAAGGATTATCCAACCTGTTTTTGCCTGTACCATATTCTCTCTTCTTGTTGATGATATCATTTTTTCGGCCCTCCCTTCTCTCCTGACCTGGGCTGATTTTCCATGAGTTTTTTGGCAAACCCGGCATTAAACGGCCGCTCCCGATCAAAAGGCGGCAGGTGCGCAATGTTAATATGACACCCGGCACAGGTACGGCGGGTTTCTCCATTTTTGCCAAGAAAGGCATCATGGCATAACCTGCCAATCTCGGAAATCGGTTCCCCTTTCGCATTCTTGTACAAATCCTTATGACAGGCCTGACATTTTGCAGCTTGCATAGATTTACGGGCGGTTGCCTGCATTTTACGGCGGTCGAAAGATCCGGGCGGGAATATCTTTTTATCGTAATACTCGTCTCTTGCGTAATAACTCGTCAGAGGATTGAAGTGGAAATGATGGCACTGATCACAGGTGATCGGTTTCTTGTCCTTGTCTAGTGCATGGGGTGATGCCTGCAGTTCCCGTTGATACATTGCCACATCATGACACCGCTTACACTCTTCGACAACAGGGCGCGCTTTTGCCGGCGCCTTGTCAGCCGCAGCAGCCAATGAACACCATGCCGCCACCAGCAACATGGCGGCAAGCAATGATGAAAAATGAATGACACTCCTGCAAGCTCTCTTCATCCTGTCCCCCTTTGCAAAAAATGATGAATGAAAAAACAGATCGACATCAGCCGCTCATACGACCACCACCAACCCACAATCAATAGCACTGAAGATAAAAATCAATTTCGATTAACATCTTTCTCGAAATTTGCAATTTATATTCCATAAAAATTTTCTTTCTGTTATCAATATATTAAAGAGAATTGGCTACAGAATCGCTACGTGACGGTAGCAGTTTGCCAATGGTCCACGTTACCTATCGGTAACATCACTATCATCCTGGATAAGGTAGGCCAGACTGACATTGCAGACCCTGTCCATGGATTGGATTTTTTTCACCAGTGTTGCCACCGCTTCCTGGTCTTTTCCTTGCAGCCTGCCGAGTATATTCCCCTTTTCATCACTGCCGTAGACCGTCAGTTCGGGGAACCCTGCCAGGGAGATTTCAGTTTCCTTTCGGTCGTCCGGCTCCACGGTTATGACGATTCCACCAACGACCATGGCCTTCCCATCCTTGATGTAGAGTATGTGTCGTTTTTTTTATCAAGCTGTTGTACTTGGAAAAAAGCAAAAAACATTCCAAATTTTTTCTCCTGTATTTTCAACAATATCCAGGGGTGACAGAAGACAGTTGTTACCTGAGGGTATCATTTCATAACAAAACATGTTACCAATGAGTAACCATTCCTACTCATATATCAGGGCAGATCCGCAACAATCAATAACTCTTGATCGAGGATGCCGTTTTGAAGTTGCAGGGAAAATTTATTATTGCCATCGGCGCCATTCTCCTCTGTTCATACAGCCTTCTTCTGTATAATTCGTCCCGTATCCAACACGATCTTATCTATGGGCAGGCAAAACAACAGGCAAGGATGCTGCACAAGCAGATACTGCTTACCCGCAAATGGGTTGCTGACCATCACGGGTTGTATGTCGTTGAATCCGACACCGCCCGTCCCAACCCATTCCTTGACAACCCGGTCATTCGCGGCGACAACGGCCAGGTCTACGTAAAACGAAACCCGGCAATGGTTACCCGGGAGCTTTCGGAATATGCAAGCAAGGGCAACTGGTACATGTTCCGGGTCACGAGCCTTAACCCGATCAACCCGGCCAACGCTCCGGATTTATTTGAAAAAAAGAGCCTGATTGCCATTGAAAAACTCAAGAAAAAGGAGATTATCTCCATCGAGAACAATGGAGAAGGCCATGTGCTTCGCTATATTGCGCCCCTAACCGTTGAAGAGCCATGCCTGTCCTGTCATGCCCGCCAGGGATACCATCTTGGCGATATTCGCGGCGCGCTTTCCATTACGATCCCCATCAGCTGGGCCGACCAAATGATTACCGAAAATAACCGTTCCATCATCGGTTACGGCGTTCTTTCGATCATTGTTGTCTCGGCCACCCTGATCTGGCTCTTCTCATCCCTGGTATCACGACCGTTGACCAAATTGACATCTGCCATGTCAAGGTATCCGGACCAGCCGGTTCCACCTCCGGAACACAAACAGGTCAAGGATGAGATCGATACTATCAGCGACACCTTTTACGATCTCTGCTGCCGCCTGGACGCCTCCAGGAAAACACTGGACAAGGCCAAAAAACTTGCCTTCCAAAATGAAAAGATGGCGGCCTTCGGCCTGTTGACTTCGGGCATTGCCCACGAGGTGAATAATCCCCTGGGCGGGCTTCTCAACTGTGTCAAGGCCCTGCGGGAACACCCGGACAACCCGGAACTTGTCACCAGATACCTGCCCCTGCTCGACAAGGGATTGCGCCGCATCGAACACACCATGCAGCAACTCCTTCACTTCGGGCGCAACACCCCGTTAAATTTACAAAAACATGATGTCGACGGAATTATTCGCGAATGCTTCGAACTGCTTGGCTACCGGTTGCACAATATAGACCTGGTACTTGATCTGGGATTACGGAAGAAATACTGTATTGACGTTGAAGCGCTGCGCCAGACCATTGTCAACATAGGACTCAACGCAATCCAGGCCATGGGCGAGGAGGGTGGCGCTCTCCATGTCCGCAGCAGGGCCCGTGACGATCGGCTGAAGATATCCATAGAAGACACTGGCCCGGGTATCCCCGCCGATATTCTTGATAAAATTTTTGATCCTTTCTTCACGACCAAGGATGTCGGCGTCGGCACCGGCCTGGGGCTGGCCGTCAGTTATGCCCAGGTCGAAAAGATGGGCGGTTCCCTGATTGCCGGTTCCAAAGAGGGCCAGGGTGCGATTTTTACCATCACCCTGCCGGCTGACCACGACTGCCCCTTTGAACAACCGGAGACCTGATTATGTCCAGGATACTGCTTGTTGAAGATGATGAAATAATGCGCATAACCATCCAGGATGCCCTGGAGCGCAACCACTGGTCCGTTGACGCGGTGACCAACGGAAAACAGGCGCTGGAAAAAATCAAAGACAGCAGGTATCACCTCGTCATATCTGATATCCGCATGCCGGAACTGGGGGGCATGGAACTGCTGGCAAGCCTGACCAAAACAGCCGCCCTGCCCGATGTCATCATGATGACCGCCTACGGCAGCGTGGATGATGCCATTACCTGCCTGAAAAACGGAGCAGCCGATTACATTCTTAAACCCTTTGACATGGATGATCTCATTATCCGGGTCAACCGAATTTTTGAAATGCAGTCGGTCAAGGCCAAGTGCGCCTCTCTGGAAGACTGTTGTCAACAGAACCGGCAGACCATCATCGGCAGCAGCGAGGCAATGGCCCGGGTCCATCAGCGAATTGCCCAGGCCGGCCCCACTGATTCAACCGTATTGATCACCGGCGAATCGGGAACAGGCAAGGAATTGGCGGCCAATGCACTCCATCTGGCAAGTCTACGCGCGGACAAGCCCTATATCCGCATCAACTGCGCCGCCATTCCGGAGGGACTGATCGAGGCCGAGCTGTTCGGGCATGAAAAAGGCGCGTATACCGGCGCCCACAGGAAACGGCTTGGACGCTTTGAAATGGCCGACGGCGGCACGCTGCTACTCGATGAAATCGGCGATATGCCCATGCCCCTGCAGTCCAAATTGCTCCGGGTCCTGCAGGAGGGAGAGTTTGAACGGGTGGGCGGCACCCACACCATTGCGGTTAATGTCAGGATACTCTGCGCAACCGCCAAAAACCTGCAACAGGAAGTGGAAAAGGGCCGGTTCCGGCAGGATCTGCTCTACCGGATCTCCGTTATTCCGCTGGCAATGCCCGCTTTGCGGGAACGGCGGGAAGACATCCCCTTGCTGGTCAACCACTTCCTTGAGGAATTCAGCAACAAACGCGGCCTGAAGCTCTCCCTCTCCGCCGAGGCAATGCACCTGCTGGTCAGCTATGACTTTCCCGGTAATGTCCGGGAGTTGAAAAACATTATTGAACGGGCCTCTGTCCTTGCGCCCGGCCCGGTCATTACCCCGGATGACCTACCCACTGACCTGGGCCGACAGACACCGGAAGAGACCCTGACCGAGAAAAGCGTCCGCTTAAGCAGCGCTCTTGCAA
>WFZC01000097.1 GCA_015489765.1 Desulfobulbaceae bacterium
ACCCTGCGTTATGAAGACGGCAAGGTGGCGGCCATAGACGCGGTGGTGCTGTCGACCCAGCATGCCCCGGAGATCGAGTATGAAAAACTCAAAGAAGGGGTGATGGAAAATATCATCAAACCGGTTCTGCCTGAAAAATGGCTGCACGCGGGGACAAAATATCATATCAACCCGACCGGTTCCTTTGTTATCGGCGGCCCAGTCGGTGACTGCGGGGTTACAGGCCGCAAGATCATCGTCGATACCTACGGCGGTATGGCCCGGCATGGCGGCGGCGCCTTTTCGGGCAAGGATCCCTCCAAGGTCGACCGTTCGGCGGCCTATGCCGGCCGTTATGTTGCCAAGAACATTGTTGCCGCCGGTCTGGCCGACCGCTGCGAGATCCAGGTGTCCTATGCCATTGGCGTGGCCGAGCCCACTTCCATTTCCGTGGAAACATTCGGCACCGCCAAGGTGGAGGAGGAAAAAATTGTGGAACTCATCCGCAACCACTTTGACCTGCGGCCCTACGGCATCATCACCATGCTGGACCTGATCCGTCCCATTTATCTGAAAACCGCATCTTACGGACATTTTGGACGTGAGGAGCCGGAATTTACCTGGGAGCGGACCGACAAGGCCGATGAGTTGCGGGACGCGGCCGGGATATGACGCTTATAAACGTTCAAATGTTCAAACGCTTAAACGCTTAAACGCGTAAACGTTCAAACGTTGAAGCGTTCAAACGAGAAAATGTTCAAATGAGAAAACGGAGTTACATAACATGAGTGATTATAAAGTAGCGGACATGGGCCTGGCTGACTGGGGCCGCAAGGAAATAGCTATCGCGGAAACGGAAATGCCCGGTCTCATGGCCCTGCGCGAGGAATATGGAGCGGAAAAACCGCTCAAGGGCGCCCGGATTGCCGGCTGTCTGCACATGACCATCCAGACCGCTGTCCTGATGGAGACCCTGGTTGAGCTCGGCGCCGAGCTGCGTTGGTCCTCCTGCAATATTTTTTCCACCCAGGACCATGCCGCCGCTGCCATGGCCGCGGCCGGCATACCGACCTTTGCCTGGAAAGGCGAAACCGAGGAGGAGTTCTGGTGGTGCATCGACCAGACCATTTTCGGTCCCGACGGCTGGCGGCCCAACATGCTCCTTGATGATGGCGGTGACCTGACCCTGGTCATGCATGAGAAGTACCCTGAACTGCTGAAGGACGTGCGCGGAGTCTCCGAAGAGACGACCACTGGTGTCCATCGTCTCAATGAAATGGCCAGGGAGGGCAAACTCCTCACCGCAGCCTTTAACGTCAATGATTCGGTGACCAAGTCCAAATTCGACAACCTGTACGGCTGCCGGGAATCACTGATTGACGGCATCAAACGGGCCACCGATGTGATGATTGCCGGCAAGATCGGGGTTGTGGTCGGCTATGGTGATGTGGGCAAGGGGTGTGCACAGGCCCTGCGCGGCATGGGGGCCACGGTCCTGGTGACCGAGGTCGATCCCATCTGCGCCCTGCAGGCCGCCATGGAAGGCTACCGGGTGGTGACCATGGAGGAGGCCGCCCCGGTCGGCGATATTTTTGTCACCTGTACCGGTAACCTAAAGGTCATCACCAGGGCCCACATGGAGATGATGAAGGACCAGGCCATTGTCTCCAATATCGGTCATTTTGATTCGGAGATTGACATCGCCGGTATTCGTGATCTTCCCTGGGAGAATATCAAACCCCAGGTCGATCATGTTATTTTTCCCGACGGCAAACGGATTATCGTCCTGGCCGAAGGCAGGCTGGTCAATCTTGGCTGCGCCACCGGCCATCCCAGCTTTGTCATGTCCAACTCCTTTACCAACCAGGTGCTGGCCCAGATAGAGCTCTGGAACCATTCGGAGAAGTACGAGCACAAGGTCTATTTCCTGCCCAAGCATCTCGATGAAAAGGTGGCCCGGCTGCACCTGAAAAAAATCGGTGCCCACCTGACAACCTTGACCCCCCAACAGGCCGAATATATCGGCGTGCCCGTTGAAGGCCCGTATAAACCGGAATACTATCGCTATTAACGCTTTTCTGCCAGCGGTTCGGGGCACAATGACACCTCTGGTGTGCTGTGCCCTTTTTTGCCTGTGCCTGCTGGCAGGCGGCTGCGCCCGCAGTGAGCACAGGATTATTGAAACCACCGCCTATTGCGGCTGCGGGCAGTGCTGTTCCTGGGAACGGGGCAGCTGGCGGTACCTGAAACTTGATTTCTGGAACAGGTATGTCTCGGCCGGCAGAGATAAAGGCCGACCCTATACCGGGAAAACAGCTGCCGGCATTGAACCGGTGGAACCACAGCCGGGATTGCTTTCAATAAACAGCCTGGTCCATCCCTGGATGGTTCCGTTTCGGGTGGTGTTTCCCTGGCTCTGGTTCCACCATGACGGCACCATTGCCGCCGACACCAGGTACTATCCCTTTGGCACCCGCATGTATGTGCCCGGATGGGGGTGGGGCGTGGTTGCGGACCTGTCTCTTATACACATCTCCG
>WFZC01000098.1 GCA_015489765.1 Desulfobulbaceae bacterium
ATGATGTAATTATTTAATATACCGATAAATTATTGGTAATGATCTTTTTTTGTCGTTGCTCTTCACCACACCCTGTTTTATCCTATTGTTACAAACAAATTTTTTCGGGGTGGTCATGCGGTTTTTTCTTGTAGTTCTGAGCAGTTTTTTTCTATTCGGCTTTGTTTCGTCAATGCGGAATATTCAGGCGGCAGGGCAGAGAGATGACAGCGTTCGCCTGCGCTCAAATATCCTCGCCCTTTATCGTGTACAGCGAAATATCCTCCATTCACTCAAGACGAATAAAGCCGGAAAAAATGTTTCCAGCCGAGAGGAACACGAGCTGCTGATTTTTGTTGGCTATCTCAAAGAGCGTAATCGCGCGTACTGCACAGAGCTGGAAAAGAGGGCAGGCAAGACGGCGGTCGCTGATCTTCCCTGCCCGGTTGACGATCTCCCTCTGCCCCGCGCGCAGGCAAAAACAACCAAAGAAGAGATTTCCGAGCTTGATCGACAGTTGAATGCGTCCCTGGGCGAGTTTGATGAAATGCTGCTCAAGGAGCAGGAGCGGATAGCGGCCCGCCGGCCCCGGCAGGGTGAAACAGGGGGGCAGGCGTCACCTGGTGGCAGCGGCGGTTATGGCGGCCAACAGGGCAGGCAGGGAGCATCTCCTTCCGCTGGCGCTGCCGGTGGGCGGACAGCCGGCAATCGGCAGCAATCCGGACAGATGCCGGCTGCAGGCGGCTTGGGGCAGAACAGCCGGCCGGCCACAGCCGGCGCTGCCGCGGCCAGGGCCCAGGGACAGCCACAGGCCGGGAGTGCTGCCGGTCCGGGTGGTGACAGGCTGCACGCGGATGATGATATCGTTGCCAGGCAGCTGCGGGAAGCCGCGGAAAAGGAGACCGATCCCGAACTGAAAGAAAAGCTGTGGCAGGAATACAGAAAATACAAGGAAGGCCGTAAGTGATCAGGGGCACCACATCTTCGCATGGTCGCGACTGCCCGCATAGTGGGCTATAACGACCAGTCACGCCTGCACGAATCTGCGGCACCCCTGACCACTTACAGGTTTAAGGTGAATAAAAACGCATGGTTGTAATCATGTAATCAGTTGCGGAAGGCCGGTGATGAATTGCTGTGAACCAACCCGTTGGCCGTGGTTTTTTCTCTGTGGAGTTTTTCTTTTCCTGGGGGGATGCGCTGGCATTCCCGGCAACCAGGTGGAACATGGTATCCGGCCCATGGTCATGGACCATGAACCGGAGCCTTCAGAGCTGTTGAATGTTTCGCTCAAGGTGCTTGATCCGGGAACCCTGCCGGAAGACCCGAAGGAACGACGCGGCCTGTCCCCGGAAATACGCGATGCCGAGGCCCGGTTTTTTCCGGTCCATTTGAAGTATACCCTCCAGGATACCGGCTACTGGGGTATGGTCAGGGTGGTTCCCGACGATGATATCGGCGCTGATCTCCTGGTGCGCGGCCGCATCGAGTATTCCGACGGCGAGAGCTGTGCCGTTTCCATTGAGGCCGTTGACGCCACCGGCAGGGTCTGGCTGCGGAAAACCTATGCCGAGACGGCGCGCCCCGTGGAACGGGCCGCAGCCAGGCCGGAGCAAAAGGATATCTTCCAGGACCTGTTTACCACCATTGCCAATGACCTGGCCTCGTTTCGGCAGAAACTTTCGCCTGCGCAAATCACGGAAATCCGCCGGGTGGCCGAGCTTCGTTATGCCGAGGCCATGGCGCCGGATGCCTTCAAGGGTTACCTGAAGAAAGATGATGCCGGCCGCTATCATATCCTGCGCCTGCCCGCCCGTGATGATCCAATGCTTGCCCGGGTCCGCAAATTAAAGGTCCGGGATGATATGCTGGTCGATGCCATTAACGGTTATTATAATGGTTATTATCGTGATCTCTGGGAACCTTACACCAACTGGCGCCGGTTTCGCGGCGAAGAGGTTGCCACCATGCGCAAACTTGAGCGGCAGGCCCTGACCCGGCAGATCCTTGGTGTTGCCGCCATTGTCGGCGCCATTGCCATTGGGGCGGCCGGGGACAGTGATGTCGTTAACCGGACGGGTTCGTTGCGTGATGTGATGGTTATGGGCGGGGCGGCGGCCATGTATTCCGGGTATCAGAAGGGCAAGGAAACCGAGATCAACAAGGAGGCCATCGAGGAACTCGATACCTCGTTCAAGGCGGAGGCGGAACCTCTTGTTGTTGATGTCAACGGAGAAACCATCCGCCTGACCGGATCGGCCGAACAGCAGTATACCCGCTGGCGCCACCTGCTCCGGGCCATGTATGCCCGGGAAACGGGCATGATTGATGAGGTGAAGCCCGTCCCGCCGGAACAGAACAATTCTCCTGTGGATACGAACACGGCGCCGGAGAAACAATAACCCCTCTTGAGTTTGCAGTATGGATGATATGCAGGAAAAACAATCGCAACCAGTATCGCCGGAGCCCCCGGAACTTGTCCCGCCGGATGCGGAGCAGGTCACTCCGCGCCGGGGCAGTCTGATGCTTCTGCTGCTGGTGGCCTTCACGGTGTTTATCATTCTTGATCTGGCCATTTTGGCTTATTTTCTTCTGCCGGGAAAGGAGGAAAAGAAGCAGGCGCCGGGGCGGCAGAAACAGGAGCAATCCATCAAGAGTCCGGAAAGGGGCCAGGTAGTTCCCATGGAAAATACCAGCAGTGTTGCCCGGACGACCATGGCCGGTAATCGGCTGCGTGACCACTGGCTGCGGATGCAGGCCGAGGCCGAGGCGGACGGCATCGCTGACTGGGCAAAAGAATCCTTTGCTGCAATCAGGGATACGGCCGCAGAAGCAGACCGGTTGGCTGCTGAACAGCAGAATACAAAGGCCTCCGCAAAGTATCAGGAGGCGATCACTGCCCTCACATCTTTGCAGGCGTCCCGGCCCGCCTTGCTGGCAGACGCCCTGACAGCCGGCACCCGAGCCCTTACCAAGGGTAATGGTGAGACTGCCATTAAATCCTTTGCCCTGGCCCTGGCCATTGATCCCGCAAGTGAGGAGGCAAAACGTGGTCTTGAGCGGGCAAAAAACATTGACCGGGTCCTGTCCCTGTATGCCGGGGCCCGGGCGGCCTGGAAACAGAGCGATCTCAGGGCGGCAGCAACCATGCTTGAGCAGATCAGAAATCTTGACCACTATTTTCAGCCCGCTGCCCGCGACCTGGCCCGGATCAGGTCAGAGCAGGAAGATATGGCATTCAACAGGGCCATGGCCGGCTTTTTCCAGGCCCTGGCGGACAACCGGGAGAAATCCGCCCGTACCTTTCTGGCCCGGGCCGAAAAACTGCGGCCCGGTTCAGCCCAGGTACGGGACGGGAAAAAACAGTTGCAGCAACACCTGGTTGAACAGAAGCTGAACCGGTTGCATGGACGATACACCAAGACGGCCGGCCTTGAGCAATGGCAACAGGCACGGGATATCTGCCGGCAGGCCCTGCGGGTCGATCCCCGGGCCGCCTTTGCCCAGGCAGGTTTGGAAAAGGCAACAAAACGGCTTGCCCTGGACCGGGCCATGCAGGCCATCCTTGCTGATCCATTGCGGCTGCAGGAAAAAGCGGTGCTTGCCCAGGCCCGGCAGACCCTGGCCGTTGCCGGCAAGGTTTCCGATCCCGGTCCGCGCTTGAAGCGGCAGCTGACCGATGTGGCCGCCCTGTTGGCCGTGGCCGACAGACCGGTGGAAGTGGTCCTGCAATCGGATAATGCCACTGAAATAGTTATCTACCGGGTCGGCAGGATGGGCCGTTTCAACCGGAAAACCGTGCGCCTCCGGCCCGGTCGTTACACGGTTGTCGGCAGCAGGCCGGGATTCAGGGACGTGCGCCAGGACCTGGAAGTCCGGGCCGGTGATCAGCCGCGGTTGACAGTGCGCTGTACGGAGCTGATTTGAGCAGGATTATCGAGATTATCACCGCCCGGGGCAGCCGGATTTTTTCAGAGGATGAGCTGCCCCTTGCCATTGGCTCCGGGGAGAATGCGCAGATTCCTTTACCGGCAGGTCCTGAAACAGCCGCCTGGCTGGCCGAGTCACGTGGTTATCTTTATCTGCAGGCCGAGGCAGGCAGTTCGGTCTACCATAATCATGAGCATCTTGCGGGATCGGTCTGGATCAAATCCGGAGATACCACCTGCATCGGGGATTATCTGCTTTGCTGGCGCCTCATGGGCGACCGGGTGGAGGTACAGGTGCAAGAGGCCCGTCGTCAACAAGCGGTCCTGGCGCCACCTGTTGTTGAACCGCCGGTAGAATCGTCTGCCACCAAGACCCTGCCGAGGGTGGAACAAAGGCCAGGGCCGGCGCGGTCAGGACGGCGGTTTGTTGTCGCCGCCTCGTTGCTCTTGCTGCTCCTGGCGGCGGCCGCTGTCTTTCTGCTTACCGCGGAGCGGGTGCAGATCAAGGTCCAGCCCCTGCCCGATCATCTTCAACTCTCCGGTTTCCCACCGGCCGTCAAAATCGGCGACACCTTTCTCTGTCTAAGCGGCCGCTACAGGTTTTCGGCGGAAAGGATCGGGTACCGGCCGCTTTTGACGCAACTTGCCATCGGTCCGGGCAGGGACCATTTTTCCTTTACCCTGGAAAAACTGCCGGGCCGGGTCTCCTTTACCAGCAGCCCGGTCAGCGGGGTTGAGGTGCGGGTTGACGGTCGCGTGATCGGGAAAACCCCCCTTGAAAACGTGGAACTTGCCGCCGGCAAACACCGGTTACGGGCCCAGGTTGACCGCTACCTGCCCCTGGAGCGGGATTTGATGGTCGAGGGCGCGGGCAGGAAACAGGCAGTGTCCCTGGTCATGCAGCCGGGATGGGCCGAAGTGACGCTTGCCTCCGATCCCGCCGGGGCAACGGTCATGGAGCAGGAGAACCGGCTGGGAACAACCCCGCTTACCTTGCAACTGATGGCCGGGAAGCATAAACTCTCATTTGTAAAGGAAGGATTTACCCCGGCCCAACTTGTGCTTGCGGTAACAGCCGGCATCTCCCCTGCGCCCAAACCTGTCAAACTTTCTCCGGCCCCGGCCAGGGTCCATTTTCGTTCCATACCGCCCGGCGCTACGGTTGTTGCCGGAGATCGTCTCCTTGGAACCACACCGGTGACGGTGGACCTGCCTGCTGGCAGCCGGACGATTCACCTGCAGCTTGCCGGTTATCAACCCATGGCCCTTACCCGTCGCTTTGCGCCGGCGGCTGATGAAGAGGTGGCGGTCAAACTTGTTCCCCGTTATGGCACGGTTTTTCTGACCACCGATCCGGTGGATGCTGTTCTCTTTATCGACGGCAAAAAGCATGGCCCGGCCACCGGACGACTGCGCCTGACCACCCGCAAGCATCGGTTGACGGTGCGGGCCAGGGGCTTTGTTGATGCCTCCCGGACCATCCTGCCCAGGGAGGGAGTCGGCACCAGGCTGGCCATCCAGCTGCGCAAAAAAGGGGAGAAAAAAGAGTCCCACCCAAGCGAGGGCAACACGGGTGCGACCCCGTATATCGGCATGATAGGGCTGGGACCGGCAACAGTATTGATGGGCGCTCCCCGGCGGGAACCCGGCAGGCGTGCCAATGAGCAGGAGCGGACGGTGCGCCTTGGGCGGCCCTTTCTCCTGGCGGAAAAACTCGTCACCAATGGGGAGTTTCGCCGGTTTCAGCCGGGACACCGGTCTGGAAATATCGGCGGGGCAACCCTGGATGGCGAGCAGCAGCCGGTGGTCAATGTCAGTTGGCAGGATGCGGCAGCATATTGCAACTGGCTGAGTCGAAAACAGGGATTGCCGGAATTCTATCGACGCCAGGGAAAAACAATGGTGCCTGTCCGTCCTTTCAATACCGGCTATCGGCTGCCCACCGAGGCCGAATGGAGTTTCGGCGCCCGCATGGCCGGAAGAGAGCGGCGGGCCCGTTATCCTTGGCCGGGTAAATTTCCGCCCCGGACGGTGGCGGGAAATTTCGCCGATGAATCGGCGCGGTCCCTGTTGCCGGTGGTGATTGGCGGTTATAACGACGGTTTTGGGGTTACCGCGCCGGTGGGAAGGTTCCCTAAAAATCCGGGCGGATTTTTTGATATGGGCGGTAATGTCAGACAGTGGTGTCATGACTGGTACTCCGCCTATGCTGGACTTGGCGAACAAAAGGAAACGGTTGATGGCATGGGCCCGGCCTCGGGCACCCATCACGTGGTACGCGGCTCTTCCTGGCGGGACGCGACCATGACCACCCTGCGCCTGTCCTATCGAGGTTACAGCAAGGTTGGCAAGGATGATATTGGTTTTCGAGTGGCGAGGTATAAAAAATGAAATTTTTTGTGTTTTGTCTGCCGGTTTTTCTTGTTGCCATCCTTTGTCCATTGGCCGGCCATGCCAGCGAACCGGCAGCACCGGCCCCAAAGCAGGCCAGGCAGCACAGAGAACAGGTTCCGTCCAACAAGACGGCTGAAAAAATTCCAGCCAGGAAAAAACAGCCTGCAGCAACGACCTTTACGCCCACGGAAAAGATAGACGCTGACACGGTTATTGCCTTTCCAGTTGATATATAAAATTTTAGGGCCAGCTCTCGGGTGTTCTGCTTTTGTTCTCGTTCCATCGCTCTGTGGTGGAACGTAACTCCCACCTCTCTGCGCCATGCTTCCCAAATCTCCTGTTCAACGCTCAGTCAGGATGTCAATTTTTTCTGAAGAAAAGTCAAAATAATGACGAAAAGAACAGAAGAATCGGTTTTTTTGAGCATCTCTGAAAAATAATAATTATTTTCAGCACGTTACATGGGTGGCGCGTAAATTGCTACCGGGGTGCAGGAGGTTTACAATGATCCAATATCATGTTCAGAAGGGTGATACCATTGCCCAGGTTACCAGGAAGTTGCACACTACCTGGAAAAATATCCGGGAAAACAATCCGAATGCCATAGGACGCTCAACGAGAAACCGCAACTGGTTTTTACGGGAAGGGGCGACGCTCAAGGTGGACACCTCCTTTGCCGCCTCCCTGGAACAGGCTCAGGAGAAGACCAATGCCTCGGTAAACGACATGCAGCCTGCCGGTCCCGGCAGCGTCAAGCTGAGGCCGGCAACAGGTCGGAAAAAAACTACCCGGGCCCTGGCCAGAGATTACGGTCGGGAGATGCTTGAGCATACGGTCCAGCCCGGGGAAACCCTATGGGAGCTTGCGGTTAAACGGTACCATGTCCATTTGCAGGAACTTATGGCAATCAATAGTATCACCGATCCCCGTTCCCTGCAAATCGGTCAGGTGTTGAAGATTCCCCGGCACGAGCAACCACGCGAGCAAGAGGTGGTGGCAAGCTGGTATGGGCGGGATTTTGACGGAAAACCCATGGCCAATGGCGAGATATACAATATGTACGGCAACACCATCGCCCATAAGGAGATTCCGCTGGGCACCAGGGTTGAGCTGGAGAACATGGAAACCGGGGAAAAGGTCCGGGCCGTGGTCACAGACCGCGGCCCATACGTGGAAGGAAGAGACGTGGATCTCTCCTATGGGCTGGCCAGAAAACTCTCTCTTGTTGACCAGGGCGTGGGCCGGCTGGTTATGCGTATCCTGTGACCGGGGTGGAACCAGGAGACGCTGTCAAAAATCAGATATATTTTATGTATCCCCGGTCAGTGCCCTTAATATGCTGGAGCAGCCATTCGATCAGAAAGGAGAGAAGCGCATTGGAAATATCGGCCTCTCCCTTGTTGAATTCTTCCTGAAAGGTGGATATCTTGTTGACCATGCTCTCGTGGAGCTTGATATGCTCTTCGACATGGGGATATGCCGAGTTTTTGAATAAATTTTCTTCAGATCCAAAATGGAAGACTGTGTAATTGACCAGTTTTGATAAGATGTTGGCCAGTTCCTCCCTGGTTGCCGTGTTGTCACCTGAATAGGCCGTATTCAAGTCGTTGATCATTTTGACAAGGGTTTTATGCTGTTGATCAATCAGCTCATGACCGATTTCATAGGAACTGTTCCATGTTATAAGGTCAACGGTGGTGTTTTGGTCCGCGTCCCTGTTCATAAAAAAAGAAAATAATTTGTCCGTGAACCAATTGCCCATTTTTTCCTTCCGATTCCTGTAATTCCAATGGTACTACGCCCGAGGTGAACAGGTTATCTTTTTTCATTCCGGTCTTGTCTATTCGTCTCGGCGTGTGTATTTCTAAAAAAAGTATATGTGGATAACGACGGGTTGTCAAAGAAATTTATTGAGAATTGTTCCTGCATTGAAGCGGGCTGGAACTACAGCCTGACCAGGTGTCTGCCTGTACACTTGATTCTGACAAAGAATCCCGGACAATATTGCAATATTGTACCGTGGATTTTGTCAAAAGTCCCGAGATGACCAGACGTTGCTTTTTTTCACTCCTTGCCGTTGGTCCCGCTGGCTGGTATCATGCAGCCGGTAATAGGATTTAGGTTTATATTCAAAGGGATGTGCCGTGCATAAAATATGAGCATTTTCGGGATAACGCTGGTCATTTCAGGGTACGGATATCTTGCCCGGGTTTTCTCCCGACCCAACTCCAGGGAGAAAAAATAGCTCCAGGGAGAAAAAATCATGGTGAAAAAACTGCCCGTTGAATTCCTGTTTCAGCTCTTTGCCCTTCTTCTCGGATTTATTGTTGTCCATGGCGCGTATGTGACCGTCATTCGGCCGCGGGCCGATGCCTTTCTTGCCGGGGAACACGCCAAGATGGCGGTGGACGCAACCTATGAGCAGCAGCAGAATTTTTATGTGGTGCTCAGGGATTATGAGCAGGAAACCTGCCTGATTCTGATGTTCTGGGCCCTGGCCATCCTAGGATTCAAGGGTGTGGACAGCTTGCGCCAGCGCCGCATGCTCGATGAAGACCTGCTCAAACTGCCGGGCGGTCTGCCCATCGGCCCTGAAGATGTGCGCGAGCTTGTGCGCCGTCTCGATGAAATACCGGCCGGTCGGCGGGAATTTATCCTCCCCCGTGCCCTGCGCTCGGCTATTCAGCGTTTCGGGGCCACCCGTAATGTTCAGGACGCGGCCACCGCTCTGGGCAGTGTCTGCGAGCTGGAGGGTGAACGGATGGAATCAGAGCTGTCCACCATCCGCTATATTGCCTGGGCCATTCCGTCGGTGGGTTTTATCGGCACGGTCCGGGGCATCGGGGCGGCCCTTGCCCGGGCGCATCAGGCCGTGGAAGGAGACATTACCGGGGTTACCCGGAGCCTGGGCGTGGCCTTCAACTCCACCTTTATCGCCCTTGTCATCTCCATTGTCCTGATGTTCTTCATCCATCAGCTGCAGCTCATGCAGGAACGGCTGGTACTTGATAGCCAAACCTATGGCGATCATCATCTGATCGCCCGGCTTCGTATTCACCCCTAAGTCCATTTCATCCATCAGGTCATGGCCCGGCGCCGACAGCTCTCTCCCTTTAATCTCTCGTTTCTCGACATCATGTTCTGCGGTTTCGGCGCCGTGGTCCTGCTGGTGCTGCTGATCAATGCCCGCTCGGTCCGTTCCCGTAATCGCCTGCATGAGGTTCTGCGGGCCGAGGTGCAGCGCCTGACCCGGGAGGTGCGAGCCGGCAGGGAGTACCTTGATTCGTTGCAGGCCGGTCTGACAAAGGGCGCCACGCAGATGACCGCCATAACACAGCAGATGCGGGATATCCGAATCGAAAAAGAACGTCTTAACCGGGAGCTTGCCGCCGTTGCGCACAGGGACCGGGCTATCCGACAGCAGGTTGACAGCCTTGCCGCCGCCCTGAAGCGTGCAGAGGCCGACAGGAAAAAACAGGCGGCAGCGCCCATTGTCCATGGCCGCAGGGCACGCCGGTTTGAGGGCGAGGGGCATCGTCAATACCTGACCGGGCTTAAACTCGGCGGCAGGCGGGTGTTGATCCTCGTTGACGGGTCCGCTTCCATGCTGGACACCAGCGTTGTCAACGTGATCCGGCTGCGCAACATGGAGAGGAGCGTCCAGCGGCGGGCGCGCAAGTGGCGACAGGTACGAAAAACAGTGCGCTGGCTGGTTGCCAACCTGCCGCCATCGAGCACGGTTCAACTGATGGTGTTTAACGCTGATGTGCATCCGTTTTCGCATAAGTGGCTGCCGGTCGCTGATCCGGCGGTATCAGCCATGCTGGCGAAATTTGCCAAAACCCTGCCCGCCGGCGGCACCAGCCTGGAAAAGGGATTTGCCGCCGCATCCGCCCTCTCACCCCGGCCGGACAATATCATCCTGCTCACCGACAGCCTGCCCACCCAGGGGGAAAAAACACCCGGCCAACATTTGGTCAGCGGTAAACAACGAATAAAGTTTTTTCAGCGGGCCATAAAAAAACTGCCGGCCGGGGTGCCGGTAAACACGATTCTCTTTCCCATGGAAGGGGACCCGAGGGCGGCGGTGCTCTACTGGCGGCTGGCCATAGATACCAGAGGCTCGTTTTTTACTCCGACAACGGACTGGCCATAAGAAAAGAACATGAGAAAAGAGCGTAAGAGCATTGATGTTTTCAGCCTGTCGTTTCTCGATGTGGTCTCCTGCGGTTTTGGCGCTATAATTCTCTTGCTGGTGCTCTCCAGGGTATCGGAACCCCTGGTGCGGGAAAAGATCAGCCGGGACCTGAAAGGCGAGGTACGGCAGCTTGAGCAGCAGTTGATGGAGATCCGGGACAATGCAAAATCGGCAAAACGCGAGCTTGCCCTGACCAACAGCCGGCTTGCATCCCGGCAGCAGGAGCTTGCCCGGCAGCAGCAGGAGATAGCTGTCCTGAAGGCACGATACAAGGCAAGCCGGCTGGATACTACCGCCCGGGAGCGCATCAAGGAGCAGATGGAGGCCGCGCTCCAGAGCCTGACGGCGGAGATGCGGCGGCTGCAGCAGCAGAAGCTGCCGCCGCCCCCGGACAGCCCCATCGGCGGGGTGCCGGTGGACAGTGAATATATAATTTTTGTCATAGATACATCGGGCTCAATGCAGCGGTATGGTTGGCCCCTGGTCCGGAAGAAAATGGCGGAGACCCTTGCCGTCTATCCCCACGTCAAGGGGATCCAGGTGATGAATGACATGGGTGATTACATGTTTTCCCAGTATGCCGGCCGCTGGATACCCGACACCCCGGCAAGGCGCCGCGCTATCTTGAAACGGCTGGCCTCCTGGGCGCCCTTTTCCAATTCCAGCCCGGTGGAAGGGATCACCCGTGCCATTCGCCGGTTTCATACCCCGGGCCGTCGTATCTCCATCTATGTGCTGGGCGATGACTTTTCCCGTGGTTCCATTCAGGCGGTGATTGATACCGTTAATCGTTTAAACAGTGCCGGTCCGGGTGGCAGGCGGCTGGTGCGTATCCATGCCATCGGCTTTCCCGTCCTGCTGCTCAAAGGCGGTTCTGAGGAAAATGCGGCCCGGTTCGCCACCCTTATGCGCAGGCTGGCCTGGGACAATAACGGCAGCTTTGTCGGCTTAAGCGGTCTCGGGGTGCGCCGATGAAGGTGTTGACCGTCTCCGATACGGTTGTCCATGCGCTGTATGAAGACTTTTCTCCCGAGCTTGTCTCCGGGGTGGAGCTTATTCTTGCCTGCGGCGATCTGCCGCCTGAATATCTGAGTTTTTTGCGTGACCGGGTGGATGCTCCCCTGTACTATGTGCAGGGCAATCATGATATCCGCTATCGGGAATCACCGCCTGTTGGTTGTATTGACGCCAATCGCCGCCTGCTGCGGGCAGGGGGTTTCCGTCTGCTCGGTCTTGCCGGATCGCGTTGGTATAACGGCGGTATCAACCAGTACCATGAGTCGGAAATGAAAAAAATCATCCGCAGCCTCTGGCTGCAGCTCAGGCTGGCCGGCGGGGTGGATATTGTCATCAGCCATGCGCCACCCCGGCACGTTGGTGACCGTGAGGATCCCTGTCATAAGGGTTTTGCCTGTTACCGCACCCTGATCAGAAAATATGCGCCACAATGGTTTATTCATGGTCATATTCATGCCCGCTTTACCGATAAAAACGAGCGGATAACCCGCCTTCATTCCACCAGGGTACTCAATACCTGCGGCCATGTCATTTTTGAACTCTGATCCCATAAAACGTCTGTTTGGCGGCGACCGGGGTGCGCTTCGCTCTTTCCATGAGGTGCGCTCGCGGGAACAGGCAACGGACAGCATTGAACGCGGCACTTCGATGGTGCCGATCAGTAAAATTGTCGGCACGGTCGGGCGCTATAACGATTTTGACGGCCAGTTCAGGCCCAGGCGCCAGGAGGACAGTCCGCGTTTGCTGGGGATCATGCAGGCCATGCGGGATGGGAAAAGCCTGCCGCCCATTTCACTCTACCAGATCAAGGATGAATTTTTTGTGCTCGACGGCCATCACCGGGTGCTTGCCGCCCGGGAGCTGGGTATGGAGGCAATCAACGCCTGCATTCTGGAGTTGCTGCCCTCGGCCGATACCCTGGAAAACAAACTGTACCGGGAAAAGGTGGACTTTCGTGACCGGGCCGGGCTGTCGGCTACCATCGAACTGACCGAGCTGGACCAGTTTGTCCACCTTGAACAGCAGATCCGTATCCACCAGGCCTTTTTGAATCAGGGAGAAAAAGAGCAGCGCTATTCCTATCCCCAGGCCGCCCGGGACTGGTACCACACCATTTATCGGCCCCTGGTCACCCTGATCAGAAATTCCGGCCTGGTGAAAAAATGTCCCGGACGGACCGATGATGACCTGTATCTCTACATTTCTGTTCACCAGTGGGAAGAGGGCAGGGCGCGCAAGTACGGCATTGGTATTGATAAACTTATTCCCAGAGACATGGAGGCGTTCAGGACGAAAATGGCGGAATATACAAAGCAGCAATACCCGGACATGAAGCAGACCATCACGGTATTTGTCCTGATCAATGTGGAGGGCAAGCATGAGCAGCGGGTCATGGACAAGCTCTTTGCCCTGGAGGAGGTCAAGGAGATGCACTCGGTGCACGGTTCCATTGACCTGATCCTCAAGGTGCAGCTGCAACGTGATCTGTTGTCGTCCGATGCCGAGATCATCTCCCAGTTCACCCACGGCATGATCCGTCCCATTCGCGGCGTGCAATCCACGCAAACCCTGATTCCCGGGTTGTCCAGGGTCAAGGAGTAACCGGGAGATCACCTGGCGTGGCTGGCATAACCTTATTATGGATGGATTAATTTGACTTGGGGAAAATATGTCCTGAACTTTTTTATATCCCTGGTAATTAAATTAAAAGATGACACGGTGGCATGCGCTCCTATAAAGAAATCAGGCAGTGGCGCATTTTTTGGTCCCTTGTTCTTTCTTCTATATTTAAGGAACACCTTTCCTGTTAAAAAAAGAGCCTCACGTGGCATTGCCAATACTTTTATACCCAGTTGCTCAATAGCTTTTTCCAGTTCTTCAATTTTATTGAACCCTATTGAAACCTCGGTGTAACCGATGGAGTTAATATACAATGTATTGGTTTGATAATAATGTTCCAATATATTTTCAGACCAGTCTGCCCAATCAGGATCATCTGTGAACAGGTCCAGCAATACGCATGAATCAATGAAGACCCCGTTCATTATTTTTCTCGTGTCAGATTCAGAATTTGATCCGTTGTCATTTTTGCCGTTGCAATACCACGAAGTTTTCTAAATTTATGTGTCACTTTTGGTTCAGTGGTTTTAACTATATAAAATCTTCCATTATCCTCCTGGAAATCTATCTCTGTTTCAGGCATAATGCCCAATCTCTCCCTGATGTTTCTGGGGATAGTAACTTGCCCCTTTGTTGTCACACGCATTTTTTTACCTCCGAAAAAATATTGACAGTAATACCATTATAGTAATACTTTTCTTCCGGCGCAAGTTCAGATAACGTAAATCGATGCAGAAAATTGCTCCCTTTTTAGGGCCTTACCCGTGAATTCCGTAACTTCTCAATAACTGATGGTAAGTTGCTGCTAATTATATGGATTCCGGCCAACAACCTGCCGGAATGACCCAGATGCAGGC
>WFZC01000099.1 GCA_015489765.1 Desulfobulbaceae bacterium
TCTCGACAAATGGCACCGATGCGTCAACAGCCGCTACCCGGTGATGCTGATTGTCCCGGCCCGGCAGGATCGCTTTCCGGATACATTGGTTGAAAAAATTGCGGCCGCCACCAAGGCCGCGCGCCTTGACTTTGTCGCGCGGTATCAGGGCGAGCTGGAAACATTCTTCACCCGGCGGAAAATCCAGGAAGAGATCAGGGAGAACAGCGCCGAGAGCCCCCTTGTTGTGACTGGCCTGGAGCCGTTCTACAGCAAATGGCCGGTTGAGGAGCGGTTTTCCTTCCTGCGCTATATGCTGCGCATGGAGGACACCCGGGGCGTGGCGTTGCTGCTTTACTGTCGGGAAGATCTGACTGAGCTTGGCAAAATCAATGAAAACAACCGGGGGGTCATCTGGGCCCCATGAACAGGGCGGAGAAGCACATGTCTGAGGAATTGAAAGAGTTTATTCGCATATCACCTGGATTTAAGGCCGCGGTTAATTTACGAAAAGAGCGGGACAACCTGGCCAAGGTGGCAGGGTACATCCCCACCGAGGTGGCCCGGGAGATTATTCTCGATTTTGCCAAGAAACTGCACCCAGCCACTCCCGACCTGCGCTCCCGAATCGTTATGGGGACCTACGGGACCGGGAAAAGCCACCTCGCCCTGGTCCTGCTCAACCTTTTTTTGCGGCCCCTGGAGACCGCGGAACTGCAAGTGGTCGCGGAGAAACTCGACCCGGACACAAGGGCGGTTGTAAAGCAGTATCGCCAGGCTGTGCCAGCCCCTTATCTGGCCGTCAATCTTTATGGTGATGGAGGATATATCGGCGACAGCCTGATGTTGGGCCTGCGGCGCGCCCTTGTGGAGGCCGGGCTTGAAAACATCCTGCCGCCAACGGCCTTTGAGAGCGCCATTGAGAGGATCGAGGAGCTTAAGCAACAGCACCCCGACGGTTTCGAGATCCTGAAACAAAAGCTTGCCGAACGGAGCAAGACCATCGATGAGGTAAAGGCCAGGCTGCGGGAATATCAGAAAGATGCCTTTGCCCTCTTTCGCGATGTTTACCCCGCCGTGACCAGGGGGGCGCAATTCGAATATGCGACGCGGATCGACCCGGCGACGTTTTATGAAGATGTAACCCGGGAACTGCGGCAGAACCATGGCTACAGCGGTATCGTGGTACTGTGGGACGAGTTCGGCCACAAGATGGAGGAGGTCGTCAAAGACCCCACCGGCAAGGAGGGGCTCGCCCTGCAAGATTTCGCGGAATGCTGTAATGCCAGCGCCGAAAACCAGATACACCTCTACCTCTTCTGTCACCGTTCATTGAAGGAATACCATGACATCTCCCGGAGCGCCTCAAGCTTCAGCCACCAAAATCTGGAAGATGACCTGCGCAAGATCGAAGGGCGCTTCAAACAGTATATCCTCAAGAGCACCGACGTGGAGACCTTCCAGTTGATCAACGGGGTGATTGTGGCAGACGAGCAAAGCCCCGGCTGGCAGAAACTGGAAACATCCTATGCCGGCTATTTTGACGGTCTGGTGCAAGAAACTTCCCGCCTGAATTATTTCAGCGGCTTCACCCGTGACGAATTGAAGACGACGGTGGTTATGGGGGCCTATCCCCTGCATCCCATGGCGGTATACAGCCTGCCCGCGGTCTCGGAAAAGGTCGCCCAGAATAACCGGACCCTTTTTACCTGCCTCTGCGAAGACGAGCCGGGCAGCTTCAAGCGTTTTCTCGACAGGGCGACACTTGATTACAGTGCGGCTTCACCTCCCATGTTCACCGTTGATATGCTTTGGGATTATTTCGCCAGGGATATCAAGCAACAGGAATATACCTATTCAATATTCAGGGATTTTGAACAACTCAAGGCCCGGCTCACCCCGGATGACGTTTTGGGACTGCGGATCCTGAAAGCCGTTTCTGTTTTTCGGGTATTTAATCCAACCCGGTTCAAGGTGACGGAGGATATTCTGCTCTATTGTCTCGATATACCTCCTGACAAACGGACAGCCTTTCTAAAGGCGCTTGCGCATCATTCGGACCTGAAAAACGAAAATCATATTCTGATGCGTTTGCAATCCGACGGCTCCTATCGGCCCGCGGTGAGCAGCTCCACGGAAACCCTGATGGAGAAGGTGCGCAAGTTGATCGAGGAGACCCCGGAAAAGCTGGGGCAGAAATCCATCCCGTACCTTAAGTCCCTCTGGCCGGAACTGCCGGTTGCCGACTCGGTTGAAGCGACCGGCTATGGCGATGATTTCGGCGTGTACAGGCGGCTGATCCTTGAGCCCATAAGCATTTATCAGCTGCGTGAAAGGCTGCATATTCTCACCCAGAACCTCGGGGATGGAGGGTTTGTCGATGGCCTGCTCCTGGTCCTGTTGTGTGAGACCTCTTCTGAAATTGAGGAGGCGAAAGAAATCGCCGAAACGACCCTTGCCGATACGCAGTATCAACAGGTTGTTCTTGCCGTTCCCAGGCAGCCGGCAAAAGTCGCGCGGCTTCTCCTGGAGCATCAGGCCCTCGCGTACCTGAAGGCGAACGAGGCGAGCCTCTATGCCGAAGGAGGGGAGCTTCACGAGGAGTGGCAGGTGTGGGCGCAAGACAAAGACACTGAACTCACGGACGCAATAAGCGATATTGTCATTCCTGAGAAACAGGCGCTTGACTACTACTGGAAGGGCCAGGCCCATGAGGTGTTAAACAGCCGACAGCTCAAGAAACTGGCAACCACCATCATGCGGGATGTCTTCCCCTATTGTCCTCATATCGGCGACCAGAAACTGGCCCAGGACGATTTCGGCGGCAACTGGGGGTACAGGAAGGAGTGCCGGGATATCGTTGTAAAACTGGCAAGTAATAACGGGGGCGAAACACTCTGGCAAGAAACCGCGGCAGCCCCACGGCATGTTATCAATCTGCTTTTGAAGAGCAACGGCCTGCTGCGCAAGGATCAGGCCGGCAGTATCGTGATCGAACAGCCCGAGCAGGATGATTATCCCGGGGCCCACCATGTGTGGAGCGTTATCAATGAGTTTCTCAACAGGGCGAAACAACGGCCCCAGGATATAAAAAAACTGGTGAGGCGGCTGCGCCAACCGCCTTATGGGATGAAATGCCGGGTCATGCCCATCTTTTTCGCGGCCGTCGCCCACCACGAATTGGCCCTTGGCAACATTTCCTTTGAGTACCAGCGCACGGCAAAGCAGGTAGAATCAATTACAGTCATTGAGAATGAAACCCTGGAAAAGGTTTTTGCCGCTCCGGACAAGCACAAGCTGGTGTATGTCAACGTCAGCTCCAACCAGAACGCCCTTATCGCCGGATTGGCCAAGGTATTTGCAGTGGCATTTGCGTCTTCGGATCCGGCCCTTGAACGCGTCAAAAAAGTGGGCCAGGCAATCGGGCTTTGGTGGCGCGGTTTGGCCAAGCACGCCCAAGCCACCGCAACGGTTTCCGACGAGGCGGATGTTGTCAGGGATTTTATTTTCAGGCCGCTGGCGGAGCTGGAACCGGACATCCAGAAGATTCTTTTACAGGATGCCTTTGTCCATGTCTTTGATACCAAGAGGAAGGTCAAACAAGGTGATGTGGTAAGACTGGTCGAAGGCATCAAACAGGAGTTTGAAGACGCCCCAGGGAAGTTGAGGAACAGGGTTGTTGAGGAGTGTTTGAAAAATTTTGGCGGGGGCAGTGATGATATTGATGTTGTGCGGAGGTGGTTTGATGCGCTGCCGGATGAAACAAAAAACTACATCCATCACGGCGACCCATCTGTGCTTGTCGAGTGCTGTAATGAAGCGGAGGCCATCAACAAGGAGACCCTGTTACATTTGGCAGAAAAGCTCACCGGCTTACAAGTCGCGTCCTGGGCTGACGAGATGGTGGTCAAGTTCAGCGCAAAACTCGATTCAGCCAAAAAGTATCTTGAAAGTTTCCAGCCGCCCCCGGTCCCTGATCCACGGCCGGTTCCCAGCCCTGACCCCATTGGCCCCAA
>WFZC01000100.1 GCA_015489765.1 Desulfobulbaceae bacterium
CTTTATTGAAGGAAAAAAATGGGCAAGACTCGCCCACCTCGACAATTTTTCCCTGCCCGGCGGCGACAGGGCGACCAGGGAGATATGGCGCCTTGGTCTGGCCCTGCTCGCCGGCAGCGGCATCAACATCAGGGACAAAACGGCCCTGCCGGAAACACTGCCTGTTCCCGGACAAACCATTGCTACGCTTGCCGCCATGATAGAGGGGAAAATCAATACGCCGCTTACCTCAAGCGTGGGCCGTCTCTTTGACGGGGTGGCAGCCCTTTTCGGCATCCGCCGGGAGGTTGATTTTGAGGGCCAGGCCGCCATGGAACTTGAAGCCCTGGCCCGGCAGGCGTATAACGCGGGCATTGGCAAGTCGACCGGTCAGCGCTATCAGGCAACGGTGATCCGGAAACATGGACAATTGCGTCTTGATTACAGGCCCCTTGTCAACTGGCTGCTTGAAGATATAGCAGGCAACACGCCCGCCCGTGAGGCGGCCTGTTTTTTTCATATCTGGCTTGTACGTTCAACCCTGGCGATTATACTTGCCCTTGTCGACTCGCAGGCTGCAACCGGAAGACCGGCGAAAAATATCCTCCTGGCCGGTGGCTGTTTTCAGAACACTTTGCTTCTGGGCCTGTTGACCGATGAACTGGAGAAACATGGCCTGAATGTGTATACCGGCAATCAGGTACCGGTGAATGACGGCGGCATTGCCCTGGGCCAGGCCTATGTGGCCGGGCTGCAGATTGGTGGGCAGGAGAGTGAATGAGTGCATCTCAATGGTGCAACCAAGCAAGAAAAACTATAACGGATAGAATTTTCGTGGCTGAAGCCACTCCTACTTCTGCAGGCTTCGGGCTGCGCATTTTCCGTCCTGGAGGAGATAAACATCAATATGGAGAACATTAAAAATGTGTCTGGCCATACCCATGCGGGTCATCAGATTACAAGGCGGCAGTGAGGATCCACTTGACCCGGACATTGCCGTTGTTGATGCCGACGGCATGCAGAAAGAGGTCCGCCTGGACCTGGTGGACCGCAGGCCCGAGATCGGCGATTACCTGATCATCCACGCCGGGTTTGCCATCAACTGCATAGACGCGAAAAACGCAGAAATAAACCTTGCGCTTATGCGGGAGATGGCAGAAGGGATGGAGGACGAACCGGACAGGGATGGCCATGAAATATGTTGATGAATACCGGAACCGGAACCTGGTCCTTGCCCTGATCAAAAAACTGCATGCCCGGACCACCATGCCTGTCTCCATCATGGAGGTCTGCGGCACCCATACCATGTCTATCTTCCGGCATGGAATACGAAATATGCTGCCCGGGCAGATACAGCTCATTTCCGGCCCCGGCTGTCCGGTCTGCGTTACCCCATCCAGCGTCATTGATGCCTTTGTCGAACTGGCCGGCCGCTCCGATGTCATTATCACCACCTTCGGCGATATGATCCGGGTGCCGGGGAGTAATGGTTCCCTGGCCGATGCCCGGGCAGAGGGTGCTGATGTGCGGATTGTTTACTCGCCCATGGATGCTCTGACCATCGCTGCCAAGGAACCGGAACAGATGGTGGTTTTTTTAAGTGTCGGTTTCGAGACCACCACCCCGACCATTGGCGCTACCATCCTTGCCGCCGAACAACAGGGCAGAGACAATTTTTTTATCTTTCCGGCAAACAAGGTCATGCCGCCACCCCTGGACACTCTCATGCAGGACCCAAGGCTTAAGGTAGATGGACTGCTCTGCCCCGGCCATGTCAGTATCATTGCCGGGGCGGACAGCTTTCGCTTTTTGGTTGACAGATACCGCCTTGCCTGCGCGGTGGCAGGCTTTGACCCGGTCGATATCCTGCTGGCGATTCTTGCCCTTGTTGGGCAGGTCCAAGCGGGAAAACCCAGGGTGGAAAACTGTTACGGCCGGGCAGTGACCCGGCAGGGCAACACCAGGGCACAGTCCCTGGTCAACAGGATTTTTACGCCGGTAGATTCCGAGTGGCGAGGCCTTGGCACCATCCCGGCAAGCGGCTTGGCCCTGCGTCCTGAATACAGCGCCTTTGATATAACGAAAAAACTCGATATCAGGGCTGCGCCGTCCAGTGAACCCAGGGGTTGTCGCTGCGGCGAGGTCCTCAAGGGTATCTGCATGCCCAAACAATGTCCGCTTTTTGGCAGCCGGTGCACGCCTGCCAATCCTGTCGGCCCCTGCATGGTCTCCAGCGAAGGGACTTGTGCCGCCTGGCACCACTATGGCGGTCTGGAAAAAAAACAAATTGAGGGAGGAAAAAATGAGGAAAGACAAAAATGAGCAGTTATATCACCCTTGACCATGGCAGCGGCGGCCTGACCGGCCAAATTCTGATCCAGGAGCTCTTTTTCCGCTACCTGCCCGACCCGGTTCTGCACCAACTGGAAGATGCGGCAGTTCTCCCCGAGCCCTGCGGCAGAATTGCCTTTTCCACGGACAGTTACGTGGTGGACCCCATCTTTTTTCCCGGCGGCAACATCGGTGAGCTGGCCGTCAACGGCACCATCAACGACCTGGCCATGCAGGGGGCGCGGCCGCTGGCCTTAAGCCTTGGCCTGATTCTTGAGGAAGGGCTTAGGCTGGATGATCTCGAAAACATAATCGAAAGTATTGGTGCTGCCTGTGAATATGCTGGCGTACCCGTGGTTACCGGTGACACCAAGGTCGTGCCCAGGGGCAAAGGTGACAAAATCTTTATCAATACTTCAGGCATCGGGGTCGTGGGCAAGGACATCGAAATAACAACCGGCCGGGTACGGGAAGGCGACATCCTCCTCCTCTCCGGAACCCTTGCCGACCACGGCGTCACTATTCTCACCAGTCGTGCCGGTCTGGAAGTGGCCGGGAACCTGCAAAGCGATACCAGGCCCCTTCATTTTCTGGTTGAAAAGGTCCTGGAGCAGGAGGGCGGCGCAGTCCATACCATGCGCGACCCCACCAGGGGCGGACTGGGAACAACCCTTGCCGAGATTGCCCGGGCCACAAACCTGTGCATGGAAATAGAGGAAGAGGACATCCCCATGCATGGCGAAGTGCGGGCTGCCTGTGAACTGATGGGCCTGGACCCGCTCTATCTTGCCAACGAGGGAAAATGTATTGTTGTTGCCGCCCCGGCACGGGCGGAAAAGATCCTGCGCATCATGCGGTCGGTCCCGGAGGGAGCGGAAAGCCGCATCATCGGCCGTGTGAGTAAGAAATATCCGGGCCGGGTGGTCCTTACCACGGTTGCGGGAGGCGCCCGTCTTGTGGAACCGCTCTCTGGTGAACCCCTGCCACGGATATGTTAACGTTCCTGCCTGACAAAAAAAGGCGATATCAATACAGATATCGCCTTTTTTTGCCCCTGTTTCACCAGGGGAAGTAACTTATTTTTTCTTCAGTTTTTTCATGATAATGACCATGCTTTTCTTCAGCAGATCAACCGCATGATAGGCATGATCGATTTCATCATTTGATTTTTTCGGATCGGTATAATTTAGCGGCGTTGACAACTTACCCTTGGCGATTGCCGCCGCATCACTGGTCAAGGAACCCAGCCGCTTGATAATAACCTTCTGGGTAAAAATAAAGTTCAGGAGAAAGGCTAGAACCACAAGACCTATTGCGATGGGATTTGCAAAAATAGACAGCAGTCCCTGCCAGCTCAAAGTCGGAAGTTTAACGCTGACAATTCCCCGAACATCACCGACTTTATAGCCAAATGCCTTTTCACTGCCATATTTTTCAATGACCGCCTGCGGCGCATCTTCCGGCTGACCATGACACTTGAGACAACTCTTTTTCACAAAGATAGGCCGGGCATAACGATAGGTATTACCGGTATATCCATCAACAAATTTGATGCTTTTATCTTCCTTAAAGGTTGCAATAGCCTCTTTTTCAAAGGCATCGGGCTGATTGGCCGGCTGCCTGACCTCATCGCTTGTGACCAGATAGGTCGCCCGCAGGGACGTCTTGTTGGCGATGGTGGAAAGTTCCCTCGTCGCCAGCGCCGGATTTTTGCCGTAAAATGTAAGGTCCCCACATTTTTTTTCCGCAAGAAAATCAGGAAAATCTTTGGCCAGTTTGTCCACCCATACCATACCGGTGCCGGCCACCCAGGCACGAAAGGCTACCACCTGATCAGCAACTGCCTCCGCCTCATTTCGCAGAACCCTGTCACGCAGGGTTGTTAAACCAACAACAAACGCCCCCCCGACTAAGGCTAGGGTCAACAGGAAAACCAGGATATATTTCACCTGGATACTCATTTTCTTTCCCACAATTTCACCTCATAGATTTTCAATTGCCAAAACAATACCGCAATCCATACCTCGTAATTAATTTAATGAAATCACACGGCAGATGAAAAAGACAAGAAAAAAAATTTTATTGTCACATTTGTTGACCACCACGATGACTCGGCAGCAACCATCTTTCTACTTAGGAAGAGGACCTTAGGTAGCATGGGTCGTGTATTATAGACATAAATTAAGAAAAAACTAACCATGGGGGGGAGTTGGCAATAGGGGGAAATAACTGGTGAATTCCCAGGACAGGATATCAGTAATCAGGCGAACAAAAAAAATAATCAGACAACACCCATTGTCGGCAAGATGTCTATTTTTTCAAGTCTGCCCAAAAGCAGGGTAATCACCCTGTCCACGGCCCGGGCAAGGGGCCTGGACAGGCCGATACGGGTGGAGAGATCAGCCGGCACCACGGTAATCATCTCTATCCGCTGCGGCGCCTTTTCCCGCAGGCGGCAGAGATCAAGGATTTCCAGCAGACCAACCTGATGGGGTGACATCCGGGTCTGGATATTGCCAGCGCAGACATCTTCATGGCCAAACAGGTGAATGGAACCGGGTTCGGCATCCAGGCTAACCACATCGATAACAAAAAGCATGTCCTTGTCCTCGATGAAGGGGGAGAGCATGATGCCGGCGGTACCGCCGTCCAGAAGCTCGACATTGGCCGGGAAGCGATAGCTCTCCTGCAACCGGTTGATGACATGGACCCCGAATCCCTCATCCCCAAGAAGAAGGTTGCCGACGCCAAGGATGCCTGTTTTTGGGGATTGATTCATAAGGAAAAGGGGACAAGGCAAACCACACCTTGCCCCGTGCGGATCAATACTCATCCGGCAGATACTTGCCGCCACTGAAAATGGAAGAAATCAGACCGTTACGGGAGAAGATATCGTTCCAGACAACGATATAGATATGAATGGCGGCAAAAGCGATAAAATACCACATGATCAGGTAATGCACTCCGCGCCCCTGCTGTTGAGAGACAAAGATCGTGGTGCCCCATTTCTGCCAGAAAGTAGATTCCGGATAGAGCAGGAAAAAACCGGCGACAACCTGGACTGCGGCCACGAGGAAGGTGACAAAATAGGCAATACCTGCCAGGGAATTATGACCGACCCTGTGTTCGTGCCTGACCGGCAGATAGAGATACCGTCCAATGGTTCTGAATAAATTTTTAATATTGCGCGGCGTGATCGGCAAAAAATCCCAGAACCGTTCCTGGGCGTTGCCAAACAGCAGCAAATAGGCCCTGATCATAAGGGCGGCGGAAAAAACAAAACCGGCGACAAAATGAATATAACGCATGGTTGCCACCGGAAAATGTGACCCACCTATGACCATGGTATTGGTCCAGGGAAAATGAATATACAGGCCGGTGATTACCAGGGTGATGATGGAGAGCACAAAGGACCAGTGAAAGAGCCGGAGCAGGACCGACCATGCCTGATGTCGTTCATAAAACATAATGACCTCCCATTGCTCAAAAAAGCAGAACCTGAATTGAGCGATTCAGGCGGAAAAACTACAACGCCTTGACCCTGGTCAACTCCCTGCCGTGCGGGTCGAGCATATGGACCGCGCAGGCAATGCAGGGGTCAAAGGAATGGATAGTCCGCAGAACCTCAAGCGGCAGTTGCGGATTGGCCATGGGGTTGCCGACCAGGGACGCCTCGTACGGCCCCGGCGCGCCTTTGCCGTCGCGAGGGCCGGCGTTCCAGGTCGAGGGCACCACGCATTGGTAATTTTCGATCTTGCCATCCCGGATAACGATCCAGTGGGACAGGGTGCCGCGCGGCGCCTCGTGGAAACCGAATCCCATCTGTTCTCCCTTGGGGAAGGTGGGTTTGTTGAAAATCTCCAGGTCACCGGTGCCGATATTGGCGACCAGCTTGTCCCAATGCTCAAGGGCAAGGTCCGAAAGCATGGCGGCCCGGATGGCGCGGGCCAGGTGGCGACCGGGCGTGGAGTGGAGCACGTCAGCCCCGACCTGGGCGCCGGCAAGGGTGCTGACGCGGGAAAGGGCATCGTCCACGTATTTCTTTGTCAGCTTATGCCCCTGGGCATAACCGACCAGGACCTGGGCCAGGGGGCCCACCTGCATGGGCATGTCCTTGAACCGGGGCGCCTTGATCCACGAGTATTTACCATTATCCTGAAAATCGGTGTAATCCGGGACGGTTTCCTCCTTAAAAGGATGTTTGCTCCAGTCGCCCTTGTACCAGGAATGGGCTATGGACTCGACAACGTTCTCTTTAAAGTAGGGATCGTTGAACCCGGTAATGGGCTTGACCGTCTTCAGGTCCGCGCCGACAATGGTGCCGCCGGGCAGGTCAAAACTGGTCCCCCTGGTATCAAGGGGCATATCGGGCACAGCCAGGTAATTGGTCACCCCGGCCCCATAGGCCAGCCAGTCTTTGTAGAGGGCGCCGATAGCGATAACATCGGGCAGGTAGACCTTGTGGACAAAACCGCGCACCTCTTCGGCCAGCTGTTTTACCCAGTAGAGGCGTTCGATATTCAGGGTGGTTTCATTGTCCGGATTGATGGCGGCGGTCACGCCGCCCACCGACATGTTCTGGATATGGGGATTCTTTCCGGAGAGAATGGCAATGGCCTTGTCTGCCTTTCGCTGGTAGTCCAGGGCCTCGAGATAATGCGACACAGCCATTAGGTTGGCCTCCGGCGGCAGGGTCATGGCCGGATGCCCCCAATAGCCGTTGGCAAAGGGCCCGAGCTGACCGGAATCAACAATGGCCTGCACCTTCTCCTGCACCGCCTTGAAGCGGTTGAAACTGTTGCCCGGCCAGTTGGAAAGCGTCTCGGCCAGGGCCACGGTTTTCTTGATGCCCGCCTTGAGCGCGCTCACCACATCCACCCAGTCCAGGGCGGAGAGTACATAAAAATGGACGATATGATCATGCAGGGCATGCAGCGACATGACCAGGTTGCGGATATACTGGGCATTGATGGGAATTTCCATGCCCAGGGCATTTTCCACTGTCCGCACCGACGCCAGTGCATGGACCGTGGTGCAGACGCCACAGATACGCTGGGTAAACAGCCAGGCATCCCGGGGATCACGCCCTTTCAGGATAACTTCGATGCCCCGCCACATCTGGCCCGACGACCATGCCTTGGTAATGGCGGCGTCTTCGACTTCCACATCTATTCGTAAATGGCCCTCGATCCGGGTGATGGGATCCACTGTAATTCGCTGTGCCATGTGTTACCTCCCTTATTCTGGACCGTTATTCGTCTTCGTTGCTGCCGAAAATCTTTTTGCCGACGCCGACTGCGGCATGGATGCCGACCGCTCCGGCCGCCGCCCCCAAAATCACCTTGCCCTTAGAGGTGGCCGCATCAACGATGCCACGGCCGCCGGCGGGAATGGTCACACCGGGAAGACGCTGGTAAAAGGGCGACATGGTGTCCCAGAAATCGGGCTCTGTGCAGCCGACACAGCCGTGGCCGCAACTGACAGGCCAGACATCGGCATCATTAAACCGGACCGCCGGGCAGTTGGCAAAGGTCTGCGGTCCCTTGCAGCCCATCTTGTAGAGACAGTATCCCTGCCGGTGACTTTCATCGCCGAACTGTTCGACAAACCGGCCCTCGTCAAAGTGGGCCCGCCGCTCGCACTGATCATGGTTTTTGCGGCCGTAAGCAAAGAGCGGCCTGCCAAGCTGGTCGGTGCGGGGCAATCGTTTAAAGGTCAGGTAATGGAGCACCGTGCCAAGAAAGGAAATGGGATTGGGCGGACAGCCTGGAATATTGATGACCGGTGTTCCGGAAAGCAGTTTTGTCACTCCAACTGCGCCGGTGGGGTTGGGTTCAGCGGCCTGAATACCGCCGAAAGAGGCACAGGTGCCGATGGCGATGACAGCGGCGGCTTTTGAACCGACATCATCCAGGATATCCATAGCGGTTCTGCCGGCAATCTTGCAGTAAATTCCACCGTCTTTGGTCGGAATACCGCCCTCGACCACGCAGATAAATTTTCCCTCATTGGTGCTGATGGCGTCATCCAGGGATTGTTCCGCCTGATAACCGGATGGGGCCATCACGGTTTCATGATAATCCAGGGATATAATATCGAGAATCAATCTGCCGATATCGGGATGGGAGGCCCTGAGCAGGCTTTCCGTACAGCCTGTACATTCCTGAAAATGGAGCCAGACAACCGGCGGCCGCTTTGGAGATGTTGCCGCCTCCACGAGTTTGGGGACCATGGTCTCGGAAAGACCAAGCGCTGCCGCCGCCATGGTGCATCCCTTGATAAACCCCCGACGACTGACCCGAAAACCTGTTGCCTGCTCCTCAACCATGCGTGTCATGAGACCCTCCTCTGCAATGATGAATCAGCCAGCTCCATGAATCAACGCCGTGCCAACAAATAATCGGCCCTGATCACACCCCAAACTTTTACTGATACAATTTTATCTATAGAGCAAAACTGATGAAAAGCAAGTGAAAAAAAGGGAAATACAGGAAAATATCCCTGGCGCCCAATGCATAACGCACCATTCACGCGTATGGAGTTCTGTTATAGCCAAATATCAAGGCCGAAACCAGCTCCGCACGTATGCCACAAGTTCATGATTGCCCCCGGCTTCGCCTTTTTCATACCTGGGAGTAGAGTTCATCCAGGTTTTTAAATAATTTTTTCCGCTCCTCCTCAAATTCAGCTATTTTCTGTTCGGCACCGGCAAGGTCATTTCGGTTACGACAAACGACCGCTTCCCGTATCTTTGCATGAACCGCCTCATGATGTCTGCCGAGTTCGGCATAGACAGGAATACTTTTCAGCTCCTCGGGAACGTGGTCATACCATTTGCCGAAAGAACATTGATGGTGATCAACAACCTCATTTTCCTCTATTTGTTGATAGCCTGCGATAACTGAACTCAATTTCATCTTCCACTGAAAATGGGCGGCCTTGATTTCACCGATGGCAAAAAGTTCATCTTTAAACGTGAACCTTTCCACCTCTGTTTTCAGGGCCTCGGCATTGCTCTGCAATTCCACCGCCAGCTCATAGATGTCAGTGGCATGGGCCGCAACACTGTTTGCCTCACTGTTTATTTCCGCGACCTCCCGGGTCACTTCACTGTTAACGGTTGATGCGTGGGCTATGTTTTCATTAACCTCCTGGATACCGGCGGAGGCCTGGTTGACATTATCGGCAATTTCCCGGCTGGAGGCGGCTTGTTCCTGGACCGCAGTCGCCATGGACAGAACGATCTTGTTGGTTTTATTGATTGTGCTGGTGATGGTATTGATAACCCCGATGGTCTGTTCACTGGAGAGTTGCACACCTTCGATACGTTCTTTGATTTCCTTGGTGGCCTCGGTTGTCTGCTTGGCCAGTTCCTTAATTTCGTTGGCGACAACGGCAAATCCTTTGCCCGCCTCCCCGGCCCTTGCCGCCTCAATGGTTGCGTTGAGGGCAAGAAGATTTGTCTGGTCGGCAATCTCGTTGATAGACTCGGTCACCTTGCTGATTTCCTGCGCTGCATTGCCAAGGGCGCGCACACTCTCTTCCGCGCTTGCTGCCTCTGTTACAGCTTCATCGGTAATCCGGATAGCTTCCTTGGAATTGTCGGCTATTTCTGTTATGGTCATGGACATCTGGTCAGCACCAGACGCCACCTGGCTTACATTAATACTGGTTTCTTCAGATGCTGCTGCAATGGCAGCCATGTTGCCGTTCATCTCTTCAGCTGATCGAGAGACATTGGCGGCATTATCGGCCAGTTCCACAGCTGTCGTGGACAATTTCTTCACCAGGGAATGCAGAATTTTCGTAGAAGAGCCGGTGGTGGAAGATGCGCCACGCATTTTGATAAGATTAAGGCCGAACTGGTTGGCAAGCTGGTTGGCCGCCGTCGCCAGTCGTCCGATCTCATCCTTTGTCCGGATATCCATACGGGCTGTCATATCTCCATTTTCAAGCCTGCTCATGGTATCAACAACCTGCTCCAATGAACGGGTAATATAGCGAATAATAAAAAAGGCAATAAAGGCGAATGCAAGTGCTGCCACGACAAATATCTTCTGCTCCGTGATCAGACGATGAACTGATTTTTCAGAGTTCTTCTGCATCATGGTGACGGCCTTGTTCATTTCCCGCAAAAGATCGACGTTTCCGGAGGCAATAAATGCGAGATCTCCATTGGAAGCCTTGCCGGCAAGCGCTTTTTCCATGACCGGAACAAATTTTTCCCACAGGTTCCCGACTTTGACCAGTTGGGCATGGGCCGGTCCTTTGACGGCCGGACAGTCTGCATATTGGGTATTGTCTGGATTTATGGAAAGTGGAGCCCTGCCGGAATCCTTGAGGGCGCTGAGGGTCATGGCAAAGGTTTTCATGGTTGCACGGACCTGTTCGGCGGAGGCCTGCTGATCCAGGGAGGTCTTCCTGTCTGATCTTGCCAGGTACAGATACAGCTCTTTCGTCATTTTCTGGCTGAGCATGCGCTGTCGGCCGGCAAGATTGATAAGCAGACTGTCATCTTTCTGCTTGCCGGTGGTGAACAGAGTGGCAAGGAACATGGTTATGATAATAAAGACAAAAATAAAGCCGATTCCATAGAGTTTAAATGACACTTTCATGCAATGGTCCTGTCTGTTGAATTATCTTGATACCGTCCCGGAACACCACTCCCCGGAGTCTACCTTACCTGCGTATCTGTGTTTTTATTTTCTTCATTTTTTGAGTATATCGAGAAGGTTGTATCCATCATCGTGAAGATCCGCTGAAGCAGGGATATCTCCAGCCTGGCCATGCCGTACATCTGTATGCAACGCCCCCATGATCTGATTATTTTCCCGCAGGAGGCGGAAAACACCCTGATTATCATCCTGTACATTCAGAGAAAATAATATCATAAATCATTATTGCATTCCAAAGAGATTTTCTTCTACTGCAGGAAACAGGAATGGATATTGCCGTATGATGTTAGATTATTAGCGCAACAATGATTTCAGTTGTGGCTAAACCGCCACGACAGGACCGATCTGACGCTGGCTGCAATAATAACACTGCTACGCAATTATGAGAGCCTCCGGCTCTGGAATGGCATGCCCACAGATACCAAAGTGGTTTGCATAACTACTGGTAATCAAGGACAAAATGGACCCTAGACGCCTACACCCGGAGCAGTTACAGGGCAGCGGCAAGCAGTACTGCCTGGCGGGTCAAGGCCACGTCATGGACGCGGAGGATATCAACACCCTGGCCGGCGCAAAGGGCGGAGATAACGGCGGTCGGGCAGTCGCGTTTATCGACCGGCAGGCCGAGGAGTTTATCAAGAAAGGACTTGCGGGAATGGCCGATGAGAACGGGCAGGCCAAGTTGTTTAAAGGCTGCGATATTGCCGAGAATGGCAAGATTATGGTCAAGGGTTTTGCCAAAGCCGATGCCGGGATCAAGGACAATACGGCTTTTTTCTATGCCCTGCTGCTGCATCCAGGCAATTCGTTCTGCAAAAAATGCGCAGATCTCTGCAACCACATTATCATAGCGGGGATTCACCTGCATATCACCGGGTGTGCCCTGCATGTGCATGATAATCACCGGGCCATTATAGCCGGCCACCACCGAGGCCATTGCCGGGTCATTACGCAGGGCGGAAATGTCGTTGACCATGGTTGCCCCGGCGGCCAGGGCCTGGCGGGCCACCTCGGCCTTGCTGGTATCGATGGAAACGGGAATATCGGTGATCTTCCGTATTGTCTCGATGGCGGGAATGACCCGGCGCAACTCTTCCCGCTCGGAAACCGGCTTGGCAAAGGGCCGGGTGGATTCACCGCCCACGTCAATGATGTCAACGCCCTGGGCAAGCATCCGCTCAACCATGGCCCGGACATCCTCCCGGGAGCAAAAAGAACCGCCATCGGAAAATGAATCCGGGGTAACATTGAGGATGCCCATGATCCTGGGCATTTTCTTTTTTATCATCATCATTCTTTTTTCAAACAAATCCATCTTCAGGCGGGAGTGCAAAGGTATAACCGGATTCCCGCCAAATGCACAGCCCCATACAAAAAGGGCGCAGAAAAAATCTGCGCCCTCGTAAACAATAATCCAAAAAGCCCTGGCAGGCGGCTTTTTTAGCGGTCTGCTGGATACGTACCTAGGGCATGTTCCCAAGGCTTTCAGTCCACAGTCTCCTCTTCCTTCTCCGCAGTATCAACCGAGTCATCTTCCGACCGGGATGAATCAGCTTCCACAGCCTGTTCTGCTGTTTCCGGGACCGAGTCTGCGGTGGTTACTGTCTCCGATTTTTCATCAGGCTGTTCTGCTGTTTCTTCGGCTTTTTCCGCTGTTTCTTGTTGGTCTCCGGACTCTTCTTCCGGTTCATGCTCATCCGGTCTGAGCTCGGCAATAATCCGGTCCATGTCCTCCAGTGTAATGGTTTCCCGTTCCAGCAGCTCCATGGAAATGGCCTTTAAAATGTCCATGTTTTCCTCAAGCAACTGTGTGACCCGGTCATTGGCATCAAGGATGATTTTTTTGACCTCCTCGTCGATCTTGCGGGCCGTTTCCTCGCTGTAATCACGGTGCTGGGATATTTCACGGCCAAGGAAGATCTGCTCTTCCTTTTTCCCGTAGGCAAGAGGTCCAAGTTCGTCGCTCATACCCCACTCGCAAACCATCTTGCGGGCAAGTTCACTGGCCCGCTCGATATCGTTGCCAGCGCCGGTTGTGATCTCGTCAAAGACCAGTTTTTCCGCCACCCGGCCGCCAAAGAGAATGCAGATGGAATTGAGCAGGTATTTTTTGGCATGGGTATATTTTTCGTCAATGGGCAGCTGCATGGTCAGGCCCAGAGCACGACCACGGGGAATAATCGTCACCTTGTGGATGGGATCGGTTCCGGGCAGCAACCGTGCCACCAGGGCATGTCCGGCCTCGTGGTAGGCGGTTATTTCCTTTTCCGCATCATTGATGATCATGGATTTACGTTCGGCGCCCATCATGATCTTGTCCTTCGCCCGTTCCAGCTGATCGGCGTCGATTTCATCCTTGCCTTCCCGGGCCGCCATAAGCGCGGCCTCATTAACAAGATTTTCCAGATC
>WFZC01000101.1 GCA_015489765.1 Desulfobulbaceae bacterium
CCTTCTATGTGGATCAAGGCACATTGTCTTTCGCAAAAAAGAAGGTGCTGGATTGCCGATAACGGCAACAGTTCACTGTCCTTATAAACCCGCTCTGGCTTATGCATTACCAGTTTCGAATTCGGTTTTGCTGATCCCGCTTTGCCTAATTATGGACATAAGAGTTCCACGTTTAAGGGATTTATGGTCTGGGACAGGAACGGTAACAGTGGTATTGGGCAACCGTTTTTGCATAACTATGTGACTGCCCTTTCGCCTTACTTCCAAAAATCCGTGTCTTTCAAGTATCTTGCAGACGTCCTTACCAGACAAATTTTTAAGTTTAGGCAATTGCTACCTCTAACGGGGAGATAAAAATTTCGGTTTTAAGGCGCTCATCGATCTCTTCAGGAGACGCCGTTTCAAAAAAGAGTTCGACGGCTTCTGATAAATTCCTTTTCGCCTCTTCAACAGTCCTTCCCTGGGAGGCAATATCTAGTTCGGGACAAAGGGCAACATACATGTCGTCTTCTTTGTTAAGTATGGCAGTTAGATATTTTTTCATGGCTTATATCCTCGCATTTTTAAGGCCTAGAAATGAAAAAGGCCTTGAGCCTTTTTACGGGTTTTCTATCAATTCTACTCCGTTGGGAGCGTTGTACTCGTCTATTAGTACTTCATAATCTTCATATTTTCGTGCTGGGCCATCTATTTCCTCCTTCTTTTTGACCTTCACCAGCTCAAAAAGCACATATAAATGTCGCAAAGTGAAAAAGCCCCGAGGATCATCTCAATTTGCCTTATTAACCTCCTGCATTCTTTTTGAACCGTGCCATTTTTTGCAACAGTTGTATCTCGCTTCAATTCATCAGTATTATAAACATTTCGCCAACGCTTGGAGATGACATATTTCTCCTACCCAAGTAACTTCACCATCTGATTCCGGGTAAGCCAGACGGTTTCCTCCCTCAGATAAACATCAATAGATGCCCGGCCATCATAAGCCTGGTACAGGACAATCTCGCCATAATCACCTGTTGTCATTGTTTATCCGCTAAAGTTTTTCATCTACTTTGACTCCGGGGGGTACAGAATCTTTGTCAACAGTCACGGTATAATCGGCAAAGGATCTAGGCGGCGCATCACCGCAGTTTTTTTCCACCGTGACCAGGTCGAAGAGCTTGCTAGCCGGGGCACACCCTAGTTTGGCTTGCTGTGCCTTCTGGTCCGAGTTGTTATCTGTTCCAACATGTTTGAAGACGATCAATTTTCGGGTCGCCATCTGACCACGAGCTGCAGACCGATCATGGTCGAACATGTTAAGAAGTGCTTCCCAGAATAGATTTAGGTCTTCTTCGGAAAAGCCAGTTTGTTTGGCCAAAGGTGCGGATATGAAGCCATGGCAACGGTAGAGACCGTAAGGTATGTACGTTTTTCTTCCCATGGTTTGAATTGCACTACCTTTCTTAATGCGTTCGTCTGCTTCAGCTTTTGTCTCAACTGCCATTCTCGTAATGCTGGCCTCCAATGGCACAATCGGATCAATACTCTGGGCAAAGGCTAACTGAACCGGCCCCCGGACTTGGCCACAGTTGTTTTCCTTAGTTGACATTACCGCGCCAAATGTCCGAACATCGAAAAAATTCCTGCACATCCAGGCCCGCGCCTTGCTGATCTTTCGAGCCTTGTCTTTTTCATCAGCTACCGTCTCGTATGCCGGTTTACGGCGCTCGGTTAGAATCGCCTTCTCCTTGACATAGATATTGAAAGGAGCCTGATCCTCCTTGACCAGCTCCACATAATTTCTCACCTTACGCTTCAAGCACACGTCGGTGGTAATTCCATGACCAGTCTCTGGATCGATCCGGGGCAAATTACCACCGTCCGGGTCGCCATTGGGGTTGCCGTTTGTAACATCGAACAATAAGACAAACTCATAGCGGTTATTGATTACTTCACTCATTACTCTTCTCCTTCGGTTTTGCTCTCGTTTTTACGGTATAAAGCGTTTTTCTGCTGATAATAGGCAATAGCGAACAGCCCTTGATCCTGCAGGCTCATATGAGTTGGGAAGCTGTCCAGATGCTCCATGATTTCGGCGATGCGCCGGTCAGAGACATGGCCATACTCCGCCTTATCGATATAGTGCTGGCTGAGCCTCAGCAGCCGGGGAAAGACGCTGGCCGGGGTGGCCGAGGCCGCGCTGAAAAAACGGTCCTTGATCGTGGCGTTGACATTGCCCAGGGCGTCCAGTTGCGCCTTTTCCAGGACCGCGAACAGACGGCCCAGCAGATAGGCTGTTTCTCTTCGTTCTGGGTCTAATGACATAGGAACCTCCTTGTTGAAATTTCGTTGTAATACCGCTTTCAGAATCGCCGCCCGCAGATAACTGATCCTCTGATCCGCCCGGATCCGGCCGATGACTCCCTGAAACAGGCTCTGAGGATAGCATTCTCCGGTGAGGATGGAACGGGTCAGGGCACCGCCCAGCACCGGAGAGATATCCTTGGTTTCCCGGGCGGTCTCCTTGAGCAGGTGCCAGACTCTGGGAAACTCGATATCCTTGTCCGAACGCTCCATGGCAAGGTTGTCAAAATGGTCCCGCAGGCGATCCATCAAGGCGCCAACCGAGCAGACGTGCCAGAAACGCAGGGCAAGGCGGGCCTTGTTCAGGGCCAGGCCCAATATGTAGAAGTTGATCTCCCGGTCTGCCTCAAGATCATTGGGCAAGCTCCCGGCCCGTACCGCCTCAAGGAATGCGCGCACTTGTTCAGCGGCAGCGGCATCGTCCTGGGCTGGGTTCATCACCTGGCCGAAGAAAGCCTCTACCGGCGAGGCCCGTTCGGCCCAAAAGACGGTGGTGGCGTCACCTATTTTGATTCGCTGGGTGCGGCTGCGCAGAAGGTATTTCAACGCGGCCGAGCTTTTGAACTCGGCATCAACAGAGATAGGGGCGTTTTCTCCCCTTTTCTTGCCATAGGACTCATAGGCAACCTCATTGAAAGAAACCAGGGAGGCGCCGGAACCGAACTTGAACTGGGCGTACTGTAGCTGTATGGGATGGGCAGCGCCGTCAATAAAGCTCACCCCTTCGGGGTATTTTGCTTGTTCACGTGCCAGAAAATCCCGCCACAACCTTCGTACCTCCGGCCGCTCATGAACAAAACAACGGTCGCCCTGAAGACGGAAGGCCACCCATTTCCCATGAGTCCCACACATCTCCTTCCAGTCCCGCAGCTCAACGGATTTTTCCGGCTTCCATTGGTCAAGAAATTTTCGTACCGCCACCACCCCCTCGTCGTTTGAGTCCTTGCAAACCTCATCTACCAGTTTTTTGAAAGAATTATGATGCACCTTTTTTCGCGCATTCCCTGACATGCCAAAGATATAATCCGCCTTGTCCACCATGAAGTTGGGAGTTTTCGCCGCCGCATTGGTGCGCACATTGACGTGGTTGGTATAGGGCACCACCGATTGGCGAAAATCGTAGGTATTGGCATTTATTTTTACCCGCAGGTCATCCGGCTGCCCGACCATTCATCCGGCTGCCCGACCATTCATCCGGCTGCCCGACCATCCTGCCGTCCTGGTCAATGACGACCTCAAAACCGATATCCTCGACACTGAAACCAAAGGGCGGCACACCGTCCGTGTCTGGAAAATTCGCTTGCGGCAGACGGTCATAAAGTTCCACTAAGGATTGAAAAATCATGAGACTACCTCTTGGCGGCAATCTATAATGCCGTTCCGCATGACCGCCCGGAAAAAGCGCGGGGTCATGTCGTTTTCAAAATCGATATCGTAGAGCATATATCCCAGGTCCTGCTTACCTTTGAGAACAGACTCCGGCACCTCATCGCACCACTCGAAGTTGACCGGAAACTCCCGGCAGCCGAAATAGGGCCGGTGAAAACATTGCCCTTTCTTGACCCGGCGTTCGAAGATAGCCAGATGCTTGCCGGGATCGGATGCATAAAACCCTGTGAGCTCGAAGTGGGCCTCGATCACATATTCGACATCACGCAGGACCATCGAGGCCCGCTGTTGGCGATCATCCTCGATATAACGGCATACCGGCCTGTCTCCTTGCATGTCGCTCTTGTTCACCGATACCCGGCTGGCCAACTCGTTCCTGCGAATATTGTCAAAACGCACAGGCCGCAGGACATGGATGCGGTCTATCACCCAGCGGATGGACGGTTTCCAGTAGATGGCCTCAAGAATGCCCCGGGCCGCCGACGGGGTCATCACATCGTAGGAGACCCGCTCCACCTTCATCTCTGGCCTTGTAAACAGGGCATAATCACCCCAAACCCGAATTTTGATTCCATATCCCATTTTTGACCTCCATATCCGACCGTTTTTGACTATTTTCATCCGAAAAAGGCTTCGCCCTGCGGAGGGGTACATTTTAGCCCTGTGGCATCTGAATAGAGCTCTGCCGATCGCAATACCCACACACCTGGGGGCAGATTTTCGAGCCAGTTTGCTATTTCTTCAAGCTGATAGGGATAAACCTGCACAGTATACTGTTGCAGCTTACGCAGGATACCGCCTTTATGATCCGTGTGTTCAAGGGCGTTGACCAGACGCACCGCCTCCTCATCAACGGCAATAATCACTGGAACGGTGGCAGACTCGATCATATGGAAGCGGGCCAGGTCTTTGAACTGGATATCTCCTCCGGCAGCCTTTTGACAATCGGCAATAATTCCGTCCATGTCCATCCGTTGAGAATTCTTCCAGAAATACTCCTCAAAATAGTTACGAACGCACTCTGGCTCCGTGAGACGGCCGGAAAAACGGTCAAAGAGTTTTTCTGCCGCCTGGGCAGCCTGTTTAAAAAAGGAGCAGTCCCTGTTTTTGGGAAAGGCAAAGACAGAGACCATACAAGGGGATTTGTGCAAGCCATTACGGTTGCAACGTCCCGCGGCCTGGGCAATGGAGTCGATCCCGGCCACGGCCCGGAATACAGCAGGGAAATCAACATCCACCCCAGCTTCGATCAACTGGGTGCTGACCACCCGACAGGGAAGATTGTTTTCCGGCTGTAGTCTTCTTCTGATCTCTTCGAGTTTTTCACTGCGGTGGACCGGATGCATCAACGCACTTAAATGAATGTTCTCTTCCGATTCCGGCAGGGCGTTGAATATATCCAGGGCCTGTTGCCGGGTGTTAACGATACACAAAACCTGATTATGCTCCATGAGCCTCTCTGCCACCTCGGTTTCAGTCAATGTACCGATAAAACGCTCCTCGGTACGCTTCAGGTTCGCAAACAGCGCCGGAACATTATGAATAATCTCGGCATCGACCTTAAGTCCAGCCTTGAAATTGTCGGAATAGCCGATCGCGGGCTGGGTAGCAGTGCAAAGCACTGTAGTGACATTATAATTGGCTGTTAATTCCTTGATGACCTCTAAGCAGGGCTTTAGTTTCTCCACGGGGATCGCCTGCACCTCATCAAATATAATAACACTGTTGGATACATTATGGAGCTTGCGGCAGCGGGATGTCTTATTGGCATAGAACGAATCAAAAAACTGGACATTGGTGGTAACAATGACCGGTGCGTCCCAGTTCTCTGCCGCCAGCTTGTGCTTCCAATTCTTATCATCAGTGATGAAATTACAGTGATGCTCTAGTACCGCGTCATCGCCCAGCATCTGCCGGAAGACCTGGGCGTTCTGCTCTATGATACTGGTAAAGGGAATCACGTAGATGATACGGCTTTTACCATTTTTTTGCTTAATGGCATGATTGAGAGCAAAGGCCAAGGAAGCAAGGGTCTTTCCGCCGCCGGTCGGCACGGTGAGAGAATAAATTCCCGGGGGCTTGTTGGCCGCCTCCAGACAATCTGTCAGTACTAACTCGCGTTGTTTATTGACATTTAGTTCTGGCTCTGCCTTTGCCCTAAGTTTTTTAAATTCTTTCCAAAACCGAGCATGTAACTCCCTGATGTCTGGATAGTTACTGCGCCAGCCAGAACGCTCTGGATCAAGAATTTTTTCCGTATCAAGGAAATCAGCATCGACCAGACATGAAAAAATCATGCGGGCAAAGAACTGTATCTGAAATCCAAACCGCTCTGGCTCGATGGGAAAGGGTAGTTCTTCGGTCAGTGCGGCTATGGTATGAGGAAACGAGATGTCGGCCACAGGGATTGCGAGTTTCGCTCGAAGGGCTGCCGATCCAGTGTCATTCCAGTTCGGCAAGCCACCGTGATGGCCCGCAATGCAGTACGCAAGTAGCTTACCAGCCTGTTTTGAACGGTTGAACAGTAACTTTGCCCCTTCAGCCGCATGAGCGGGGTGGCCTTCATAGTAATTGGCAAATTCATCTATAACCCCATTAATCTTCCTGAGATATGCCTGCCAGGCTTTCGTGCCTTTGCCTAGATCATGACTGATCCCGGCTGGAGCAGCGAATTTTTCACCTCCAAAAGGCCTGGCAAAATCCGCGGCCAATTTGGCAACATTTTTCAGGTGTTTTTCCAGTGGCTGCCACTCTTCAGGTGGCCGGCCCTCCAGGCTGTGAGCGTAATACTCTTTAACCACTCTTAGACTCCATTTTTCCCCTGCTGCGTGCTTCCCACCACCATAATACAC
>WFZC01000102.1 GCA_015489765.1 Desulfobulbaceae bacterium
CCCTTGATGGGAAGACCATGAGAACGTTTTAACCCGCGCATTCTGGTTACCGCTTCACAGAGTGACATCTCAGGGGCGAGATATTCTTCAATCGGTACCATGAGGTCTTTTGCTTTCATATACTCCTCAATAAAAAAATTCCTCAATAAAAAAAATAGGATGACACAAAACCAATGGTTTCAAAACATCCTTTCAACTTTAAGAATGGAATGATGCCTATCAAGTGCCCAGGGGTTTGGTACGGACAGGATGTTTCTTGGGCAGAATGGCCCGTAATTCATCGGCCTGTGGGTTCTTCACCGTATGTTTAATCAGAATATCCACCGGTGAGGCTGGCTGATGATAATAAGCATCATTCCATTCATAGCGCGGCGCAACAACAGCGCCTTCAATACTGATGCCGCCGAACAGGCCTTTTGAACGGCCAAAGGCGAGGACATCAGCGGTCTGTGCCTTGGCGGATTCCCCAACCGGACCTGCGGCAACGGATACATCGCCGCCCAACTTGAATTCAGTGGAAAGCATGGCATTAAGGCCCTTTTGCGTCATAATCATAAGAATGATTTCAGAGGCATCGGCCCCTATCTGCAAGCCGAGGGAAACCGATCCCATGGTATAAAAGGCAGGATAGCTCCACTCATTTGTCTTGTCGTCACGGGCCACAAGCATACCCGAGCCGCCGGAGCCGCCGATGATAAAGCCGCCTCGTAACATCTGGGGGACGATAAAAATCCCACGCGCCCGGTAGACATTTTCCCTGAACCAGGTCATGTTGGGATCGTGCATAAAGCTTTTGAACACGGCAGTGCCTTTGGCAACCAGTTCCTGGGGCTTGCCGAAATCATTAGCCATGGCAGGAATGGAGCAGAGCAGGACACTGCAGCATATAGCAGCGAGAAATAATGGGCGTAGGGGTCGATACTTCATAGGATGTCTCCGTTGGTAAAAAAGTGGGGGAAAGGATAGTAACATGGCATCAACATTATTATTTTATACAGATAATTGTAGTAAATGATACGAATTTGTACAGAAAAAAGATTATAATCATGTCAAAAGACAGATGTATCCTGCCCGGCCTGTTCTTTTTTATATTTTTTCATCACCACCAAAGCCCAGCAAAGTAATATCAGGGATACCATCGTTCGGTATCCATTATGGGATTTAATATAAAATTTACCTGTTGCCTGGAAAAGTTTTCTATCCTTAATCTTGCCAAGCGATGGTATCTCTCGTTTCCAAAGATTGATGGGGTCGTAAAAACTTCGATCTACTGCGTCGTGTGTCCGGATTTTTTTTACGAGTTCATCAAGATTGATGGTAGTCAGATTATATTTTTACCACTAATGGCGGGATTACAATTTTTGCCTTGATTTTCCCTGGTACCTGTAGTTTATTATATTGTTTATTGCGCTAATATATTTTGCCTGCATAGTTGGGCATGATGTACAGACTTATAGAGAAAAAGGGGGAGGTTTCCCATGTATGCAATTATACGGACCGGCGGTAAACAGTACCAGGTTGCGGCCGGAGACACCCTGAAGGTTGAAAAAATTCAAGGCGAGGTTGGAGACACCATTGAAATCAATGATGTACTCCTGGTTGCCGATGGCGACAAGGTCACAGTCGGACAACCGGTTGTGGACGGGGCCAGGGTCACGGCAAAGATCGCCGAGCAGGGCCGGGCGAAAAAAGTTCTGGTTTTCAAAAAGAAAAAACGAAAGGGATACCAAGTCAAAAAGGGCCATCGTCAGCCATACACGGCATTGGTCATTGAAGAGGTGGCCGTCTAACAGGATGCGGCATACACCTACAGTAAGGGAGATTATATACCATGGCACATAAAAAAGCAGGCGGCAGTTCCCGAAACGGCCGCGACAGCGCAGGTCAGAGAAGGGGCGTGAAGAGATTCGGCGGTCAGTCCGTCCGGGCCGGATCCATTCTGGTCAGACAGCTTGGGACCAGGATTCATCCCGGCGAAAATGTCGGATGTGGCAGGGACTACACCCTTTTTGCAAAGGTTGACGGAGTTGTCAAGTACGAAACCTTTGGTAAAAAGAGAAAACGGGTGTCTGTGTATCCCGATTGATCCAACTACTGGGTGCCTTGAAAAATTAGAGTTTTCGTTCGAGGTCAAGGAACAGAAAAATTAAAAAGCGCAGCATATTAGTCATATGTGAGCATTTTCTATTTTTCTGTGACGCAGAGATCGGGCGAAAGGGCAATTTTTTAAGGTAGCCTACTGATCGCAAGAGTTTTTTCTGTCATATACCAATGGCAGAATCGATATAAACTCGGCGCCTGTTCACGGGTGTCGAGTTTTTTTTATTCTCTGCAATATTGGTGGAAGCAAAAAAAATTGTTCATGGACAGGTTTTAATCTATTTATGAAGATATTTTGCACAACAGGTCCTCGCGGAAACTGCTCCTGTGGTGAGTAAGGTATGGGATTTGTAGACGAGGCAAAATTTTATGTCAAAGGCGGTGACGGTGGCAATGGCTGCGTCAGTTTCCGGCGGGAGAAGTTTGTGCCCCGTGGCGGCCCCAACGGCGGTGACGGCGGGCGTGGCGGGTCGGTATTTCTTGTTGCCGACAAGCGGTTGCATTCTCTGATCGATTTTCGTTACCGTTCCCATTTCAAGGCTGAACGCGGGGCAGGGGGGCAGGGCAGTGACAAACACGGCAGAAACGGACAGGACACCCTTGTCCTGGTGCCGCCTGGTTCGGTCATTAAAGATGCGCAGACCGATGAGGTTCTTGCCGATCTCACCGAAGATGGCATGCGATTTCTCGCCGCTGCCGGCGGCAAGGGCGGTTTTGGCAATGCCCGCTTTGCCACCTCGACCAACAGGGCGCCCCGCAAGGCCACTCCAGGTCAGCCGGGTGAAGAACGATGGCTGAAGATAGAACTCAAGCTGATTGCCGATGTTGGTTTGGTCGGTCTGCCCAATGCCGGCAAGTCGACCCTGCTTTCAAAACTCTCAAAGGCCCAGCCCAAGGTAGCGCCATACCCCTTTACTACTCTGGAACCACAGCTCGGTGTCCTCCAACTTCCCCGCCACCGGCCGATAATCATAGCTGATATTCCCGGGCTGATCGAAGGTGCCCACATGGGTATCGGCCTTGGTGACACCTTTCTTCGCCATGTTGAGCGAACCCAGGTCCTTGTTCTTGTCATTGACGGTTCCGGCGCGGGTGACCAACCGCTTGCCGATTTGCGTGTTCTGGAACATGAACTCGCCGCGTTCAAAGAGGAATTGATTGATCGCCACCGGATTGTCCTGCTCAACAAAATCGATTTGCTTTCCAGGGACCGGCGGGTTGAACTGTGCAGGAAATTCAGGGACAAGGGCACCGATGTCTTGCCCGTATCAGGTCAGACTGGAGAGAATATAGATCGTCTCAAGGTTATGCTTGTCCGGACCATTGACCCGGAGCAGGAATAGGCGCACCGGAAAAAAGAATTGTTGCGCCCTGGACGGCCTGTGCAGTATGTATGAACCATGACTTTTCAGGTAAGTAAAGAAGACGGGCTGTTCTATCGTCAGACCCTTTTTGACAGGGCCAGGCGGATCGTTATCAAGGTCGGCAGCGCCGTTGTCACCGATAGTTCCGGCTTGAATACCGAGGTGCTGGCCAATCTGGCCCGGCAGATCTCCTTTCTCTGCTCCACTGGCCGGGAGGTGATCCTGGTCAGTTCCGGCGCCGTGGCCGCCGGTCGGCAAAGGCTCGGTATCCCGCCGAATACAAACAATTCCCTGAAAATAAAACAGGCCCTGGCATCCATTGGCCAGGGCCTGCTCATGCAGGCCTATGAACATGCCTTTGCCGGTTATGATCAACTTGTTGCCCAGGTCCTGCTCACCCATGAAGATCTTTCCGACCGCAGCAGGTATCTCAATATCCGTAATACCATCCTCACCCTGTTTGAATTCGGGGCCGTGCCCATCATTAACGAAAATGATACGGTTTCCGTCGAAGAGCTGCGATTCAGCGATAATGATACCTTGGGTGCCCTGATTACCAACATGATCGGGGCGGACATGTTCATCATTCTGACCGATGTCGATTACCTGAGCACCGCCAACCCGGCCGAGGATCTTAGTGCCGATCCCATCTACACGGTCCAGACCATTGACAGCAATATCGAGGCCATGGCCGGAAATACCACGTCTCTTCTCGGGACCGGCGGCATGCTCACCAAGATCAGGGCCGCGAAAATGGTTGCCGCCTGCGGCGGCAGTTCGTTCATAGCCCCGGGGAAAAATCCCAATGTCCTGCAGGAGCTTTTCAGCGGTGATCAGGTGGGCACCTTTTTCCTGCCGGCGCCGGAAAAGCTCTGCGGCCGCAAACATTGGATTGCCCATGTCCTGCGGCCAAAGGGTTCCCTGGTCCTCGATGACGGGGCCTGCCGGGCGCTGAAAGAGCATGGCAAAAGCCTGCTTCCGTCCGGAATCCTTGAGGTGCGCGGAGATTTCGGCGTCGGGGCCCCGGTGCACTGCCTTGATGAACAGGGTCAGGCCCTGGCAGCCGGACTGAGCAATTACGCTTCTGCGGAGCTGGACAGGATCAAGGGGCATAATTCAACAAAAATAGAGGAAATACTTGGATATAAAGACAGTGACGAGGCCATCCACAGGGATAATCTTGTCCTGATGGATGATGGTATGACAAACGCCTTAAGGAGTAGATAGGCATGAGCAAACAGGATATCGGGCAGATGGTAACAGAGATGGCAATCCGGGTCAAAGAGGCCTCCCGGGCCCTGGCCGCTCTCTCCACTGCTGTGAAAAACAGGGCCCTGATACGGACAGCCCAACTGCTGCAGGAAGAACGATCATTTATTACAGCGGAAAATGAAAAGGACCTTGCCGCCGGCCGGGAAAAAAATCTTTCCCCGGCTATGCTTGACCGGCTCGAACTCAGCGATAAGGTGATAGATTCCATGGCCACCGGCCTGCGGGAGGTTGCGGCCCTGCCCGACCCGGTTGGCGAGGTGACGGACATGAAACGACGGCCCAGCGGCATCACCGTTGGCAGGATGCGCATTCCCCTGGGCGTTGTCGGCATGATCTACGAGTCCAGGCCCAATGTCACCATTGATGCGGCCGCTCTCTGTCTCAAGGCGGGCAACGGCGTCATGCTGCGGGGCGGGTCCGAGGCCATCCACTCCAACCTGGCATTGGCACAGGTCTTGAAACGCGGCCTTGAGGATGCCGGCATTGATTCTGAGGTGGTGCAGGTGATTCCTACTGTGGACCGGGAGGCGGTCACCTGTATGCTTGATCTTGAGGATTATCTTGATGTGGTTATCCCGAGGGGCGGGGAAGGGTTGATTCGTTTTGTGACCAAAACATCGCGGATTCCGGTCCTCAAACATTACAAGGGGGTATGCAACGCGTTTGTTGACCGGGATGCCGACATTGATATGGCAGTGGAAATTATCGACAATGCAAAAACCCAGCGGCCCGGTGTCTGTAACGCCCTGGAGGGTTTGCTTGTCCATCGCGATATTGCCGCCGCCTTTCTGCCCGTGGTCGCCAGGCGGCTGACCGAAAAAGGGGTTGAACTCCGTGGTTGTCCGCGCAGTTGTTCCCTGGTGCCGGACATGACCCCTGCCGACGAATCGGATTGGGGCAAAGAGTTTCTGGACCTGATTTTGGCTGTTCGGGTGGTTGATTCCATGGATGAGGCCATCGCCTATATTGACAGGTACGGCTCAAATCACAGCGAAACCATTATCACCAACTCCTATCCGCGCAGTCAGCGTTTCCTGCGGGAGGTGGATGCCTCAGCGGTTATGATCAATGCTTCGACCCGTTTCAATGACGGTGGTCAATTCGGCCTGGGCGCTGAAATCGGTATCTCGACCACAAAACTGCACGCCTATGGTCCCATGGGCCTGGAAGAGCTGACCACAAGAAAATTCATCGTCTATGGCAATGGCGAGGTCCGGGCCTGAGAAAAACTCGGCCCGCCTGACCGGCGGACTTTTCTTGCCCATGTGATCTTGTGAATGAAAAAGATCAAGCAATCGGTATCTTCGGGGGAACATTTGATCCTGTGCATGAGGGTCATGTCAACCTGGCCCGATTTGTTCTGGCGGCTGAACTGGTGCAACAAATTCTCTTTCTGCCCGCTGCCAGGCCCCCTCATAAGGGCAGTGGTATGGCCCCTTTTGCGCATCGGGTCGCCATGCTGAAAATTGCCCTGAATGTTGAAGCATCCATGTCCGTGTCTACCCTGGAATCCAGACGCAGCGGTCCTTCCTACACCGTGGACAGTTTGCGCGCCCTGCACAGGGAATACCCCGGCCGCAAGCTGTCCTTTCTCATGGGGGCGGATTCTCTGCTTGAGCTGCATCAGTGGTATCGATATGATGAAATTTTAGCCCATGCCGATTTGATTGTAATTTCCCGCGCAGGCATCAGCGACAGGCAGTGCATGGATGCCATCCGCAGGCTTCCCGGTGAATTCAGGCCGGCCGCCGAATCGGGATCAACATTTTTGCGGGCTGACAGGGGGGCTTCAATACACTATCTTGCCGGTTTTTCAAGCCCGGTCTCCTCGTCCATGGTTCGCAGGCAACTTCAGGCGGGCAAGCGGCCCCAGGGGCTGGACAAGGCTGTTTCTTCCTATATCCGGACCCATCACCTCTATGGGCGGCAACCATGCGCTACATAGCTGATCTCCATATTCATTCCTGTTACTCAAGGGCAACGAGCAAGGCCAGCCGCCTGCCCGGACTTGCCGCCTGGGCCGCCATCAAGGGTATCCGGGTCATTGCCACCGGTGATTTCACCCATCCCGGCTGGCTTCAGCATCTTGCCGACAATCTCGAGCCGGCCGAGCCTGGATTTTTCAAGCTGCGTTCCTGGGAAAATGGCGAAATAGCCCCGCTTCTGCCGCCTGGTATCGATCCGGCAAGCCTTGCCCTGGCCGATATCAGGTTTGTCCTCAGTGCTGAAATCAGCTCGATTTACAAAAAAGACGCCAAGGTCAGGAAGATTCACAACATCTTGTATGCGCCCGATTTTGATTCGGTCCGCCGGATCAACAGAAAACTGGCAGTCATTGGCAACCTGGAATCAGACGGCAGACCCATTCTCGGTCTTGATGCCTATGAGTTGCTGGCAATAGCCAGGGATGCGGCGCCCGATGGTTTTTTTGTTCCCGCCCATATCTGGACCCCGTGGTTTTCACTCTTTGGTTCCAAGTCCGGCTTTGACGCCATCGAGGAGTGTTTTGGTGATTTAAGCGGGGAGATTTTCGCTCTGGAAACCGGGCTCTCCTCAGACCCGGACATGAACAGGTGTATCTCCGCTCTTGACCGTTTTGCCCTTATCTCCAACTCTGATTGCCATTCTCCGGCCAAGCTCGGCCGCGAGGCCAATATCCTGGCGACCGAATTAAGTTTTGACGCCCTCAAACAGGCACTGCAGCATCCCGTTGACCACGAGGGCAACAGGGTTTTTGCCGGCACCATTGAGTTTTATCCCGAAGAGGGAAAGTACCATTGCGATGGTCATCGAAAATGCCAGGTATGCCTGGAACCGGATGAAACCATGCGCAACAAGGGCATATGTCCGGTCTGCGGCCGACCGGTCACAGTGGGTGTGTTGCACCGGGTAATGGATCTTGCCGATCGCGCAAAGCCCAAATACAAAAAAAATGCGCCTGCGGTCTTCAGTCTTATTCCCCTGCCGGAAGTGCTCGGCGAGCTGCTCGGAGTAGGACCTGGTTCAAAAACAGTAATGCGAAGTTATTCACGTGCAATCAATACATTCTCTTCCGAATTTAATCTTCTTCTTGATGTTTCTATAGAGGATATTAAAGCCAGGGGATCCGCATTGCTGGCCGAGGCAATTTCCAGGATGCGGCAAGGCCGGGTAATCCGCCGGCCCGGTTACGATGGCCAGTTCGGTATTATTCGTTTGTTTGACGAGGATGAACTCGGTCGGCTGGCCGGGCAGCTTGACTTGTTCGGCGTTCCGGTGCGTCGGAAAAAACGGGAAAAAAGAAAAAAAAGCATGATCCGCCCGCAAGCGGGCAAACCGGCAAAAAAAAAAGATACGGCAGCGACAGGAAAGACTACCCTTAATCCCGGCCAGCAGGCTGTGGTTGACAGTCAAGCGAGACACATTCT
>WFZC01000103.1 GCA_015489765.1 Desulfobulbaceae bacterium
CCATAGATGTACATATTAAAAATTTGCGCAGAAAAATCAACGATCCCGGAGGAAAGATTATCCGGACAGTGCGGGGGATCGGATATATGATCAAGGACGAGAACGAGTGAAAATTCGTAACAGAATAACACTGTGGATCACCGGTGCCGGCTTGCTGGCCGGGTTGCTTTTTTCCATCGTCATTTCGTATGAAATGATTGAGCAGCCCTATGAATTGCTTGATGGCGAACTGGACAGCCAGGCCCACACTCTTCTAGCGGGTTTTACAACACAGGGAAACACTCTGGTTCCCCAGGCGGACCGGGCCATGCTGGATTCACTGGGGCGTCTTTACTGGCTGAAAATTTACAACAAACATCATCAGGTCGTTTTTGCCTCCGCCCTTACGCAATACGCCGACCTTCCGTTAAAACAAAAATACGGTGGCTATAATGTCAGCGCAACAATTCCCAGAGAGGCGGCCAGTCTGGAACAGGATGACAGCAATGATGTAACCTTTCGTGTCCGTGTCTTCTCCATTCCCATTGGCGGAGAAGAGTATCTTGTCCAGATTGCCCGTCCCATGGAAAAGCTGCAGGAAGAAATTTACGACCTGATCATTTCCATTGCCGTTGGGCTTGTGTTGTTTGCGGTTGCACTGATTGTATTTGGATATCTTGCCGCAGGCAGGATCCTGAAGCCCATTGCCGATATCAATATCCTGGCCAGGGAAATCAGTGAAAAGACTCTGGATAAACGAATCCCACTGGGCAACAACCAGGACGAGCTGCATGCCCTGTCCTCGTCACTGAACCAGATGTTTGACCGCCTGCAGTATTCCTTCCAGAGGCAGAAGGAATTTATTGCCAATGCCTCCCACGAGTTGAAAACACCGATAGCCATGCAGCGATTGTTTTTCGGTGAAGCACTGCAACGGAATGATTTACCGAGTGATTTCACGCCACGCCTTGCCGTCCAATCCAATATACTTCTTCGCATGGACCGCTTGGTAAAAAATTTGCTGGACTTGTCTGAACTGGAGCTGAAAAAAACATTTACTCCAATATCTGTTGACCTGACCCGGCTCATTACCACAATTTTATACGAATTCCAGGATTTAATTCAGACAGTGGGCATTCATTTGTCCGTTGATCTTGATGACACGGTTACTTTGCCGGGTGATGAGGATAAACTACGGCGGATGTTCATCAACCTGGTAGATAACGCTATTAAATACAACAAACAGGAAAATGGGGAGATCCGGGTAGTTCTAAAAAAGAAAAAGGAACAAGCGGTGATAGAAATTTCTAATACCGGAGAAGTCATCCCTGTTTCCGAACACGACAAGGTTTTTGACCAGTTTTATAGGGTAGAGAAGTCTCGTTCCTCAACTTTCGGTGGTTCTGGGCTTGGTCTGACCATTGTTAAACGCATCGTTGAGCTCCATCATGGTCGAATTGAAATCATAAGTGAGTGTGATCAAGGGACCCGAATTCAGATTATCCTACCGTTAAAATCAAAAATTCTTTCCCTATAGGGGAAATCACAAATAAATTTAATTCATTATACTGTCGGCTAGTTGCATCAACTCATTTTGAAATTCTTCATCTTCAAGAATCTTCACGGCAACTGCTTGGCATAATATCCCAGGCAATCCATCCAAATCTGCCCCTGCAACATCTACGGTGATCTCCCCATTTTCAGCAATGCCGAGAATGAGCGCCGCCTGATTTTCTGAAAGATCCATCCAGCTTTTTTCCAAAAGTTTGTGGTTGATCATTTGAAACAATTCATCATGGCTGCAGAATAATCCCTTTTGCCGACAACGGCAACGGACTGCTATTGTTCCCGGATCTGGCTCTTCGTTCCTGTAAAAGGAAAAAGTTACCGCCCCAAGAAAAGAGTAAGTAGGAGGGAAAACGAAATGGAGACAGGTTATTCCGAAATCATTCGCTCGTTTGTCGACACCTATGGTCTGAGCCGGGGCCAGGTTATTGCGGAAATCGAGAAAACCTTTTCCTCCATGCTCTCCAGGTGGCATGGACAGGATGTCATGACCCTGTTCACCGATGACCGGTTGGAGGCCGTGGGTTACCACCATGGAAGTGATGGTATGGTACAGCAGGTACCCATCAGCCTGACCACCCTGCGTGGCTGGAACAGCATCAGGAGAATCTTGGAGCAGAATCTTGAAAAGGCCGCCTGTCTGCAAGAGGTGGCCCGGTACAAGAAAAAAGAACACCAACTGCTGTGGGGGGAAATTGTCAGAAAGAACAGGGATGGCGGTCTGCTGGTCGAGGTGGAGATCGAAAGCGATAAACCGATAATTGCCGAGTGCCCCTGTCATCATATCGGGATTCATGAACGGGAAGAACTTCTGGTAGGACAGCGGCGGGCCTTTCACCTGCGCCGGGTCGAACCGGTCCTTCTGAAAAACAGTTCACGTCTCAAGGTCGGCGTGGACAGGGTTTCGAAAAACCTGGTGGAGAAGCTGTTGCAAAGCCGGGTGAACAACCGGGAGATAACGATCCGCTGCCTGAATCGGTATGTCGGCCACAAGAGTTTTGTGGAGTCGTCAGCCTTCCTCCCGAAAAAAACAATCCTCGACGCGTCCCGAGAACTGCAAGAACATATCCAGGTCAAAGTGGTGCGAACAGCAAAAGGATGCCGGGTATGATCTCGCTTCTGAAAAAACAGAAGTCGGGGCCGTGGACCTTCCTTGGCCGGGGCGTTCACCTGGACCGGCCGG
>WFZC01000104.1 GCA_015489765.1 Desulfobulbaceae bacterium
TCCCTGATGAAGCGCCGGAGTTTGTGCGAACAATCACCGCCCGTATGCTGGCCCGGGCGGGAGACCAGCTCCCGGTAAGCGCCCTGCCCGTTGATGGTACCTGGCCTTTGGGAACAACCCAGTGGGAAAAACGCAACATCGCCCTGAATATTCCGCTCTGGGACCCGGACAGCTGCATCGAATGCGCCCGCTGTTCTTTTTCCTGTCCGCATGGTGCCATCCGGGTGAAAATCTATAACCCGGAGGAATTGGCAGCGGCGCCGGCAGGCTTCCAATCCAGGGATTTTCGCTCAAAAGAATTTGGTGGCAAACGATTCACCGTCCAGGTCGCGCCCGAAGACTGCACCGGCTGCGGTCTGTGCGTTGAAATCTGCCCCGGCATCAACAAGGCTACGCCTGAGCGTAAGGCCATCAACCTGGAATCCCGGATCGACAATCTCGAGGTCCAGAAAAAAAATTATTCATTCTTCCTTAATCTGCCGGAGATGGATCGTACCCTGATCGGCAAAATGAACGTGCGGACCTCGCAACTTCTGCAGCCCCTGTTTGAGTATTCCGGTTGCTGCGCCGGATGCGGCGAGACGCCCTATATCAAGCTGCTCACCCAGCTGTATGGCGATCGTTTACTGATTGCCAATGCCACCGGTTGCACGGCGATCTATTCCGGCAATCTGCCGACAACTCCCTATCGAACCAATGACCAGGGCCGCGGCCCGGCCTGGGCCAACTCGCTGTTCGAGGACAATGCCGAGTTCGGTTACGGCATGCGGTTGGCCGTGGACAAACATGGAAGGCAGGCCCGGGAACTGCTGCGACGACTGGCCCCGTCCCTTGGCGACTCGTTTGTCATGGAACTGCTTGCAGCCGACCAGGACACGGAAACCGGCATCAGGGAGCAGCGACAACGGGTGGGGGCTCTGCAAAAGAAACTTGCGAAGCTTGAAGGCGCCGAGGCAAGGCCGCTTGAACAGCTGGCGGAATACCTGCTGACCAAAAGCGTCTGGTTGATCGGCGGTGACGGCTGGGCCTTTGATATCGGCTACGGCGGTCTGGATCATGTGCTGGCCCAGGACCGGGATATCAACGTGCTGGTGGTGGACACCGAAGTCTACTCCAATACCGGCGGCCAGGCCTCAAAGGCGACCCCCATCGGCGCTTCTGCAAAATTCGCCACCAGCGGCAAGGCCATTGCCAAAAAAGATCTCGGCCTGATGGCCATGAACTACGGCCATGTCTATGTGGCCAGTGTCGCCTTCGGGGCCAAGCCCGACCAGACAGTCAAGGCCTTTGTCGAGGCGGCCTCGTATCCCGGCCCCTCTCTCATCATCTGTTACAGCCATTGTATTGCCCACGGTTATGACCTGAAATTTGGTCCGGCCCAGCAGAAACGGGCCGTAGACAGCGGGGTCTGGCCGCTGTACCGCTATGATCCCAGACGGGCGGCAGCCGGAGAACCGGGGCTTATCGTAGACGCAGCCGGTGATAAAATTCCAGTCAGTGAATATACCCAAAACGAAACCCGCTTTCGGATGGTGAAAAAAATCGATCCGCAGGGTTTTGAGCTGTACAGCCGCAAGGCCCAGTCAGGGGCCAAAAAGAGGATGGCCATGTATCGTTATCTCGCCGATCTCCGCCTACCGGCTGACGAAGGTAGTGAAAATTAATCGTTTAGGCCTGGAAATATCATGGCAACAACACTGAAATCAAGAGGCACTACTATGAAATATATCAAATGGTTTAAGGAATTAGGCATTGAGGATGTTCCGGAGGTTGGCGGCAAGAATGCATCTCTGGGTGAAATGTACAAGAACCTGACCGAAGAAGGTGTACGGGTGCCCAACGGTTTTGCCGTCACCGCATCGGCCTACAAATATGTCCTTGATGCCAACAAGGCCTGGGATAAACTCCACGCCGAGCTTGATGATTTTGACCCTGATGATGTCAAGGAACTGCAGGCACGGGGCAAGAGGTGTCGGGAGATCATCTATTCCTGTGATATTCCGGCAGACCTGCAGGACGAGATATGTCGTGGCTATGCGGCGTTGAAAGATGAGTATGATGATACGGTATCGCTGGCGGTCCGCTCTTCGGCAACGGCCGAGGACTCCCCGGAGGCCTCCTTTGCCGGTCAGAACGACACCTATCTCAATATCGCCTCGGAAGAGGCCCTGATCGATGCCTACAAACGTTGCCTGGCCTCGAATTTTACCGACCGCTCCATCCATTATAAGTTTGACAATCATTTCGATTATTACAAGGTGTACCTGAGTGTCGTGGTCATGAAGATGGTCCGTTCCGACATGGGTGCCAGCGGCGTCATGTTCAGCCTGGATACGGAAACCGGCTTCAGGGACGTGGTGTTTATCAACGGTACCTGGGGCCTGGGGGAAAACGTTGTCCAGGGCACCATTGATCCGGACAGCTTTTATGTCCACAAGCCAACATTTAGCCAGGGATTTCGCTCGGTCCTCAAGAGACGGCTGGGAAAAAAGGAACTGAAGATGATATTTACCGGCACGCTCAATCTTGACAACATTGCCGTCGAATACACCAAAAACATAGAAACACCTGCCGAGGAACGGGCACGTTTCTGCATCACCGATGAAGATGTCATGGTGCTGGCCGATTACGCCATCAAGGTGGAAAATCACTATTCGAAGAAGGCCGGTTTTCATAAACCCATGGATATGGAGTGGGCCAAGGATGGCGAAGATGGACATATCTACATGGTACAGGCCCGTCCTGAAACCGTTGAATCACAGAAGAAAGGGGCTATTCTTGAGATGTATCACCTCAAGGAACGGGGGACGATATTAACCACCGGCCGGGCCGTGGGCACCAAAATAGGCCGGGGCAAGGCCCATTACATCCCGTCTGCGGACCGGTTGAGCGAATTTCAACCCGGTGAGGTGCTGGTGGCCGACACTACCACGCCCGATTGGGAACCGGTCATGAAAACAGCCGCCGCCATTGTCACCAATCGCGGCGGCCGCACCTGCCATGCCGCCATCGTCAGCCGTGAGCTCGGCATCCCGGCCATTGTCGGCACGGATAATGCCACGCAAAAAATCGCCGACGGCCGGGAGGTGACGGTCAGCTGCGCCGAGGGGGAAACCGGGTATGTCTATGATGGAACATTGGATTTTGAAATTATCCGGACCGATCTGAGCGCCCTGCCGAAAACGAAAACCGAAATCATGATGAATCTCGGCAACCCGGATCTTGCCTTCAGTCTTGCCTCTCTGCCGGTTGATGGTATCGGCCTGGCCAGGATGGAATTTATTATCAACGAATATATCAAAGCACATCCCATGGCGCTCAAACATCCGGAAAAGGTAGACGAGCAGACGAGAAAAGAGCTTAAAGAGATCAGCGGGGCCTATGCCTCCATGGAGGACTTTTTTGTAAAAACCCTTGCCGAAGGGGTGGCCACCATTGCCGCCGCCGTCTATCCCAAGCCCTGTGTCGTTCGGATGAGTGATTTCAAGAGCAATGAATATGCGACCCTGCTGGGCGGGAAATTTTTCGAGCCGGAAGAGGATAACCCGATGATCGGTTTCCGAGGCGCTGCCCGGTACAGCAATCCGGCCTACGAGGAGGGATTCGCTCTTGAATGCGCGGCCATGAAGCGGGTACGCGATACAATGGGGTTTACCAATGTCATTTTGATGATCCCCTTTTGCCGCCGGGTTGAAGAGGGAGAGCGAGTCATCGACACCATGGCGAAATATGGGTTGCGACGTGGCGAAAACGGGCTCAAAATCTATGTGATGTGTGAAATACCGAACAATGTCATCCTGATAGATGGTTTCAGTCAAATCTTTGACGGGTTCAGTATCGGCAGTAATGACCTGACCCAGTTGACCCTGGGCGTGGACCGTGACAGTGAAATCGTGTCCTTTGATTATGATGAACGAGATCCCGGCGTTCTTCAAATGATTAAGCTTGCGGTGGAAGGCTGCAGGCGAAACCATCGTCATAGCGGCATCTGCGGCCAGGCCCCCTCGGATTATCCGGAAGTGGCGGAGTATCTGGTAAAGCTTGGCATTGATTCAATCAGCCTCAATCCCGACAGTGTCTTGAAAACCATTCAAGACGTGGTCAAACTTGAGAAAAATATGCAGAGGAGCTGAAAATGAGGACCTATCTTCCAACCGATGTACCAAGTGAAAAAGAAGAGGAATTTCTGGAAAATTTTACCCTGGCTACCGGTGGCAGTGGTCGCCTTATGCTCTTTGCAGGCGATCAGAAAGTCGAGCATCTCAATAAGGATTTTTTCGGATCCGAAATAACGGCCGAAGATAATGACCCCGAACACCTGTTTAAAATTGCCTCGATAGCAGACATCGGAGTTTTTGCGACCCAGTTTGGACTTATCAGCCGATATGGGCGCAAATATCCAAAAATTCCCTACCTCGTCAAACTCAACTCCAAAACAAATATTATTCCGGTCCAGGAAAAAGATCCGCTCTCAGAACAGTGGCTGCCCATGGACGAGGTAATCGAATTTAAAAAAAGCAGCGGCCTGCAGATCCTTGGCATAGGCTATACGATTTATCTCGGAAGCGAACACGAACATATCATGCTCCGGGAAGCGGCGAGAGCGGTTCACGAGGCCCACAAGAACGGTATGATTGCCGTACTCTGGATCTATCCCAAGGGCAGCTTTATCA
>WFZC01000105.1 GCA_015489765.1 Desulfobulbaceae bacterium
ATTCCCGAAAGAAACCGGGCAGCCTTTTATCACGTGATAGCCGGCAGGGATTTGTTCGGATTGATCCTGATCCGACACTGGGGCCGGATCGGCACAAGGGGACAGCCGAAATTGAAGCAACGGTTCTGGTCAGAAAAAGAGATGATGCGGGAGTATGATCGAATCCTGAGGATGCGGTATCGTCATGGATATTGTGATCGATGATGAAAATGTTGTGGATGTTTTCATTTCTGACATTCTAAATTCATCAGACGTCATCGCGCCACTTTTTGAGACAGGGGAGGCTTTTTGCCTTCCGATAACGGGCTGGACATTCAAACACTTTTCCCTCTTCAGTGTAGAGGGCAAACTTCCATCTGGGCGGTTGCCCTGGCCGGTCCCTGTCGCGGTCAAGAGGTAGTCGATCCACCTGTTCGGTGACAATGTGAAGGGCAAACGGGCTGTCCGTGTAGTCTTCGAACAACAGCTCGATTGCATCGCGGCCACCCATGTCCGTCCATGGCCCTCTGGTGACCAGGGCAACCTTGCCGGTTTTGATGTCGTCTATTGGTACTCCTTTGCCCGTCGGGACCAACAGGCGGAAGCAACCGTCATTTATCGACAAAACCACATACCCTTTTTTTGCATACTCTGAATTCCAATAATTAGTATCGATGATTTTTTGCCCATCGTTCAATACTTCGATCATCACAAAAATCGGTGTAGAGACCCCGGCGTTCAGGCCGGGGAGGAAACACCGCCTCCCATGTTGTAGTTGTAGCCGTCAGCACTGTGCAATACAGTGCAGTATTTCCAGGAAATACCCTGGACTGTGCCTGTTGCGGTTTTAATATTAAAGCTCCCTGAAGTCCGTATCGCCACGCGACCAATATGGGTCCCTCTCTTTTTCCCGGCAGTTACAACAGCCTTGACCAGGTCACCGGTCTTAAAACCCTTAACTGTTTTTTTTGATTTGGCGGAAGTTCTCGGAAAACCGAAACGATCCATGCGGCACATCTGGCGGGAACCATGACCAGTGGCTGAAATGACCAGGGGCATAATCCCCCGGGGAACAAAAACTCTTTCGCCGGTCAAGCCGACGCACACGGCATCGAGCCAGTAGTCTTTGGGAAGTCCTTGCTTGATTCGGTTAAACTTGGTCCTTCCGCCGGACCAAAACGATACAGGCAGGCCGAAAGATTTAAGAGCGTTACCCGTGGCATACCTGGTGGCATTGACCGCTGCTGCGCCTTTCAGGGGAACCTTGACCTGGGCAAGGATTTTTTTCAGCCTGACTGGATCATGCGCAAGGAACTCCTTGATATCAAGTGTTCCCTTGGCTTCGTTACAGCTTCTACAGGAAATAACCAGGTTGCTTGCCCGATTGGAGCCGCCCTTCGCCTTGGGTATGATATGCTCCACTTCAAGGGGTACGTTCCTTGCCCCGCAGTAAGCGCATTGTCGGCCCCATTTCTCAAGTAAGTATTCCCTGACCTCGTACCCCGTAAGTTCTCCCTTCTGGTATTCGATGCCGTTGATTCCCGGATTCTGCATGGCCTGGGTATCAAATCTGACAGTTTCAACAGCAATCTCGCTGATCGGGGAAAAACGTATCAGTCTCTTTGTCCAGGTGAAAATATTATCTACCCTGGACTGAAGAGATGGCGGCAACCAGCCTTGCGGCCTGGTCCGATTCAGGAAGCGCGGCTTACGATACCGTGTTTTCCTGCTTCTTCTGCCGCGTCTGATTGCTTTCCGGGAAAGGAGAGCATCCCGAATTTTTTGGCCCCTGTGATTCAAGTTCGCGGCCCAAAAAACTTTTTTCCCATTTTTACAATCGGCTACAAGGGCAATCCCGGTAGTCTTGCTTCCGGGATCAACCTTCAGTTCAATCGACTGAGTTTCGCCTCCTTTCCGATCTTTCAGGATGATTGTAAAGGGGAACCCGCGGAACACCGCGGCCCTGCCTTTTTTGAGCAGTTCCCTTGCCCTGGCCGGATGACAGGGCATCAAGGGCCGTTTGTTTTTATCCAGGACGAATACTCGTTGCATTTAAGTTACCTCTTGTTCTCCGCTTTCACGGGTAAAGTTCTCCTCGGCAATGTTATGGAACGGTTTAATGCAGGCAGCACTGGCTTAACCCCTTCAACCTGTTTAACCACCTGCCGCAGAGCCTGGAACTGGAGAAGCATCCCAGGGTGCCTGTATATTCGCTCCTAACGTAGCCCCGTCACGGTTGCCCGTGGTGGCTGAGCCTGGTCAACATGAGAGCTTTTACAAGCTCCGTCCTTCAGGACGGGGTAGTTGACTTTTGTCTCCTTTTTGATTTATGTTCTTTTATGATGGCCAGCAGGCGGATTGCTGCGGCCTGCTGACTGGTTGGCTGGCGAGTGCCTGACTCGATGCGGCTTATTGCTTGCTGGGTCATCCCCAGGTATTTCGCCGCCTCCACCTGGGTCAGGCCGATTTTTCTACGAATTGCCCTGTATTCTTCTGATGTCATTTCTTGACCTTCCTGATAACGGAGTCCATTTTCCCTCTATCTGGAGCTACGAGGACGGGTGCAACCCAGCGTATCACCGGGGTACGGTCTCCGTCGCGTGGTCCTGTCCAATAGAGATGCCAGTGGGCGCTTCTTACATGGGGGATAGGACTTTTTCGCCTCCCGCCATGGTGGCTATCACCATCTGTCGAGCCCTGGTCGTGTTGGCCAGTATTGGTTCCTCTGATTGTTGCCCCGATGCGGGCGCCGACATGGATTCGTTGCGGTGCCTGAGCCGGGAAAACGCGCCATCCACGTCGGCGGGTCTTTTTTGGTTTTGGATTTTTCGGCAACGGTCTATCGGTATCGGGTGATGTCGAGCAAAGATAGAGGAGCATGGAGATATATGGAGACGCATAGCGCGCCACTGTCTCCGGATCAGCGGCGTCGAGCTGTCCGGTGAGCATAGACTGGCCATGGTAGATCAGGTTGCGCCGTGCCTCGTCGGTGGTTGCCTTGATGGCCTCCTCGAGGCTGGTGTAGCTTATATGGATCGGGACGGGCAACAAATCGAGGAGATTTGGCCCCCCATTATCGATCAGCAGACGCAACTCGGGATGTCCTGTATTTGCGTCCCATTCGAGATGGGCGAAAAAACCAGGCGTTGTGACAATGTCACCTGTGAGCTTTAATCCACCTGTCTCGATATAGACTCCCCATTGGGGGAGCCTGTAGAGTATCTCTGTCGGCAGACGGTGGATTTTGGTTTTAACTAGGCTCTCTGCGAGGTCTTGGTCGAATCGATATATTGTCTGGCCCATCCTCCAGGCTGCCAGGGCTGCAAGGATGGATATGTGGATTGGATTTTCCGGAATATGCTCCTCGCGGGCGCCACCGGAAACAATAGCGTATGCCATTGCCATCGGGCAATAGCACCACTCTGGCCAGTCCGGTAGGGTGGTGCCGCGGTCTGCCCTGGCCTTATCAAAGTGTTTCCATGCATCAGGATAGAGAGCGGTTACCGCCCGCAGGATTTCCCGTGGGCGGTATGTCCTGGATCTGTTCGGATGGTTCATTCGTTCAAAAGCCCTCAACCCATGCTAAGGATTTTTGGTCCGCGTCCCGGTATGACACGGATTCCAGGCCCTGCTCTCCGTCCTCCGGATCCGTAGCCCACCCATCCCATATACGGTATGTGCCACAACGAGCACATACCGTGATCTTCTTCGCCCCGCCACCGCTGGAAAACACGCCAGGGTTTTCTTCCAGTCCTCCCACGACTTCATGGGGGGACTGCCAATTATGTCCATCCGGGTCGTCACAGGCAGGCTCCTCCGGATCGACCGGAACCTTGACCCATGTTTGCTGGTCCGTACCCTTTTCCCGGACCTGAACGTTGATCCAGATTGTTTCAGCGTGATTACCCCAGTCACCGCCGGTGACGTATTCTTCCGCGGCCTCGCTGGGTGAGTCAGCCGCGATCTCCAGAGGAGCGTTTCCATCGTCACAAATATACATTGTCATTTTGACCTCCCTTGTGGAGTTTGTGCCCCTGGTCCGCGAGGCGCCGGGTGAGGATCTTTATTCCTCTTTGTTGCCCAAAGAATACAACCAATGGTTGTATTCCGCAAGAAAAAAAATGTACACAATGAAAAAATATCGGCATGGAAAACTTGCCAACTAATACATAAAAGATGACAAGTTCTATTATTGAAGTTTTCTTTATATTCCACAATGTTATATTGAATTTTTCGTTGGTGTTCTTTTTCGTCCCAAGGAATCTTGTCGTGTTTTGTTGATATTTTTAATGAAATATGACAAGATGAGATTATGAAAAAGAGATCAAAAAACCATCCCAAAAAAGGCAGTTCGATCAAGGTCGAGCCGATCCGCGACCTCAAGGCCATTCGTACCATAAAAAAACTGCTGGCCGGGCATCCGAGAAATTATTGTTTGTTTGTTCTAGGCATCAATACGGCGTTTCGGGCCGGTGATTTATTGTCCATCACCGCCGGTCAGGTCAGGCACCTGGGGGCTGGCGATCACCTGGAAGTCCGGGAACAGAAAACCGGCAAAATTCGTCGGGTCACCTTGAACAGGGCGGCGGTGGAGGCCATTCAGCAGTTATTGGAGTCCAGGGAATTTGGAGATGATGATTTTTTGTTTTCCGGTCAGCGGGGACGGCTTTCCGTAAGTTACGTCACCAGGTTGGTGAAGGGGTGGTGCCGAGAGATTAATCTCAAGGGGCGATATGCCAGTCATTCATTAAGAAAGACCTTTGGCTATCATCAGCGGGTAACCTATGGTGTGGCCCTGCCTGTTCTGGTGGAGCTGTATGGTCATGCCACGCAGAGGCAGACCCTGGACTATCTTTGTGTTCAGGATGAGGAGATACGGGATGTGTACATGAATGAGCTGTGACAACTATACTGCAAATTAGAAATGTTTAAAAATACTATAAAAAACAATATATTGAAAAGCAAGTGGCTTCATGTGACATGTTAGCACCGGCCAACCCTAGACCCACCTGACCGTTGTCGGTCTTTCTTTTCAAGAGATAGATTCCGGGTGAGCAATGGCTTCCGCCAACTTCCTTGCCGGCCTGAACTTGGCCACCGTCCGGGCCGGTATAATCATGGCCTCGCCTGTTTGAGGGTTACAGCCTTTTTTGGCAACCCTCTCCGTCACACAAAAGGTTCCAAATCCCTTGATGC
>WFZC01000106.1 GCA_015489765.1 Desulfobulbaceae bacterium
AAGTGGAGGATCCCGCGCCCCTCCGGCAACAGCGGGTGGGGCGGCTCCTGGTCGAATATGCGCACCACCTGCCGGTAGCGGACCCTGGCGTCCTGGAACGACTGGTAGTACTCCAGCATCTCCTTCCAGGGGTCATAGACCTTCTCGTAGGCGGAAAGGAAGGCCACCAGGGCGCCGAGGGAGAAATGGCCGCTGATGGCCAGGTAGCCGCCGACCAGGAAGAGGATGAAGGGACCAAAGGACTGGAAGAGGTTGTTGGAGAACTTGATGCCGTACTTGACAATGAAAAGCCGCTTCAACTGGCCGTAGAGGGTACGGATGAATCCTGCCAGCCGTCTCTCCTCGAGCCCGAAACCGGCATTGGCATGGATCTCGTGGATACCGGAGATGGCCTCGTTGACCACGTTGGCCATGGAACGGGTGGTATTGATCCGCTCCTTGTTGATGCGGTTGTACTTCTTCTGCAGGTAGGGGATGAGGGCGAACTCGAAGGGATAGATGGCCACGGTGAGGACGGCCAGCAGGGGACTGAGGCTGAACATGTAGAAGAGAAAGGCGAAAAAGGTGAGCACCGAGGTCACCGGGATGGCCAGGGCGCCGCCGAGGAAGAAACCGATGGCATTGAGCTCGGCGGTCATGGCCGAGATCACGGTGCCCGGCTGCATCTGCCGGTAGAACTGCAGGGGGAGCTGCAGGATATGGTGGTAGAGCTCGGTGCGCATCTCGACCAGGATCTTCTGGCCGATGACGGTCTGGAGCACGTTGATGCAGTACTTGCTGATCCCGGCCAGGATCACGGCCCCGATGTAGAGACCGCAGTAGAGCAGGAGCAGCTTCTGGTCGCGCAGGTGAATGGCCTGGTTGACGATCCGCTTCTGCATCTCCAGGGGAAAGACCCGGAAAAAGAGGCTGGCCAGGATGACGAGGAAAAGGACCAGCTGCAGCCCCCGGTACCGGTGGAGCACCCAGTAAAAAAGCGGCCGCCGGGTCACTCGCATGCAGGAGCTCCTCGGGTTGCCCCGGGCCGGGATGACCGGCAGGGGCCGGCAACGGGCGCAGACAGGCCCCGTCGGGGCGGGATATGGAAAGAACCGGAACTAACTCTTTGCATATACACGAAACTAAAGGAATCCGTCACAAAAGACAAGTTTTTCTTTCCGGAAGGAAGAAGACTGTTGCTTGCCTTTCCCGCCAGATACAGGTACCATCAGGAATCAGATGCCCCCACCATCCCCATCGGCACACCGGGTATGCCGCACATGCAGACAGAAGCACCGAGAAACCAGCTTCTCCAACCCCCTCCGCCGCAGGCGCAGGCTGACCCGGCCCCTGTCCCCTGGTCGCCGTTTGCCGAAAAATCACGGTTGCAGGCAAAAGAAAAGCCGGGCTGCCTTTCTCCACAGGGCAGTCCGGCTTTTTTTCCGCCTCCGCCGCCATCCCCGGGGATCTGCCCCGCAAACCGAAAGGAAGGAGGAACCCCATGCAGCTCGACATGCACTATTACGCAGTCTACGCCCTGGCCAGGGCCGCCGGCATGAAGCCGAAGAGCGCCCGCATCCTCGCCCAGGCATCACAGTTTGTCGATGACGCCCTGGACGACAAGATGATCTACCTGGACAGCGATGTCGCCGTCCTGCCGCTCCCCACCTCGCACAAGCCCCTGGACTATGCCAACAAGATTGCCGCGGAGCAGTGGAAGATATGGATCCCCTTCCACTTCCTGCCCGGCAACGACCCGGACAGCACCACCTTCACCGAACGACTGGTGTGCCGCAAGAACAGTCCCCTGGCAAAGAAGATCTGCACCTTTGCCGTGGAAGAGGGCAACGGCCGGCAGGGCCTGCACCTGCTGGGCATTGTCTCCCATGTCTTTGCCGACACCTTTTCCCACCACGGCTTCATCGGCCTGAACCGGGAGTGGAACAAGATCATCAACAAGACCCTGCGGGCCACCAACCTGGAGAAGGAGTCCTCCGTCTACCGCTACGTCATGGCCAAGCTCGACGAGTTCCGCGCCCGGGGCATCGGCACCATGGCCGAGATCCTGCCGGTGGGCCACGGCAGTGTCGCCACCTTCCCGGACCGGCCCTACCTGAAGTGGGAATACAAGCCCGAGGACGGCCGGCCCCTGATCCAGCGCGACAACCCCAAGGACTATCTTGACGGCTGCCGCGAGCTCCACAAGCTGTTCCGCAGGTTCCTCGCCCGCCATCCCGAACACCAGTCCCCGGCAGGCGCCGTGGCCTGGCAGAAGATCCGGGGCACGGTCGCGCAGCTCCTCGCGGTCCAGGGCAGCAAGGAGGTCCGGATCGAGGCCTGGAAAAAGGCCATTGCCAAAAAGGAGCTGTTTCCGACCAAGCGGAGCGACAACCAGCTCAGCTACAACCCCGGGATGTGGAGCGCCAACCGGATCCGCGAGGCGTTCTTCAACGGTACGCCCCTGGGCCGCTTTGACGGCAGTCTCTTTGTCCAGGCGGCATGGAAGTACCAGAACCACGTGATCCACGACCTGATGCCGGGCATGGGGCTCTTTCTCTGATCTCCCCGGAGGCTGTTGCGCATCAGTCGTAGTCGATGGCGCTGATCCGCATCAGGCGGTCAAAGGTATGGTGGGCCTCGATGTAACGGATGGTGCCGGTGTGGCCGCGCATGACCATGGACGAGGTGCGGGCCCCCTTGCCGGTGAACACGACCCCGTCCAGGAAGCTGCCGCCAGTGATACCGGTGGCCACGAAGAAGACATCGTCGCTGGCCACGAGGTCGCGGCAGGTGAGCACCCGGTCCATGGCATAGCCGTTGGCGAGCAGGGCCGCCTCTTCCTCCATGGACTGGGGATCGAGCATGCCCTGCATCTCGCCGCCCATGACCCGGATGGCGGTGGCGGCCAGCACGCCCTCCGGGGTGCCGCCGGTGCCCATCATCAGGTCGATGCCGGTGCCGGGCATCACCGCCATCAGGGCGCCGGCCACGTCGCCGTCGGTGTGGAGCTGGATACGGGCCCCGGCCTCCCTGATCTCCGCCACCAGGCCGCTGTGGCGTTCCTTGTCGAGGACAAAGACCACCAGGTCGTCCACGTCCTTGCCCAGGGCGCGGGCCGCCTGGCGCAGGTTTTCGGCCACCGGCGCCCGGATGTCCAGCACGCCGCTGGTTTCGGCCGGGCCCACCAGCTTGTTCATGTAGAAGGCCGGGCCTGGATCATACATGGTGCCGCGCGGCGCCATGGAGACCACGGCAATGGCGTTGGGCCGGCCGTGGGCCAGCAGGCGCGTGCCCTCCACCGGGTCAACGGCCAGGTCCATCTCCGGGCCGTGGCCCGAGCCCACCTCCTCGCCGTTGTAGAGCATGGGGGCATGGTCCTTCTCCCCCTCGCCGATCACCACCCGGCCACGGATATCCACCGAGTTGAAACTGATCCGCATGGCATCGACCGCGGCGCCGTCTCCCTCTTCCTTGGCCCCCCTGCCCATCCAGCGTGCCGCGGCCAGGGCTGCGGCCTCGGTCACCCGGACCAGGTCCAGGCCGAGATTATGTTGCGGTGTCTCCTTCATGGCATCTCTCCTTCTCCATTGCGGCTGACATTCCCCCTGGTATTCCCCCATGGCCGGCAGTAACTGCCCCGGGATATCATAACCGCTTACCATGCGATTTCCCGGTATGCACCAGGGCGCGACTAGAGGCCCAGTCGTTGCGCCACGTCCTCGAAATCCGGGTCTTCGGCATAAATCTTTTCAAACTCGGCACGGGCACGGGACTTCTGGCCCAGCTCCCCGTAGACAAGGGCCCGTTCGTACCGCAGGGCGCGAAGGAGCTCACCGGGCCGTCCCTTTCTGCGGCGCAGGGCCGCGGTTAATGTGTCACGGGCCGCGGTTGCCAGGCCGAGATGGCGGAGCGCCCTCCCCCTGTACAGCATGAGAGCGGCGTGGACGGGCGTCTCGTTGGCGATGCCTTCGGCCAGGCGCACGATCTGCCGGCAGACATCCCTGTCACCTGGATGCGCATCCAGCAGCAGCTCGGCAAGAGACAGCTTCACCACCACGTCGTCGGGTTCGAGCTGTCGCAGTCTTTCCAGGCAGCGGGTCGCCTCCTGCCACTCTTCCCGGCGCTGAAAGACCTCCACCAGGCCCAGCAGCACACCACGCAGATCCGGTCGCACGTGCGCGGACACCTCGTCCGTGACAGGAAGGCTCATGGTGGCGGAAATGCCATACCTGGAAAAATAGCGGCCCAGGTGGCTGTGCCTGGTGGCCGCCATGGCCAGGTAGCCTGCGGCCTGCGCCAGCTCGCCCTTCTTCAGCGCCAGGAAGCCGGCAAGGTAGGCACCATCGGCCAGGTGCACCGCTTCTTTGAGGTGCGCAAAGGCCTTGTCCTCGTTACCAAGGACCAGCTCGCGGCACCCGTCCACCAGGGCCTTCTCGTCATCCGGCGTGATGAGCCGCCTGAAAAAGCCCAGGGTCAGGCGGTCCTGCGGAGGGAGCGAAGGATGTGCCGCCGCGGCAGCGGACCTCCTTTTCCGGCCACGCGCTCCTGTCTTTGACAACGTGGTGGTATAAAAGAGCCCGGTTCCCGGTATCCCCACAGTGGCCCGCGTGCCGCGGGAGCCGACCGTGAACTTTGCACCACGTGGTCCGAACGAGAGCGAGCCGCCCGATTTACTCAGGTTCAGCGTCACGCCGGGAGCGATCCTGATCCTTCTCCAGAAGCGAAAACCCATGACTGTTCTCCTCGGACCACCACCTGCCCCTGGCAATCCTGCCGTCAGGCTGTCAAGACGATGGGGTCCTCCTCAACCCAAGTCTCCAGTCCCACGACTATGGCACATCAATAAATTGGGGAATTATTTCCAGAAATTTCTTCTGCGCGGTTTTAGGAAGCTCTCTGAATTTCTCAATCAACCATTCTAAAGAAAGGGTCTCAAGGCGTTCCTCAATACGACCAGCTACAATTGCTAGTCGCGCAGCGTGTTCATCCGTAAGTATTGCTGGTGGATTTACGACTTGCGAGTGTAAGCGATTAGCCTTAGCAACGGTCATTCTGTCAACCTCTGGCACAACTGACTCCATGGATTCAATCCATGCTAAACTTTTCTGTGTTCGTTGAGTTGAGATATTTGCCACAAAGTTTTCGAAGGTCTCATAAACCGGCCAGGGCAGTGCCTCTTCTGCCCCAAATGCGACGTCAGCCTCTTGTCGACGCTTTTCGGCCAATGATTTAAACTCGCGCCATGACAAACTATCATCACGCAGCTGATGGTAATAGCGTTTATATGCCTGCAACGCTCGTTTCATAACACGCAAGTCATCGACATCTATTTCACAACCCTCAAATGCACTTATCAGGAAATCTACTTCCTCAATATGTTTGTCTAATTCTTCTTCTGTACTGATTTTAGAATCCCAGAGGCGTGAAGCACGTTTCGTCAGACTAGATTCAGCCTCCTGCAGTTTAACTAAAAAATCCGCAAGTTGAGCGCGAAGAGTTGAAATCTCATTTATCTCGATTCGGCGAGACATCCCCTGCAGTTTCGCAGAAAATTTCTTCCCTACATCCCTCAACCCTCGAATCTCGGCGACACGCATTAATCGCAGAGCATCAGCATGTTGATCGAGCCAAGAACGAACATCCCGGATTAGCTGGTTCGCTTCTGCAATGGTCTCCGCCTGTCGGATGGCGTGTTTCGTGTGACGCTCAAGATCTTCCGACAGCGCAGTAAGCCCTAATTTATTTAAATTACTGCCAACCAGGCGAAGCATTTTATGCTTAAAATCTCCAACTGCCTCTGGGGTGTCATTTGCAGGCCTTTGGTCGGCAAGCCAGGTTGGAAATAACTGTACAATCATCTGAACAGTCCGTTCTATATGAGGCTGCAACTCTTCAATCTGGTGTTTCTCCCAGAGTGGCATTTCGGCAATCATTCTTTCTTTTAATTCTAGAAGTTTTACTGCTCCCCAACTCAACAAACTAATGTTCTTTTGTCTTTCTCCAACTTCGAGCTTGCTGAAGGAAGCATCTTGCTTTTCTTCCATCTTTTTAAGGGCATTAGTTGCTTCATAGGCCTGTTCTTCAAGATGGATGAAACGATAACTGCATGTTGGGGGCACAGAAATACGTTTCTTAAGCTCCGAAGCCCTTCTAAGGAAAGAGAACTTGCCTAAATAACTCTCTGCCTGTTCCCACTCATCCAGGAGATTCTCCCACTCTGAGGATGCCTCTCCTATAAAAGCCAACTCAATATTCTGAAGCGCAGTGATATCAAGGAATTTTTTCTTGAATATCCCCTCTTGTAGCCATTGGGTCAGGGCATACTGCTGTCCATCCCGGACAATGACAAGCTGTCCACTTCTTGGGGCCACGAAAACACCCAACAGGAGTCCAGCGGAGGCGATATTTGCTCCATAAGGGGGAAAACACAATTGCCTCAAAACTTCTCCAACCAAAAACTGTTGATGGTCTGACTGGAGAATGTCATCCCATTTCTCGGTCACTTTGCGTATTACAGGATTCTTTGGCCTTCTCGAAATTCTGCCGGTCTGGGTAAAAATATCCCATGAACTGTTTAAGGTTGTCAGTGCCCTATTTTTCACCTTGACCGGCTTTGAAATCACAGCGTCGTAATCAAGGTTTCCTCGTAGCAAATCAATAATCAATTCTTGACAACTGTCAGCCGCATTACCACGAGCCGTCGCGAAGCCATCAAACGGAAAAGGTAATGGTTTCTTATAGATATACTCAAACAGCTCTGTACCGACCCGACTCAATCGCTTGGCCCCTAGCTCCTCTCTTAAAGCAGTTATATATCTTCGCTGTTTGATGAGCTCTTCTGTTTGGCCATGGACCACATGACGCATTTTCTCTTGATGAGCACCGATTAAATTGCCAAAACGAGCTCGATCCTCTTCACTGATAGCATCTTCTAGAACGGCTAGTTCTGCCATTGCTTGCCCTAGTATCCCTTCTTCATCGCAAAGGAGAACAACTAATATAGGAACTACCTGATTTCCGATACCAAGATCACGAATCACGGTACGAAGTGCTTTCTTGACATTTGATGAAACAGTTTGAGGGTCTCGGCTCTGCTCCACATAACAATAGATTACGGTTCCGCGTGGCTCAGTAACATCTATGGCCTTGGCCCATCTGTCAGTTGCGATTCTGATCTGGGCATCAAGGGTATCCAAATTTGCCAACACTCCTTGATAGCGCCACTCCTTTGTAGTGATCGAATGTCGTTCAGCAAAATCACACTCCAAATCGCCAAGCAGATCGCACCACTCCAACGCCTTGCTGGCAAACAACTTAGCCTTACCATTTTCATCAAAGGTGCTCGCTACTCTTTGCCTGAGAAAAGAGAGAAACTGGGTGCGCGGAACAGCGTCGCCTAAAATATCAAATTGGTTAAAACGATCATCCCACTCCAATATATTGTACTCGTTTTGGAGCAGGCTGATTTCGTCTTGAGTACGTTGGACTGACAAGCCGGCAAAGATCGCTAAAGCCTTAATCGCTTCGTCACGGTTCGCTACCTGCAAGCCCATTTTTGAAGAAAGAACTACAGCTTGCAAAAGACGCACTGCATCCTTAGGTATCCGGGAGCCATAACGGGAGTGCACCGATGCGTAGGCGTGCGTAATAGTGCCCTGCTGGCCACTTTCCTCAGAGGAGATAAGCTCTTGAAGAAGATCGTCGGTCCACAAGCTCACCGGAGCTAGCGTCCAGCCCCTCTCCGCCTTTGCCTCTATTTCTTTTGACCGCTGAAAAAAATCACCAAGCAAGGCCAAGGCAGACCGTTCCTGTAGATATTTGCCAGCAGCAGTTAACGAGAAAAGGAACCACGTTGTCAAAGGAGAAAGAGGCCAACATCCCTTCCGGACAACTGTATGAAACGAATCAACATCGATCCAAAGCCTGTAACTATTCGATTGCGGAAACCAGTTATGGAGACTTGTAGCCATAGATTCCGATTCCTTGATGGCCTGCTGATCAGCAAACCAGGAATCTACATCTACTGTTTTTTGTTTTTCCAAGAGATGGGCAATCAGGGTCTCTAAGTTAATGGAAAGATATACCTTGGCGGCAGATTGGTAGCGAGTAATGTAGCGTAGTATGTCATTTTTATATTCCGGAGCAACCCGTTGGACATAGGCATTAAGTTCAAATTGTATGAACCCGATAAAGGTCGTGGTATCAGCATTCCCCTGCACACCCTCAAATAAATCCTGCAAAACACCGCTGCCTGCGATCTGGCTGCGGACAGTAGCAAATTCAGTATAGCGGCCAAATTCATCAAACAGAACGAGAGTATGCATGAACGGTTTGCCATCGCCGCAATACTCACGGGCCACGACATCAAGAACCTCCCGGACGGATTCTCCTCCCAGGGCACGAATGGGCATACCACGCTCGGCAAAAAATTCTTGCACCTTCCCGTATACATATTCATCCTGCTCTTCAAGCGCACTCAATATCCCGACAGCATCCGGCATACCTGTGTCCGCCAGCAATTCTGCGATCACATTTTCGCCTGCCATGCGAATAAGATTGGCCGCCTGCCTGAAACGCGGTCGTAGTTCGTCAACAGGGCTGGTATCCAAATTTCGGGCACGCAGCTGCAAGATAACCTGCCGTGTAACCTCGGCTGTCAAATCAAAGTTGCGCATCCCATTTAGGGCAATAACCAAACAAGGACGTATTTCCCGCAACAAAGCGTGTATTTCATCGCCAATACCTGGATCTGCGGTCTGCAAGGCGTCAACGATTGCCGCCGCAATATCCCCGGAAGGATATGCAAGGAGTGTTGCCAGTGTAAGGGCCAAATGTGACTTTCCGGTTCCATAGCCAGCAATGGCCAGAGTAAAAGGCTGATCATCCAGCCCACAGCACCGTCTTATAACCTGCCTGGCAAAGCTGGCCGTATCTACCAGCCGGTGACCATGGGCATGGCCAACATCATCCTGGCTTACTCCGTGATATTTGGGGCCATGAAAAACGAAAGCCTCAGAGGCTTTGCGGCGTTTCTCCTCATCCGATAAAAACCAGTCAATATTAACAGCCCCGTGGAAAAGGCGGTCGCCTCTGAACTTGACTATATCTTGTAAAGTGAGCTGCATTGGCAACCTCTCAGTTCAGATCAGATCATCGTACATCCGGCCCCATGTTTCCTCGGCAGTCGATCGCGGCCGTATAATCCAGGGGTTCATCTGCCGGTCTACCGCAACAATACCTTTTCTCTCAACAAGATCTATGGCGCGGTGTGACTCGTCTATATTCCAACCCGGAATGGTCTTCCAGCCAGCTTTGTGATCGAGCTCGGCAAGGGTTATCTGGTTTGCCTTGGGGAAATGATCGGCAATGAGTTGGAGCACCCATGCCCCATAAGCAAAACCACATTCAGCATTAATAGGAGCCGGCCGCCGAACTACGCTATCCATCTCCTCGGATAAAACCCCGCAAGCACGAAAGGCTGCATCGTCTTCATACATCCGTATGACAGGCCCTATAACACCCCTGCTATTGCAGTTGTAGGCAAGAGAAAGATGCTCTTCCAGTCCAGAACGGTGGAAACGCATGCCGAGAGTCTGACTTCCGACAAAAAATATTTGATACCAAGTTTCCGCACCAGCCAACACGCTACAGAGATTGAAATGGGCAATCCACTGGGTTATCCGCTCCTTTAGGTGTGGATCCTCAAGGAATACAATACGGCCAAAGGGGGTTAATTCCGGCCGTTTCACTGCAGATCGTCCATTGCCAATTAGCCTGATCAACCCCATGCCACGGCAGTAGTCCAAAATAGCAGGCACCTTGCCGCTAGATTTCCCCATGGGGATACCGGTTGCACTTGCTATTTCCTGATAATTGCCTTCTCGTCCAGAAGCGGCAAAACGCAACATGGCATGGATATATTGCCGCTCGGGGATAAAAGTCTTATGGAAATTACGTGGAAGGCGGTATTGTATTTTTGCTTTCACAATTTGTTCTCAAGTGTGTCGCGTAGTCGTTTTGCCCATAGTGAAGCCGAAAACACCAGTTTGGGATTGATATTTTCGAGAATCTTGAAAGAATGGGAGCCTTTTCCGTATTCACCTTTTTGGGTGTGGCGGGTTGAATTTTTCAGCGCATCAAAAAGCTGTTGTTTCCCGATGACTTCAATATTCTGGTTGCCAGGCAGGGCCTTGGTTTGGAAGCTATTGCCGAAAAAATCCTGCAGGCACTGCCGGTCAGCCAGAAACCAGGCCTCCATGCACTGGACCATCAGATGGGCCTGCTCACTATCTGTATTTGCCGGTTGGTTCCAACCATCCCGGGCTTGGAGATGTCCCCAGGGATCAAATTGTCCTGTCTGCTGATGCTGCGGCTGCACCGGGGCCTCGCTGTCCACCAGCAGCAGCGGCAATTCGTCGTCGGTTGCTGTTTTTACAGCGGTACAGAAATCACCATAGGCCGAATCACGTGCGCCGCAAGCAACAACTCTTGGCATCCTGCCCTTGAATCCGGCCTTTTCAAAAAATTTGGAGAAGGCCCGGCGGCATTCGCGTTTTAGCTTGGCCTGGTCACCGCCGCCTTCCACGTAAATTTTTACTCTCACCAGCGGGTCCCTCCGATTTCTCCCTTGCGCCACAGCTCTCCCAAGCTGTATTTTTCAAGCCAGTCTTTCAGCTTTTCTCCATTCAACCGCTTCATTGATGTGCATCCATTTTCTTTTTCACAGACCAGGACCGACTCCGGTACATCCGTCAGCTCATCCACAAGCACATCGGAATGTGTGGTTACGATAAGCTGGGTGCGTTGTGAGGCCTCTTTAAGAAGTGTTGCCAGCAGAGGGATTATATCGGTATGAATCCCTAGTTCCGGCTCTTCGATACAGACCAGCGGCGGCGGGTCCGGATGACAAAGAATCGCCAGGAGACAGATATAACGTATCGTCCCGTCAGAAAGGCGGGTTGCCGGGATGGTGTAATTTCCTTCCTGCAGAAAGAGCTGAACCGTGCCGCCCTCCACGCTAATATCAAAATCCTCTACTCCCTCATAGAATTCAGCGAGATATTTGAGAATCTCTTTTTTTACTGTTGGCTTACGGCGGAGTTGGTTCAGCACCATGCCAAGATTCAGGCAATCCTCACTCAAAAAATCATTCGGCGCGTCGGCTGCCTGGGGAAGGCGCAATTCCGCCTTTCGCCCAAAAGTCCATTCCCGGTAAATTTTAATCTTGCCGAATTGCTCACCAAGCCAAGTCAGTTCCGGGTACTGGTCCGGGTCTTTTCGTTGCGCCAGAATGGATTGCTGCGGATCGACATCATCACGCCGCAAACTTCGATGGCCTTCCTTGACATTGATAACCGGGTTTCCGTGCTGGTAACGATAAAAGAAGTAAGGCTCTGATTCTCCGGGATCGGGAGATTCATTTTCCAGACGTTCATCCACAAGCTCAAAACGCTGGCCAGCCTCAGTAAACGACAGAACATATCGCAAGTCTTTACCACCTGTCGGTAGATGAGAGAGGATAGTCTCAACAGCGGCAACAGGTGTCTCTTTAGTCCCTTTCCAGAGCCAGTCACGAATGCCGCCACCTTTACGTACTGGTGCCGCCAGTTCTTTTGGGGCCGCCTGAAGCAGGGAAATCACCTCAATCAAATTGGATTTCCCGGACCCATTAGGACCGATCAGCACATTGAGATTCCCTAATTCGACATATTTGCTGCCAGACCCGAAAGAAAGAATATTGGTTAGGTGTAATTTTTTTATCATCATATTTTGACCCCAGTCTTGTTCAGCCGGTCGACTGTGAAGCAAAATTTCTTTTTTCTAAAGCCGTTATACGAATTTTTAACGCTCTGGATACAAGCCTTCCTCTGTCCGGCGAGAGATTTTTCCCGATCGAGTAGCACTCTCCTTTTGCCAGGGAAGAAAGCCTCCGCACCCACTCATCAGGCCTTTGCTGGGTTGCCAAAGCGGCAATATCGGCAAAGGCCTTGAGCTCGGTATCCGCCGGCTTGAAAAAAAGTTTGTGCTCGGCCTGGAACATGCGGTCGCGCTCATCCTTTTTCATGTTGCTCATGGTTTGGGTCGCCAGAATAAGTGAGAGCCCGAACTTTCTTCCCTCCCGTAAATACTTCGAAAGAGGGCTGCCCTCCTGATGATCCAGATTCTGAACTTCGTCCAAGACAATGACCTTGGGGTCTGTTTTTTCCCCTTTGGCCTGGAGATAGCCATAGAGATCCCAAAGAATAAATTCTGTCACCAGCCGGCTGGATTTCATATCCATTCCCGCAAGCTGGAAAATATTGCACAAAGGATCTTCTTTCTGAAATAGATGATCCCAGTTGAATCCCTTTTCCCCAGAGGCAAAGGGCTCATCCAACACAAACGGGCGTAATTTATTAAACAGGGACTGAGCATATGCCTTGTATTTTTTGTCCTCGGCCATCTCTTCGATCAGGGAGAGCATGTAGTCAAGGTTCATCCCCTCTCCCGATGAATCCACTCCGTCCATGACCACCCGATGCAATATGCTGTATTGTTGATGGCCAAGTCCGTAAACCGAGTTGAACAATCCGGCAATTCGTTTGGCAACAGCATTGGAGTTCTCCTTAATAAAGATTCCGCCTGTATCCGCTTCTTGCGGAATAAAAGGATTGATGGGCAATGGGTCATTTTTTATAACGTGTTGCTTGGGTTGCAATATCTCATTTGTTATTGATTCAAGTTGGTTGGGCAAAAAACCATTTGTGTAATCAATAATTAGGCTGTTCTGCCTGAATTTACTCATTTCGCAAAGAATACACTGGATGGCATAGGTCTTCCCCTGGCCGGAAGAGCCGAAAATGAGCATATGCCGATTGACCAGTCCAGGATGGGAAAACTCCCAATATACCGGCTGGTCGCCGTTGACCGTCCGGCCTAGAAGAATTCTGCCCGATCCGTCTGTTATCATCGCTGCTTCATCAGACTGCGTAACCGTAGCCTTTACGGCCTGAGTCTCTCCGCCTGATTCTGATTCCGGTTGAGATGCATTGGAATCGAAAGAGTGACCGACATTCCCTTGCCAGCCGGATGAATCTACAATACTTTCCCCTGTCATGGACGCACCCTCTGTTGAAGGCGTTACCCCCACATCAATGGTCTCGTCAAAAGTCTCATTGCCTTCGTCCTCACTCTCCCCATCTCCCCAAAGGGTATCGTCATCATCAGCGGCCGGCTGAATGTCCTCATCACCCACAATAATCTCCTGGCCCTGATCCGCGAGGGCATTCCAGTCAATCTCCATGTCCTCCGGGCCGGCAAGCAACCTGCGAACAACACCACCGCCAATGCCATAGACCTGAGCCGTTATGGCCGGCTCAACCTTTGGTGCCCAGTACCCCGTACGTTCCATTTTGTCCTCTTCATTGATTCGGAAAACAAAAACCGAAGCAGCCCAGCAAATTTCAAAATCCCCTTCGGCCAAACGTTCCAATGCGGCCAGCACATCGGAATATTGGCTCTTACTTACTTCAGTTTTGCTCGCGATCAGGCGGTGGAGCTGCATCCACCAATACCGCCGGTCAGGATGTTCATCTTCAATACCAACACCGTCCTTATCCGAAAGCGGTGCAAAAGCGGCGGAGAGAACCTTCAGGCCGTTATCAATTTGTCGCCTGGCCTTCTCTATATACAAGCTCTCCTGCTCCACTAGTTTGCATTCAACGATATGCATCGTGACCTGAAAGCGTATATCATCTTTCAGCAACACCTGTATCCACAACAGATCCGGTCGTCGCCTGTCCTCTGAGAGATCGAACCAATGCCGATAGGCATCAAGAGAAACCAGGAATTCACATAAGACGGTTGGACGGGAACGCAACATTTTTCTGGTAATGGCGTTGGCCATAAATTCGCGGATATGCTCGTCGCCAACACCAGTTGCCCGCACCAAAGAGAGACCGGAAAGTTCCGGGGCGACATGCAACACTCCTTGGGCCACTGCTTCGCAATCCGTCCGGCTCCATCCGGCCCCTGCGCCATAAAGTGATTGTATTGCCTCCCGTAACCGATAATGGATATCGGCAAAAGAAAACCGCTCCGTTGAGATGGTGTAGTTGTCTTCACCATGACTGCCGACTCCAGAGCCAAAGCCGATGATCTCCCTCTCTTTGCTGCTTTCCGATAAAGGCGTCTTTATCAATCGTTCGTCCATGTTAGGGTCGATACAAATAACCCACTCCACCTTCGTGTGCAGGGCATCCATTACCCCGCGCCAAGGCGCAAAGTCCCCCGCGCCTACTACTATTGTGCCTGTCTGCCTAGTGCCAGATTGCAAGGAGTGCAGGAGGCTTGCATGGCATGCTCCCAAGACGAACTGCCTGTTGCTCACCACTCTCTTACGGCGGTAACGTTCAGCAGGGTTATTGATGGTACAACATGCCTTTTCCAAAATGGGAAATTTCAGCTCCCTGCTCCTGACATCAAAGGGCTCCACCCTCTCAAAGACATTTACCCCTGAACCCGTACTGATGAAGTCGTAAAAAAACGCCAGGTCCGCCTCGAACTGTTCACTGATCAACCTCTGGAACGCCCCATGTTCGTTGCTTTCAATGATCCTATGGGCCAGGGAAAAACGACAAAGCCGGTACAAGCCGTATTTGCTTTCGGTTTCAGCCGCCTCCCAGCGCTCACGCCACTGCTGCACCCATAAAGAAACATCCGCCTCGTCCTTTGATTCGGTAAACAAGGTGATACTGATGGCATAGGGCCGGTTGCGTTCCTGATGAAGTACATAGCGCCTGTTCGGCTGCCTCGTAGTGGGTCTTCTTGCCAGTTTTTTCAGATAGGCATGAACGGCGGCGACTACTGGCTGAATGTCCTTGTTGCGGAAAATGGCGACACTCAAGCCGTCATGGGCATGGGGATGGAGGTCAAAATAGTCCAGCATCAGCCGCAGCATAAGCCTGGACTCACTCGTTTCCCGGAAAAGCTCGGTATCACTGAGGCTGGTATCATCCCCTGAGGCCTCATCGTATTGCAGGAGCAGCCGGGTGGAAAGCGTGGTCTCCCGGTCGTCAAGAGCACCAATTAAATGAACCAGTTCTTGCCCTCTGACATTGGCATCAAGATTATGCTGCTCATTGCCAAGCAACCCTACCAGTGGCGCTTGGATGTCGGCCAAATCGATATAAGATTTCCAGATGTGGAGTTTAAAGGAGTTCTTTCCAGGCCCGCGTCCCAGTTCCCGGTTGACACCATAATTGAAGCAACGGGTCAAATAGACAGCCTGGGCCTCCAGCATCTCCACCACGGCAGGATGCAGGATGGTGGCCGCCGCGGCTGGCTCAAAGGGATCCGCATGCCACGTATCGCCGAGATCAGGCCGTCTCTGTTTGATGATCAAAAAGGCCCGGGTGAGCATGCCGGCCAGGGATGATTGGGAGATATCCGGCAGGGACAGGGCCGCGTCAAAGGCATCTTCATAGGCCTGCCTGAATTCCGCCCATGCAGCAGAAGAAGATGGGCCAAACAAGGTAGCGAAAATACCGCTGGATGCCATCTGGTCGATGAAAAGGTCATATTTTTCAGCAAGCCCTTTTAGTTTGGGTGACAGGGGATCATCTAGATGTCCCCAGTCTCCCCCAAGCAGATTTGTCATTACTCCGCTTCTGTCACGTTCGTCCCGGATTGCGTGAAGCAATACCCGCCTGATCTCCTCATCCGAGGCTGTCTGTAACAACTCTTCAAAATAGGGAATATGATAGACAGGGAGTTTATGAACATCGGCCAGCCCTTTAATGGCGTCCCTGGCCCTGGACAGTAAATCAGCTGCCAGCCGGTACATATGATGTTCCGGTAGCCGCCAGCCAAATTTGCGGCGAAATGGTTTTTCAACAAAATCCGAGACAATAGTTACTGAAAATTCAAGAGCAGGTTCAGCGGTTTTGCTGTAACGGCAATTCACCTCTTCCGAGAGGATCTTGCTCTTAAATACGACTTCGGACCCGTCTGCATTATGCAGATTGACATGCTGAGATAAGAGCGAATCAATCCCGCCAAGCAAGCGGCCCAGATACTCCCTGGCCAATTCTGAATTCTCCACTACATCATCGCCGCTGTCGATATCGTGTTTGAAACGGTCAGGCGTGATGAAAATGAAAGATATTATCAGCTCGTTTCCGTCTTTATTTGCCTTGTAAAAGTCCAGCAGGGTCATCCAGCAGGCGGTCAGAAACACCTCTACCGGGCCGCCGGACAATTTGCGGACAGTCTCCCGTCTCTCCCTCTTTTTCTGTTCCTTGAACTTGAGAATCTTATCCCATATCACTACAAAATCACATTGCAGCAGCCTATTACGATCATCCGGATCTTCATTTGCGATATAGCTTCGTAATCCTTCAAGAAACTCTTCTCCAGCCCCATAGGGGCCGCAGATATCTTCATCATCTATGGCAATGCCTGGTTCTTCCCCCTCACGAATCCGTGCAAGCAGGGCATCAACGGCCTTGAGGGCCTTGTCCCGACGGCGGGCCTCGAGGAACATGGTGTAATTGAAAAACTCGGTGGATTTGTTGATATACAGGCTTAATGATTTCCGTTTCTGCCGCAGTGGAAAACGGGTGAGAATTGGCAGCTCGAAGTCTTGCAAATTTGCCAGCATGATACGCGGGACGTCGGCTACATCGGCGGCCTGGTTTAGGTCGAGTTTCTGCAGCCAATCGCTTATATGCAAAAGGTCTCCACGCCCGCAAGTCAACAGTGGTTTGAGTATACGGTCAAAGTTTTCAAGATCATTTTCGGAATAATCCATGAGTCCGGCCTGACGCAACTTTTCCGACATCCATGTCTTGAAGCTCTGCCGCATATCAACGCGCCAGATCATATCAGGATCACAGGTGTGAAAATCGGCAAGGCTAGCAGCGTCAGTAACCTGATCAAAGCCGCAAAGCACGACTACCGTACATTTCCCCCGTGTTGCCCGATGGTTGCGGTAAAAGGTCAAGTTGCCGCGCTCATCCTGCCAGTCTCTTGTCCGTACCATTTCCCGGCCTTCCGGAGTCCACCCGTCGGTAAGGGCTGCAGCAATTTTCAAGACCAGCAATAGGGTGGCATCCTTGAGGCAGGCACTGGCAATGGTCTCAGCTACGGCCAGCAAGTCCTTCTCAGGCATTGCCGGCACCATAAAGATCATCTTCTGCCCTTCAGGGGCCTCGGTGCGAAAGCGGCCAATCTGCGTCTGAATATGATCACGCACGGCCTGGGCAAAAAAATTCATTTTTACTCCTCCCCCATGTCAGCAGGATTATGGACCAGGGCACAGGAATCAGACAGATGGATCAAGAACCCGGCCGCCTCCAGCATTTCCTGCAACCATCCATCAGTATCAGGAGGCAGATACGTCTCTCTGCCACTCAACCAGAGGCTGGCCCGGCCCAGGCCATTTGCGTCAAACACCAGACCATAACGGTTCTCCAGCAACTCCTTGAAGGTGTCAAAGGTGAGGCGGCCTCCTGGAGGAACAGTAGTGAGCACGAGGAGACGAAGCAGTTGTTCATTGAGGATGAACCGTGCCCCGGCCCCGCGTTTCGGCACTACCAGGCCTATCCGCTTGGCAAGACCGACAAAAAGTTTGCCGCCATATGATTTATCCGCCTGCTTGAGGATATTGTCGCGCTCTTTTGGATCTTCAGGAAGCTGGATGCCGGGATTGCGCAAGGCCTGAAAGATCATTTTTTCTACAGCCTTGAGCGACTGCTGAGATAACCGGCGAATCACCGGCCGTTTCTCCTCCGGAGCGGATACGACCAGGCGGCATCCTGGCCAATTCGCATTTCCCTCCCCCATGGATACGCGCGCGCTCTGTACGGAAAGGGTACGCAGCGCCTGCATGGCGCAAACGCATTCAAGGAGATAGATGCGATCAACTACATCCAAGTTGGTTTTCATAAGGCGCAGCAGCTCAACTGCAAAAAGATACCCCTCCTGCCAACTGTCACCATTGCACCAGCCAGCGGAAACAAAACGACGGTCACCCTCGGGGCCGTCGGTTTTTTGGGGTGTATCCGGGTCAAGTTCGGTATCGATAAATTCCGCCAAACCATTCAGGGTAGCAGGGCAATGGCTCATCAAGCTGCCCAAGGCAGTATTCAGCTCAGCGTGCACCCAGGCGGGATCCTTTTCATCGTTACTTAGCCCCAAGTTGTTTTCATGGCACCATTGGACGATCTGCTCAGCTGGTTGCCGCAGAGCGTTGCAAAGTTGCAGGTACAGTACCTCTCCGCCGCGGGCGAGGAACAAATGTTGATTCATATCAAAATAAGAGGAACGAACTTCAAACAAATCAGACCATTCTGAAACTTCATCACGTTCTGCTTTTTTTTCTTTCCATATTGTTTCTCCGGCCAACAAACTAGGCGAGACAGGCAAAAAACTTTGAGCGCACCAGGTTCGACCGCTTCCTGCACCCTGAAAACCGAGGAAAAGATTCTCTATGGTGCGGATAACATCATCCTTGTCTCTACTGTTCGTGCGAATACGCTGACGCAAACGCTCCAGCAGGGTTTTATAGTGGTTCCGGTGGGCCTGATGGCGTGAATCAAGCCTGGATGCGCCGATAAAGGAGAACAGTTTCAGGTTCAGCCGGGCCTTGGGGGCGTATTCGAGTTTTTCATTGTCCCAGTAGCCGATCTGCTTCAGGGTTGGGAAAACAGTCTCAAATGGCTCACAATCTCCAATACGCTTGGGAGAAAATATGACCAGCAGAAACTCAACCAGGAACTCACTGACCGTCTGATCGGAAAAAAGGCGATTGCCAAAGAGCTGAATAGCCGGGTTCTTCATGGCCTTCTCATCGGCGGGCTGGAATGGAAAATATCTAAAGGACATCGCGTACCTCCAGGCAGCCTTTGTTAACGGAAAAATGTTGTCTGCGGAAGGTGTGGTCGGTGCGCAGGCGAACCAGCATGATGCGCTCATCATCCGCCGCGGCAGCCTGGTTATGCACCTGAGCTTTAAATCGCTCCAGACGCTGGCGGTAGGATGCGTCCAACACTTCACCCAACTCGCCAAAATGGCGCAGCATGACATAATCCAAAAACGGCACCGGCAGGACCAGCTCCACCCCCTTGATTCGATCTTTTCCCTTTAGAACCAAATCATTGCGCCGCTCGCCCGAGGCGTTTTTTGATTCGCGCAGTTCCAGGACCGTGGCCGTGCTCCAGTCTACCTGGGCTAAAACAATCTGGGCACTCTGGCGAACCTCGTTCCGGCGACGACTTAGCGTCACGTACAGGCGGCGATCGTTTTGGCGTGACCCCTCGGGCAGTCGCACTCCGGTAAAATGCTCCTGCAAGACATGATAGATCTTTTGTTCCAGATTATCCCTTTCGCCAAACCCAAGGTGCGCTTCCTCGCCTTGCCAGCCATACCACTCCAGCAGGGTCGGAGAATTCAGATACTGACTCAGGTAGTTCTGTTCTTCTGATTTGAAATCATAGAGGAAAAAAAGTATGCGCCGGACCTGCTCACGCACAGCTCCATCCTGGTTGCGGGCACCACGGCGGCGCAGTTCGGCAAACACGTCCTCAATCGCCTCAAACCCCAGTTTGAATTCAGGCCCGGAGCTATGCAGCCATAGCCGGTGCTCCCAGCCAGGGGCTGGGCGCTCTCCAAAGCCTTGCTTCTCAATGGCTTGCACCGCCAACATTTCCTGGGAGGCAGCGTCTTTTTTGCCGCCGTCATCGCCAAAGAAACGGTTAAAAAACAGATGCCTCGTCAGGACCAGCCCGTTACCTGGGGCAGAAAACCGCGCGATGTCCGCCATATCCAGGCCAGCCGTTAGCATATAGGAAAGATGCTCGGCAAACTGGCGGATCGTCAGCCTGGTGCCGTACTCATACATCCGGCGGTAGGCCAGGAAAATTCGCTCTACCGCCCTGTAATTGTTGGCCCGCAGCAAGGAGACATTTAAGAAGATGGGGCAGAAATTCCGGTGTTCGCAGGTGCCGCACTGCTCCCAACGTTTCGGGGCGAGCATATTTGTAAAAATTTTCCGGGCCAGGGCCAGGTTGTCCATCCGAGCCAGATTGAACACCCGAAAGTCTGTTGCGCCCAAAGAAAGAGGGGCTTCACCGCTCTCCGAGCTGATGGCATTAAGCACCATGCTTTCAAGAGACACTTCGGAAGCATGAAAACGTTCAGGGTTGGCCTTGATCAAGTCGAGAAGAGTACCAGTGTTGGAAACCAGCAGAAACCTGCGCTTTCCGCCTGTCAATTCATCAAGCAGAGTTTGATCTTCTCTTTTGTCCCGTTCGCTTAAATCCTTGATAATGGATATGGCGCCAACATCTTCACGGGGCTTGAGGGGGAGCTGTAAGGGTGTATCCGATGGGAAATCACGCAGCCGTTTATAGACTTCCAAGGCAATGGTGGATTTCCCATCTCCAGCATGGCCAGTCAATATAACATGACGCCCCTCCGGCCGATTCAGCTCTTCATAGATTATCACCGCCAGAGGATGTGGAACATGAATGGTCGCAAAATGCTTGTTACAGGCCTGAGATTCGGCCAGGGCATTTTCATTGCTGCCGCCAGAGCGTTGCAGTGAGTTGAGGTATTGAACAAATTGATTGCTTGCTAGTGCATGATTACAGACAGAATTTACGAAATCACTGTTAGTTAACTTACTGCGATAGGCTTCTATAAGGATATTTTCTGCAAGTTTCCTGGATGATTTTTCTCTAAACAAACAATCAAATTCTTCACTCAACGATGCATAACTGAAAATTTCTAAAATTCTTTTTTTTGTAAACCGGTTATTATGGTTATACTTTATTTCGTTATATTTATTTTCTTTTCCAGGCTTAATGTGTAAATGCCAAAAACCATCACCTTGCAAGTAATAAAATGGAATCTCTATCATTGAAGATGAAAAAGGTATTTCCGGAGCAATCTGTCGAAACTTCAGCTCAAAAATGAGCTCCAGCTCTTTATCTATTTGGAATGCGTTTGGCCGTTTTGGATCTTTATCGTAAAGTTCAATTATCGCTAAAAGCAAGGAAAATTTATGTGGCTTAGACACTTTATTTTGGCTAGCGCAATGTATATTTCTGAGTAATTCAAACGCGTCTTTTCTCATCAACCAAGCCCCCATTGCTTTCATCCAAAAATAAATTCACTCTGGTAGTACTACAAAAATTATATACAATGTCCCACAATAAATTATTCCATACGAGGACAACATAGCAAACACTATACACTATATTATAAACGGCATATAGTGCAGGCTACATCATCTTCAAAGTCCTCTGCACCCCATATATCCTGTAATTTCTGATGGCTCTTAAATGCCTTAGCCTGTCTATATTTGCGTTCTTCATACTCTGCCTTGATCTCGGCTATCCGCTCGGACCGGGAAAGCTCATCCAAACTTTCATCCTGATTCCAGGTATAGCGCTCTCCGGTTATGGGATCAAATTTTTCATAGGCCTTCGCCTTTTCAAAAAGATCAGGATGATTTTCAAGAAGTCCTACCCACTCTCGCTTCTGCTGAAAAAAACAAAAATAACACCCTGAACGTGAACGCCACTCATAGTATCGCGGTAGCCCTAGACCGGATTCTTGCAGAATTCGCAGCACATCCTCACGGCGAATGTTATCTTCTACAAAGGGAAAGACCGTCTTTACATTGGATTTTGTAGAAATGTACCCCTCTCTATGTAATTCGTCCGCCCTGATACCAACGTAATTAATGACAGGATCATCTCCAATATATTCTTCAAAAGGCTTTAATTTAAGCATCCTTGTACACCAACGAGTTCTTGCATCAGGCAATACACCATTATAAAGGTCAAGATAATATTTAAAATTTTTTATTGACCTAAGCTTTGTAACACTAATATTTAGATAGTTCTCAATTTTAGCTATAAACTCATATGTCTCTTTTAGCTCTTCTCCAGTATCACAAAAAACATACTCAACATTTGGGATCTTCCCGCGCAGATATACGGCCAAGGCTGAACTGTCCTTGCCGCCGGAAAGGGCAATAATGTGTCGAATCCGTTTTGATGATGCGCCTGTTTTGTTGTCCTTCATATCCATGAACACTACCCTTTTACTCTATTCCTGTTCCAGGTTTTCCAGCAATTCCCGTAATGCAGCCACTACCGCCCGGGGGGAATGGTTGCGGCCCAGTTGTTTGAGCTGGGCGCGAAAAACCTTGCGGAGTTCCTCTTTCTGCTTGCGCTCCTCGGGTGTTAATTCCGGGCCGCCGTCCTTGCCTGGTTCACCGTAATTACGCCATATCTGCCGAAAAAGGCCACCCATCCCCTTGGCAAGACCGCTGAACCCCTCAATATCCATATCTGTCCACTGTTCAAACGGGCGATTGGCAATGAGTGACAGAGTAGGTCGGGCGTTATGTCCATCGGCCATACCATTATGTATGCAGTTCAGGAACGGGGTAAGGACCTCATGTTTGACCCGCGGGGCGAGCCAGGCAGCCCGGCGCTCCAGCTCGCGCCAGCCTTCCTGGTTGCCGGGCAGGCCACATTCCCGCAGCAGGGTATCCCGGCACTCCCTGAGCAGCTCGCCTTCGTAATCCCGCAGGACGGACAGGCTGTTGTTTAAACACTCAAAAAACCAGTCCATATCCTCCTCTCTGTCTTCGCCCTGCTCAAAAGGCCGCAGGCCGAAGCAGGCCGGCAGTTCAGCAAAAAGCAGTTCCTCCGGGGAACTCGCCTGCAACAGGCAATCCCTCATCTTCATGGCGGCAGCGTCCTTAATCCTGGCCGTATTGAGAGTTGCCTGCGGGAGGGTGTTTAATATCCGGTACAAGGCTCGTACCACGGACGCGGTTTTAGGCGGCTGCCTCAACCCCCTTGCCAGGCGGTTCACCACCGCCTTGCGCGTCCCGTCCAAGCGTGCTCCTGAAACCGCAAATAAATCCGGCCGTCGTTGCAACAACTCAAGATGTGCGGCCTCGATATCTGGAACAAAGGTCCCTTCACGATACAAAAACAGTTCATCCTGATAGCAGAGATAAAAGGCGGTGAACAGAATGGGATGCACCCCATCGGGAAGACCATAAGGTACGTCCGCCATCTTTTGAAAAAGCTCGACAAGTCCTACCCGCCTGATCACCCCGGCAAAGATCTCCCTCTCCATCATATCCCAACATGGGCGTAAGCAGCGATCATGGTCTTCCGGGGGAGGGCAAAAATCCCACTGGCCGGTAGCCTCGTTGAAAGCGTGTATGCCTGTGGCCCGCAGGACCGATTCATAAATACTACGCTCCGGTGGATATCCATCAATACCAAGACGCTCCTCGGTTTGGTGCTTGAGCATTCTCGTGAGCAAACAACGCCGTGCCGAAGCGGCTGCTGAGGATATCTTTTTCCTAACAACCAACTCGTTTCTGATACGGGGACTTTGATGGTAGATTGCATCGCAGGCGTTTGACAGCAGGCGCGCCACATCCACGGGGCGTTGTGGATGGTAATCCTCTCCTTGCCATATCCATTGACATGAATTGCCCACCGGAGCAGGCCTGGGGTCCAGCAGGGTCTGCAAGATCTGGGCAATATGTTGTTCACCCATGGCCAGACGCAGGCTGAGTTCGCGGCGGGCAATCCGATCGTCCCGCAGCTCTTCGGTATTCTCCTCAACCCATTTAAGACAGGTTACCTCTTCCACCACTCCACGCAGGGCGTCAATCTGCCTCGGGAGAGCCACAATAAGCCGATCGTTCTTTTTTGTTTCCTTTTTAGCCGCAGCCTCAAGCGCCCTTGAATTCGCCTGGGGCAGAACTACCACTATCGTGCCAGCAGCATCATCGTATTTTTCCGCCTCCTTCAGTGCTGCCGGCCCCAGGTTTTCTGCATAGATCAGGTTGAAGTAACGATAAACCCCGGTTTCAAGGCCATGACGCCGGGCAACAATGGTCCGCTTGGGTAAATGTTGACACAGGGTCTCCAAGGGGGACATGCCCTCCATCTGCAGCTTTCGCCGAGCCTCATTCATGCGGGCCTCTATATCGACATCGCTTCCTTCCCAAACGCGGTACGACCCATCAAAACGGCGGTAGGTCAATATAAATTGTTGTTTGAGGAGCTGGAGTTCTTGCTCAATCAAGGTCCCTGCGGAAGTGACACAGGCAAGGGTCTGTGGCGTTGCCCGTAAGGGACAAATTTCCGACATCACATTGAGCAAGGCGATTGAACGGATAAGATTGAGCTGGGCTGGAGAGAGACGCTGGCGGCTGTTAATGATATCATTGGCCTCCAGCAAGCGCTTGGCATGGGGGAGACGTGCCAAACCGGCCTCGAAATTGGAAAAAAAGTAAATATAAATATGGTGAAGCCGGATAAAGTCATCATCCGCACCGAACGGTTGATCGAGATGATCCTGCAGGCTGTACGGCTCCTGGCTGGTCAAATACGAAAAGATCGAGCGCTCATGCTGGGCCAGGCGTCTAAACAAATACGGCATGGCCAACAAGACGCTGGGGTGCAGCGGCCAAGCCCTATGTGCCATCTCCTTGAACTCGGCAAAATCAATGCCCAGGGGCAAAGGCATTGCCCCCTGCTGTATCTGCTGTAAGGCCGCATCAATCTCCCCCTTAACAGATGATGGCAGTTCCCTTGTTGGTCGGAATGCAGAGGCCACCATCCGTATAGTAGCTGCCGCTGACTCCGTAAACTGAATCGTCTGGAACCGTTCCTGCACCTTGTTCCATTCGTTTCTGAGGGTACGGTCTGAAAGCTCGACATAATCATCAAACATTTGGTGCAGAGTAATCAGAAACAAGACCGGCAACCTGGTCTGCCGGTTGACATACTCCGCCAGCTCCTGAAAGATATATACGTCTCCGCCACCGCGATCCTGCAGGGCATACTCCAATGTTTTTCCCGCCTCATCGACAGACAGGAGAATACCCGCAAAGTGATGTTTTTTTGCCTCATTGATTAACGCAGACAAAAACTTCATAATGACGGACGTGTCCTGCCATCCGTTGTCTAACAGAGTAGCCGTGATTTTGGAGAATAACTGTTTAGTGGACTTTACTTGCGGCAACTCTGCCAGGGCGATCAACACCCCTTCAAGGAGCAACTGGGCAACAGGCCGCCGCCTGGCGGTCACTGGGATGACCAGGAAGCCGTTGCTGCCGGTGGCTGAGTTACGGACTTTTTTGAGCATCAACTGAAGCCCTGAAGGGAGCAGGTCTCCTGCCTGCGCCGCTAAGGCTGGATCACTGCTGAAAAGCTGGCTTACGAAAACGGCAAAAGCGGATTTCCCAGTGCCGTAAGGGCCGGTCAAGGCAAAGGCACACTGCCCTTTGGGAGCGAGAACTCCCCGGAGCAGCCGTTCCAATGACTGAACAATATTGGGGGTGATGATATAGCCGGAAGATATCTCCGGGTCACGCCAGTCGTTATGCAAGTTTATTGAACGATGGAAACGGGGAGTCACAGAGGTGAAGTGTGATCTTTTCAATGTCTTTGCCATCAAATCTCTCCCCGGTGGTAATAACTGTCCAGCAGCTGATCTGCCTCTTCCGGAACGAGTGAACAATGGACCTGCGCGATCCCGGCAGACTCGGTAAAGTTAAACATGGTTCCCCAACGGCGATCTTCTTGGAGTTCCTGGACAGCCTCCACCAGGGCGTTTTCGTCCAGCATGAAAACTTGCCCGGGACTGCACTGCTTGTATAACAGCTCTTGAATCGTCGTAGATTGCTTGTTTCGTCTACCCATATACTCACAAATCGCATAACCTATAATCTCAGGGGGTAAAGATGCCTTGCGGCCAATTGAGAACCTGAACATGCCACCATCGATCATCGGTTGAATCAGATGCAGATCCTGTAAAGGGCAGTCAAATGATTCCTCTTTGACCTTTTTCTTCTCAAAACGCCTGATTCCACAATAGGAGCGGATATAGCAATCAACGTCCCGCATGATGATATTTTCGGCCGGTGCTTTTTTCTCCGGTGGGATCATGCGCAGAACAGCCTCTACAACATCGTGCTTTGAGAATTCAGGTTTTCTTAAAGCGGAAAAAAGGGCGGTGCCGGCGGTCTGAAAAACAGGATTGGCAACAAGACGCCAATGCAATAGCCACCATGAAGCGTTATCCTCAAGAAAAGGATCCCAGCCATCCTGCTCGTCAAGAAGCCGACATCCAAATTCTGCTACTGCCCCATCCTGGACAATACCGGCCAACTCACACCAATAACGGATACTGTCGACCATGTTTTTCCCAACTCCTAGATCAACAATAGCGTTAGGATCAGAGAACTGTTTACCTGCAGAAATAAAGGCAAAACCTTTCTCCAGCCAACCAAATCTCAGTACAAAGGTTTGATGACCGGAGAATCTATATTTCTTTTTGATGTGTTTCATTTGTCAGCTGACCTAGTTAGCGATGTGATTGCACCGACACCGCGCACCCTTCATCTATCTTTTCTTTATTAAACTTACAGAACCAGCCGATCTTGTGACCTGGCATCTGTCTTTCACTTATCCACTTGTAGACCGAATCCCGTTTGATCCCGAGATAGGCCGCAATCTCATCTACATAGAGCCATCAATCTCCATCATTCGTCTCCACCTGCTCCGAGCATATCATAAGGCTGTCTCCTCTCCCTCCCTCTCGCAGTTAGTGTATCATTCTTTCTGTAAATTCTGAGGAGGCCAGTTGCCAAAAGCAGGTCACTGCTTATCCTTTCGTGACCCAAAATCACAACACAACGAAAGGAGAAAACAATGACCTGCCAAACCCAGGATACCCAATTTGAGCTGGCAATGGAACTGTTGATTGAGCATGGATTTGATGGTGTTGCCAGCGCCATGACCATCCTGCTC
>WFZC01000107.1 GCA_015489765.1 Desulfobulbaceae bacterium
CCTCATGGCCGCACTCACCGGTCTTTTCATGGTCGGCGGTCAGGTGCTCGGCGGCAGACAGGGAATGGTGCTGGCCCTGGGTATCGCCCTGGTCATGAACTTTTTCGCCTACTGGAATTCCGACAAGATGGCCCTGGCCATGAACAGGGCCCGGGAGGTATCCGAGGCGGAGGCGCCTGAGCTGCACCAGATTGTCGCCCGGCTCGCCCAGCGGGCAGGACTGCCCAAACCACGCGTATACATCGTCGACAACCCGACACCCAATGCCTTTGCCACCGGCCGCAACCCCGAACATGCCGCCGTTGCGGTTACCACGGGAATCATGCAGGTGTTGAACAGGGATGAACTGGAAGGGGTGCTGGGCCATGAGCTTGGCCATATCAAAAACCGCGATATTCTTATCAGCTCTATAGCCGCCGTCATGGCAGGGGCCATCTCCTACCTGGCGACCATGGCCCAGTGGGCGCTGATCTTCGGTGGTGGCAGTGATGACGAAGATGGCGGCAATCCCATCGCCATGCTGCTCATGATGATCTTGGCGCCCCTGGCCGCCTCTCTCATCCAGATGGCCATTTCCAGGAGCAGGGAGTACATCGCCGATCGGACCGGGGCCGAAATCTGCGGCCATCCCAAGGCATTGGCCAGCGCCTTGCAAAAGCTGTCAACCTATAACAGGCAGCGGCCCATGCAGGTGAACCCGGCAGCGGCCCAGATGTATATTGTCAATCCCCTGAAAGGCGGCACCATTGCCGGCCTGTTTTCCACCCATCCGCCCATGGAAGAAAGGATCCGGCGGCTTCTGGCCATGCAGGACTTTTGATATTTGTACTCAAACGTGACAAACCAGCATAGCTGGACCAGATTGGCCAGCCGCAACGAACTATGAAAATTTCCTACTCCGGCATGGGCAGCCATGACCTTTGTGGGTTATTTTCGGATAAAAAAGTCCAGACTATGCTTAAAGATGGCCAAAAAATACAGACATACAGACAGGTAACTGGAGCGAAGCGTAGACTCCGGGGAGTGGTGTTCTGTGGCGGGTCTTGACTATCCATGTAGTATGCCCACGAATCGCAACAGGACACACGACACAGTAGATCGAAGTTTTTACGACGCCATCAAACGGTTTGACAGAAACGGATAAACCTTTCCGCATCAAGACAGACGCGGCCAAGCATGACGCCGGAGACTTCGGGAAGCGCCAGGATTTCTTCCACGTTTTCATCATTGACGCCACCGCCGTACAGCACCGGTCTGTGGACAAAATAGCTGTTCACCCGTTTAATACCGGCCCTGATGGCATCAATATCGGGGGCCGCCTCCAGGGCCACGGCTGAATCCGGCGTATAGGCGCAGATAACCTCTTCCAGCTCTTCACTGTCAAGGGCGGCCCGCATGCCCGGCATTATGTCATCATCAAGACAGAGAATGGGCCTGATGCCAACGGCAACGCATTCACGGACCTGGGCGGCAACATCCTGGATGGTCTCATGAAAATATTTCCGCCTTTCCCTGTGCCCCACCAGGGCATACCGCACCATGTCCCGCACCCAAGACGCCGGCGTGGCGCCGGTATAGCTCCCCGGTGGATAGGGAGACACCCCCTGGGCGGCCAGACATATTCCAGGCAGGGTGTTTACCCGGGAAAAGATACGTTCCATATAGAGAAAAGGAACGGCAAGAACGGTTTCCCTACCCTCCCGATAATGACAATGGTCCCGAAGGGTCTGCACCCAATCCTCTGCCTGGTCCACGGGAATATTCGCTTTCCAGTTGGCGACTATTAGCTCTTTCATGCTCTCCTCCATTAACCTGTCAGGCCCATACACGGATTATAAATCAAGCAGCTTGTCTTTTGACAACCCGCTTCCCTGTTTCTGGTAGAATTCAACAAAACTCACCCGTAACTTTTTCCCGGCCCGCAGGCCAAGCGTTTCATAGGGAATGGCAACCTGTATGTCCCTGGCGCCGATATGGACCTGATCATCCGGCAAGGGCCCAAGAAATTTGCGGACACCGTTTTCAAGCCGAAAAATACCCACATGTATTCGTCCCTTGCGGGGAGCGTTGCGCGGCGCCTCCAGGGTGATGTCCAGGCCGTAATCATAACCACTTCGAACCGCTTTCTTGCCGGCCCGTCCCCCTGTTCTGCGGTCAACATCGGTGTCAAAGTAGACAACCGCCGGCCGGTACAACGGCTGGGAGGTGGTAGACGCCGCATTAAAGGCTGCGGCAAGGGGAAAATGCATCTGCAGATCAAGATGGAGGGTATTGGCGGCGGCACGCACTGAAACCGTGGCAATATCCAGCCAGTGACCAACACCGAAATCGACCGTATCTCCTGTGGGATCATGCCATACCTGGTGCTGGTTTCCGACCTTCGCCAGCCCCCTGGACACTCTCTCCCCTGACCGCGGCACTACGGGGTGGGAAGGATGCGGCCTGCCTGGCCTGCTCCGGGGGATTGCCTGCTGGTACTGTTGTTCAATCTGATGGAAAATCATTGGCAACCGGGGCCCCAGTGTGACCACTGCCCCCACCAGCCCCAATAACGGCACTATCATCCCTGCTCCGGCCATCAGCCACCAGCGGCCGGTGGCGGCGGATGGCGGCGGATGGGCAGTTTCTTTCAGGTTGTGGTACAGAGCAACCATAAACAGAAAAAGAAAGGGAGTGAACAGCAAATACAATATCTGACCGATATAAGGGATTAGTTCCAGGACAACAGCAATCAACCAGATGAGGAGCAACTTGCCAAAGGTAGTCCACCAACGCCCCTTGACACTGTAATGACTGGCAAGGACCGCATCCATCCCCCGCAGACCTTCATCATAGAGGGGATAGAGGGCGAACGCCATGGTGACCGATAAAAAGATTCCCGGCACGATAAAAAGGAAAAAACCGGCGATGACAATGGAACTAACAAGCAGCAGGATCCAACCCATGGCCCATAAACGTTGCCAACCCACCTTGAGTGCATCCACTACCCCAAGACCTTCATCCACGACCGCAGCCGTGGTTGCGCTTTGGCTCCATAGGACAAAGACCATGGCAAGACAGAAAAACAGGGCAAAGACAATGGCAGCCATTCCTGTCAACTGTCCGTGCTGCGCCTGGGCCACGGCCTGTTCCACCACTCCCCCGAACAACATTTTGGCCACCAGGCCGAGCAGGAAAAGGATTACCAGCATGATTACCCCGGATGCCAGCATGACCCCCACGATGGTCAAACCACGTCGCTTGTACTGTTCCCAGGCCTCAAGAAAAAGGTCCCTAAACCCCATCAGGTTGTTATTTGTGGCTGCATTCCTCTTGCTGACTTCCATTTCCTTTCTCCTGCTCCTCCAATGTGAAGGGGATTATTCAAGACTACCTTTAAGTCCCAACCGCCGGCGGATGGTCTCTTCGTCAAGACCGGAAATCCACACCTGCTTGCGCCGGTTTTTCAACCCGGAACGCAACCTTATCGATGATTTCGGCGCCTTTAACTGCCGGGCGAGAAAGGCGATTACCGCCTTGTTCGCCTTGCCGTCCACCGGTGGCGTGGTCAGACGAAGCTTGAGGGTGTCATCGTGAATGCCGGCCAGTTCATTTTTTGCGGCCCGCGGCTGCACATGCAGGGACAACAGGACCGAACCATTGCGACCGGTCTGCAGGCAGGGCATGACAGTTTACCGAAGAGTCATGGCGAGCTGCTGCAGGGTGGGGACCAGAAAACTCTGCAAAAAAACAACCGCCAGGATCAAAACCATGGGACTGAGATCCAGACCGCCCATAACAGGCAGAACCCGCCTTATTCTGGCAAGCAAGGGCTCGGTCGCCTGAACCAAAAAACGAACAATGGGATTATAGGGATCAGCGTTTACCCAGGATATAACGGCCCGACCGATAACGATCCAGATATAGGCGGTGAGGATAAAATTCAACAGTTTGGCAATGGCCAGCAAAAAATTACTCAACATAAACATGGATACCAGTAGATAATTTTTTATTAATTTTAATATTTTTTTAACAGATACCGGGCAAAGAACGGTAAATCAATCAGAATGAACTCGTAAAAAGTCCAGACAATGCTTAAAAATGGCTAAGTAAAAACACAGATATACAGGTAAGCGAAGACTCCGAGGAGTGGTGTTCTGTGGCGGGTCTTGACTATACATGTAGTATGTCGAGAATCGCCACAGGACACACGACGCAGTAGATCGAAGTTTTTACGACGCCATCAATCAGGCCACTTTCGCCCCCGGAGTAATGTCTCCTGCCACGGTGGCAAGAACCAGCCTTTCTTGTCCCTGTTCGTCTGTATCCTTGGCCGCAAGCAGCATACCCTGAGATGTCACACCCATCAGCTTTGCCGGTTTCAGATTGGCGACAATGATGACTTTTTTCCCCACCAGCTCTTCGGGTTGATAAAACCTGGCAATACCGGCGACAACCGTCCGTTCCTCCGGCGCCTTGAGAGTCAATTCAAGAAGTTTGTCCGCCTTTTTAATCTTCTTGGCCGCAATAATCTCCGCCACCCGCAAATCGACCTTGCCAAACTGATCAAAGGTAATCAACCCCTCCATGGTGGCGGCAGATTTTTCCTTCTTTTTATCCTGCCCTTTTTTCTGCTTTCCACCGCCACTTTTTTTCTTCTGCTCTTGTTTTTTACCGGTATCCAGGCGGGGAAAGAGCTGCGGACCCTTTGTTACCCCGGTTCCCGGCTCCAGCACTCCCCAGCGGCCGGCGGTTGCCAGGGTAGCCGTGACCATGGCCTCTTTCAACCCCAGGGCCGCGGCCATCTTGTCAGCGGCCCGCGGCATGACAGGCCGCACTACAAGGGCTATCAGACGCAGACTTTCTGCCAGGAAATAAAGCACTGTATCAAGCCGTTTTTTTCCGCCCGGATCAGCGGCCAGCTCCCAGGGCGCATTGGTGACAATATACCGGTTCAGCTCTCCGATGACCTCCCACACTTCCTGCAATCCCTTATGAAAGGCAAAGCTGTCCATGGATGACCGGTAGGACGAAACCATCGCCTCCATGGAATCGATCAGTGCCCGATCCTCATCGGTGACACTCCTCTCATCTGCTGCCGGGACCCTGCCGCCGGCATATTTTCCGATCATGGCCAGGGTCCGGGAAAAGAGATTGCCCAGGTCATTGGCCAGATCGGAATTTCGGCGGCCGACAATGGCCTCGCCGGAAAAGGAAGAGTCAAGACCAAAGCTCATCTCCCGCAGCAGAAAATACCGGACCGTATCAACGCCATACTCCTGCACCAGTTCAGCGGGCCTGATAACATTGCCTATGGATTTGGACATCTTGGTCTCATCCACATTCCAGTAGCCATGCACATGCAGACGTTTGTAGGGTGTCAACCCCATGGCCAGGATCATGGTCGGCCAGTAGATGGCATGGGGTTTGAGAATGTCCTTGGCAATAACATGTTCGGCCACCGACCAGTACTTTGCAAAATCCGGTCCGTCCGGATAACCGATACCGGTCAGGTAGTTGATCAGGGCATCGAACCAGACATAGGTAACGAATTTCTCGTCAAATGGCAGGGGAATACCCCAGGTCAACCGCGTGGTCGGCCGGGATATGCACAGGTCTTCCAGGGGCTCGCCGAGGAAGGACAGCACCTCGTTCCGATACCGCTCCGGGGTGATAAATTCCGGATTTTCCCTGATGTGCTCGATCAGTTGGTCCTGATACCTGGACATGCGGAAGAAATAGTTCTGCTCGCTGATCTCTTCGGGGACGGTCAGGTGGTCGGGACATTTTCCGTCGACCAGCTCCTTTTCTGTCAGAAAACGCTCGCAACCCTTGCAGTAATGGCCTGAATATTGGGAAAAATAGATATCTCCTCGGTCATGGACTTTCTGTAGAATTTCCTGCACCACCCGTATATGTTCGGGATCGGTGGTGCGAATAAAATTATCCGGCGCAACATCGAGCAGGGGCCAGGTCTCCTGAAAGGCTGCCGATATGCGATCAACATACTCGCGGGGACTGCATCCCTGTTCCTCGGCCGCCTGAACGATTTTTTCACCGTGTTCATCGGTCCCGGTCTGAAATCGGACGTCATCACCGCAGAGCCTGCGGAAACGGCTGTAGGTATCAGCGACAATAGTTGTGTAGGCATGCCCGAGATGGGGCATGGCATTAACATAATAAATTGGTGTTGTAATATAGGTTGTCATCTCAGGTTGTTTTTTTTCAGCCGCTGTTTTTTTGTTTTGACCGGCGCTCTCCCCTTTTTCGGGCTGTTTTGCTTTTTTTCCTGTTTTTCCGTTGCCGCTGCGGCTTTTTGGGTACCGGCTGCGCGGCCCGCCATTCCTCTTCCCCCAAGGTACGGTCTTCGCCATCGTCCCCGACAACAACCAGTTCTCCCTGCAGGGGAAGCTGTCGGACCACTCGATAGCTCCGGCCATCAAGGGATATGGAACGACCGACCTTGGGCATCCCCTTCTTCATGGTGCGATAACTGTCATACTCGTAGGTGAGACAGCAGAGCAGCCGGTTACACACCCCGGAAATCTTGGTGGGATTCAGGGGCAGGTCCTGGGCCTTGGCCATCTTGATGGAAACGGAATCAAACCGCTTCAAAAACGCGGTGCAGCACAGCTCGCGACCGCAGGCCCCAAGGCCGCCGATCATCTGCGTCTCATGGCGAACCCCTATCTGCCGCATTTCCACCCGGGTACGGAATTCCTGCACCAGCCGTTTGACCAGTTCCCGAAAATCCACCCGGCTGTCAGCGGTAAAATAGAAGATAATCTTGGAGCCATTAAAAAACCGTTCCACCCGGACCAGATTCATCGGCAACTGCAAGGCGGTTATCTCCTCCTGGCAGATATCAAAGGCCTCACGCTCAAGAATCGGCAACCGGGCGTATTTTTCTTCCTCTTCCCGACTCGCCCGCCGAAGCACGACATAGGAGACACCCCGTTTCCCTTCCTTCTTCTGGCATCCGGCCGCGCGGCCAAAAACCATTGCCGGCTCAGGGCCGTGATCGGTTTTTACGAGAACAAGACACCCCTGCTCAAGCGAGGCAATGGTTGCTGAAGCGGTATACTCCCGACCGGTCCGGCGAAAACGAATCCGGTAATAGCTGAGCGGTTTTTCCCGGTCCCGGCCGCTATTCGGCCGTCGGCTTTCCTGGCCCGCTTTTTCCTGTTTCGTCTGCGTACTGGTCACGGGGCAACAACTCTGGTTAAAGGGAACTCATTCAAGATGAACTCGTAAAAAGTTCAGATAATGCCTAAAGATGGCTAAGCAAAAACACAGATATACAGGTAAGCGGAGCGAAGCGTAGACTCCGAGGAGCAGTGTTCTGCGGCGGGTCTTGACTATACATGTAGTATATCGAGAATCGCCACAGGACACACGACGCAGTAGATCAAAGTTTTTACGAAGCCATCATTCAAGAAAATCTCAAGAAAAAATCATGCGCCTGGTTGATTCATACAACAGATTCCAGAGGTTCGGTCTCGCTCATCAACTGCAGTATCAGGACATCACAGACCAAACCCCGGTTACAATTTCCGGCCAGGGCCTTTTCCGCATATTCAACAGCATTCATCTTATCAGAAAGCCGGGACAAGTTCCAGCGTTCTCTTATCCGCCAGGCCTCTTTTATAGCCAGGTCTGTATCGGCATCGGCGGTTCTCCTGTCCAGTCCGACAAGCAGCGCATCTTTCAACAGGGTTTTCAGCAGCCCGAGAAGCACGGTAAGCTCCTCCTTAAGCGCCGCCATATCGGCAGCGAGAGCCAGCGCCTCTTCAACGGCCGCCGGTCCGCGCAGGCGTGGGTCCGCAAGCGCAGAGGCAAGGCGCCCAAACAGGGCCAGGGCGTCTCCAGCTTCGATGGCCAGGGCCCGGCCCGGAGCCCCCTCTGTTATCCTGGCCAGCTGCAAGGCCTGATCTCGATCGAGATCAGGGGATTGGCCAAGGATGACATCTGTAGCTTGATCATGGGCAAGGGGTGCAAAGGGGATCATCTGACAGCGGGAAAGAATCGTTGGCAGAACAGGCGCGCTGTCCGAGGCAATACAGAGGAAAAGATTGTCCGGCGGCGGTTCCTCGAGAATCTTCAACAGGCTGTTGCCTGCTTCCCGGCGCAGGGACTGCACCTCTTCCAGCAGGATGACGCGCACACCGCCGCAAAAGGGGGAAAAGGCCAGTTGTCGCTTTAATGACCGGATGCGGTCAATTTTGATTGACGCCCCTTCCGGGGCAATATGCAGAAAATCGGGATGATTGCCGGAAGCAAACTGGAGACAGCCGGGACACCGGCCACAGGGAGTGGTTCCCTTTCGGTCGGTACAAAGCAGACCCGCGGCCAGGGCCAGGGCCACAGTCGCCTTGCCGATCCCGTCCGGGCCGGAGAACAGATAGGCATGCCCCAAACGATCGCCTTTCAATATCCGGGTCAACAACCGAAGCGGACGCTCATGGCCGACAATAGCTGAAAACACTATACCAATCCGGTCTGAAAAAAATACATGCCTGTTCTATTCCCTGATTTTTCCGGGACCGGGCATGGCGGTAAACAGACTCTGCTGCCGGCCCGCCGCCGGTGCGTCCCCTTTGGCGCGGGGTGACCGTCCCCCGGCCGCGATCTCTCCCGTGATAGAATCGGCAGCAATCCTGCCCGGTTCATTGCCGTCAAGGGGATGCAGATAGAGAAACCGCTCCAGGGGACGCTGAAAATCCGTCCAGCCCGGTTCCTCCTGTTTTTCCCGCAGCCCTTCCATGTAATTCATTTTCGCGTCCATATCATCCAGATGGTGCAGGAGAATGGCCTCCGGGGTCATGGGCAGCACCGGCGCCCCGAACTCATACCGCCCGTGATGACTGACAACGATATGGGCCAGGGCGTCAACCCGCAATCGACTCAAATCATCGATGCCCCGGGCCGCCTCCCGCACCATTTCCACCCCTAAAACAAGATGCCCCAGCAGCCGGCCGCTGTCGGTATAGGCAAAGGGTAGAGAGCTGTAGCTGAACTCCCTGATCTTGGCGACATCATGGACAAGGGCGCCGCAAA
>WFZC01000108.1 GCA_015489765.1 Desulfobulbaceae bacterium
AGACGCACGTTTTATGGTGAAGAACATCGGAAAGCCGTGTGCGGGAAAACCGCATGCACGGTTTGATGAGGGAGCATTGAGGAAGCACGGACTTGGAACACGTAGTAGCCGCGTGCGGCGAGGCGTCTTGAATATAAAAAAGAGCTGGGGAACCGGCTGAATCAATGCTCTACCCTACCCAGATTACCTGGAGAATACTATGGATATCGCACTGTTTACCTGGTTGCATGAAGGCGCAGGCAATCAGCCGGTCCTTGATTTCCTGTCTGTAATAGCGGCGGAACTTACACCATATCTTGTCATTGCCTGTATGGCAATATACTGGTTCACCACTGACCACAAGGGAAAGAGGATTCTGCTGGAAGGGGCAGCGGTGGTTGCATTCGGCCTGCTCGTCAACCAGTTGATTACGGCTTTTTATTTTCACCCCCGCCCTTTCATGATGGGTCTCTGTAAACCGCTTATTTCCCATGGGCCGGAAACGTCATTCCCCAGCGATCATGCTACACTGCTTTTCGGGGCAGCCTTTGCCCTGATTTTTCGTTCAGGATGGCAAAGTAAAGGTGCGCTGCTGCTTGGTATAGCCGTTCTCGGGGCATGGGGACGGGTGTATACAGGGCTTCACTTTCCTTTTGATATCCTGGGGTCGTTTGTAGTGGCTCTCTTTTCAGTGCTTATCCTGTCCTGGACACGCCACCTACTGATTCCTCTCTACGATAGAATTATTCGCATTGTTGATCACATTGAATCACTTATCATCAGAAAAGAAAACGTCTATCCATAACATAGGAAATTCATATGGAATTATTACATACTCTTGTTGATTGGATTGTTCAGACCGTCGGTCACTGGGGATATTCCGGCATCATACTTATGATGTTTCTGGAATCTTCGTGCTTCCCCTTCCCCAGTGAAGTCGTGCTGCCTCCTGCAGGCTACCTGGCCGCAAGGGGTGAAATGTCCCTGACCATGGTGGTCCTGGCCGGAATTGCAGGAAGTCTGTTCGGGGCACTCTTCAACTATTGGCTGGCCGTCTTCTGGGGACGTCCGTTTTTTGAAAAGTATGGACGATATGTCCTGGTGAGTGAAAAAAGTCTTGAGAAGGCGGATCATTTTTTCGCCAGACACGGGCATATCTCCACCTTTATCGGTCGGCTGCTGCCCGGCATCCGTCAATATATTAGCCTGCCCGCCGGGATTGCCCGCATGAACTTGCCCCTTTTTACCGCTTTTACCGGCCTGGGTGCTGGGATATGGGTCATAGTTCTTGCCCTTGTCGGCTACTATATCGGCAACAATCAGGAACTGGTCAACCAGTATCTCCACCAGATAGCCCTTGGAATTGGTGCATTTTGCGTCTTCCTGATTATCGGCTATGTCCTGGTCAGCAAAAGACAGGCTGCCCGGGATGACTGAGGTCTGTTCGGCAGGTCTGGCCCTTGGTGGGGGTGGTGCCCGCGGCTGGGCTCATATCGGAGTATTTCGGGCTCTTGCTGAAAAAAATATATCCATTACCCATGTAGCCGGAACAAACATCGTCGCCTTTGTCGGCGCGTTTTACTAGGCTACCGGCCGCCTGGATATTCTCCGGGAAAATTTTGCCCAATTCAGCTGGAAGCAGGGGCTGGGCTACTTTGTTTCGGTCCCATCGAAGGAAGGGATGCTCAGTGGTAGCAAGATTGTGAGGAATTTCTTGAAGAACATCTCGGAGAGACGTCCCTTGAGGATACGTCCATTCCTCTGTGAACGGCGGCCACTGATCTAAGAACCGGACAGGAGATTACCCTGAAGGAGGGGAATCCACCGGCAATCATTGCAGAAGAAAAAATAATGCATACGCTCAATCAGAGGATTCGACAATGGTCGGATCATATTACTCCCCTGATGGACAACTTGTACCATCTTTTCGTAGTTATTATCCAAATTCGCCATGATTCAAGGTTCCTGCATCATTGTATAGGCAAAGCAAGGCGCTTTTTATTGGTTCATTTCCGCAAGGATTATGTCCAGAAGCAACTCGCGGTTCGGTCAGGTAGCTGTCGCCAATGCGGAACCTGTTGTAACCTGCTCTTCACTTGTCCGATGCTCACCAAGGGAGGCAGGTGCTCTGCCTATGGTATTTGCCGTCCTGGGGCCTGCAAGGTTTTTCCCATTGACAAGCGGGATATAGTAGAGGTGGAGCTGTGCGGACATCATTGCGGTTATAGTTTTGATACGAAATCAAGCGATTAACTTGCAGCGTGCAAACAGCGGCAGGGAAAAACATGAATAAGCAGCCACCATCGCATATACTCTTTGCCGTCAGTTCCCTGGGGCTTGGTCACGCCACCAGAACCTTGCCGATCATTCGACATTTTTTGGGGAAAAACTGGCAGGTCAGCGTACTGGCCCATGGCAATGCTCTGCATTTTTTTGAGCAGGAACTTACTGGCAACGACGTCACCTTTATTGAATATGAAGATTACCCAAAGCTAGAACGTGGTACCGGCCTTACCTTTTTTTACTACCTGCTCATTGACCTGGTACGGACGACACTGCTTATCCGGAAGGAAAGGGAATATATTCGCTACCGCGAGAACAGCTATGATTGCATAATTGCCGATGGCCGATACGGCATCTGTTCCGAAAAAATTCCCTCCTTTTTAATCTCGCACCAGATCTCTTTTATCATGCCAAAGGGGTTGGGGCTGTTAGGTTCGCTTGCAGACCGGGTGAACCTCGCCTACTTCCGGCAATTCGATACAGTTTTTATCCCTGATTTTCCAAAAATTGAAGAAAGCCTTTCCGGCCGCCTTTCTCATAATCGGATAACTGGTCGTTTCAAGCATACGTGGATTGGATTACTTTCATCCTATACCGCACAGGAGTTTTCAGGGGCTGAGAAAATCAATATTCTTTTTATCATCAGTGGATATCTGCAGGAGCAAAAAGAATTCTTTGTTCATGCACTCATTGAGCAGGCCAGAAAAATACCCGGCCATAAGGTCTTTGTCTTGGGTGATACCAGCAGTAGGAAGGTTATCCGAATGGAAAAGGATGACATTACCATCTATCCGGTAGCCACCGGTAGCTTGCGCAATGCACTTTTCAACAAGGCCGATTTGATTGTCTCGCGTTCCGGTTATACAACAGTGATGGATCTGGCCGAGATGGATAAACCTGCAGTTCTGTTTGCAACGCCCCGCCAGACAGAGCAGGAATATCTTGCTGATTTTCTGGGCGATAATAACTGGTATGCAACCAGCCGCCAGCAGGCAGCAAATGAGTTGGAATCCCTGGTGACCAAGGCAAAACAATGTCCTCTTTTTGTTCCGCCCTGGAAAACCAGCCAAAGCCTGCGGATTATAGAAGAGACCGTGGCTTCCCATCTGGCCATGAATCGTTTTTCCATAGTACTTCCAGCTCATAACGAAGAGCAATACCTTGTAGACACCCTGAACCATCTTGTCGAACAGGAGTATCCAAACGATCTTGTTGAGATTATTATAGTGGAGAATGGATCCACCGATGCCACTGCTGAGATCTGTGCCGAATTTGCCGGACAATACACCAACATCAACCATCTCAGTTGCGAGCGGGGAGTATCAAGGGCCAGAAATACTGGCTTTGCTGCCTCTGATCCGGTTAGTGACTGGATACTTTTTCTTGATGCAGACACCTTGTTGGATCCAAATTTTCTATTCGAGCTGAACCGGTATCTGGGGAAGCACCACAAGGAAAACCTTGCCATAGGAACTGCAGCATGCCGACCAGCAGATGATCCTTCATCTTGGGCCAGTTTTTGGTTCTCACTCAATAACATCGGTCATCGACTGACCAGGACTTCGTTTTCCCTGCAGATTGTACAACGACGGGTCGCTGAAAAGATTCAGTACGATGAGCAGTTGACCTATGCGGAAGACCTGCAGTATCTGAAGGCGGCTCGCAGGCATGGCTCTTTCTTTTTTCTAAAGACCAAGGCTGTAGCCAGCTCAACGAGGCGTTTCAGGCAACATGGATATATACAGCAAACCCTTATCTGGATGTACCAGGCCCTGCAGCCTGATCGTATGAAAAAAAAGCGAAGCTATGAAGTGATCAGGTAAGATATGGAGCACCTTCTTTTTTTTTTGCAGGAACATCGACAGCTGGCTTATGGAATCCTGCTGCTTGGTACGTATATTGAAACAGTTTTTCCTTTTTCCCTCCTTGTGTACGGTGAGGTATTTTTACTGGCAGGAGCTGTCCTGGCTGGTCTCGGAGTGCTGGATATCTGGGCGGTTACGCTCGTTTTTTACCTCGGGGGCATAGCAGGGGATACAACAAGCTTTTTTATTGGCCGTCGTTATGGTGATTCATTTTTTGCCCATTTCCAGCAAAAGCCCTGGCTGGGAAGACTGTTTTCCGAAAAAAATTACAGCAGGGGTCTGCGCTTTTTCCAAAGACACGGCAAATGGTCTATTTTTCTGGCCAGGCTAAGCGGCCCGTTCTCCTGGATTACCCCGGCCCTGGCTGGTATCTTCGGAGTACCATACCGACAATTTGTCCTCTATAACATTCCCGGTGTCCTGCTTGGCATTGGCGAATATATTGTTATCGGCTATTTCTTTGCAGACAACTACCAGGTGATTCTGCGTTATGTCCAAAAATATACGCTGACGACATTGATTTTGTTGTTCCTGCTGTTATTGGTTTTGTACAAGATTCAGTCTTTTTATGGAAAACGAACAATGAAGTGAATGTAATGAAAAAAATAAGCCATGTTGCTGGAATGTATTTTCGCAGAAGAACCTGGTTCCGTCTTGTCCTGATAGCCCTTATTCTCGGCTTCTGGGCCTATATAGAAGTTGGAGACCTCTATCCAATTTCTGAACATGATCTCAACTACCAGGCCTTGGCCACCATTACTGATCGCTATCAGAATCAGGACGCTCCCCTGACTTTTGCCTTCCTTGCCGACACTAAAAACTCGCCTGTATTTCAAGAAGTAGTAGGGGCATTGAACAGGGATGCCTCGTTACAGTTTGCTATTATTGGCGGAGATCTTGTCCTGTATCCCGAGGGAGACACCTTCAAGTCCTTTCTCCGGCAGCGTCGGGAACTGGAGATCCCCAGTCTTGCCCTGCCCGGCAATCATGATGTGGCCTTTGACACCATGGATCTTTATTATCATATCTTTGGCCGTATGTATTATTCATTTGTCCTGGGTGAGACGAAATTTATTCTTCTCGATAATTCAAATGAAAAGAATCTGGGGCTCGAACAGGAGGCGTGGCTTGAAAAAGAATTGAAAGACGGACTACGGTACAAACAGCGGTTTGTTTTTATGCATGTGCCGCTCTGGGACCCACGGGATAAACCAGGGGTCATGGTTCGCTATGCTCACAGTATGAAGGATCCGGATGCGGCCAGACGACTGGAGGATCTCTTTCTCAAGTACAAGGTAACGACACTCTTCGTCTCCCACATCCATGCTTACTATGAAGACCATCACAGGGGATTGCCGACTATTATCAGTGGTGGGGGCGGCGCGGAACTTGTGGGCAATGATCCGAAGCATACTTTCTATCACTATGTGCGAGTTACAGTAAATCAGGACAAGGTCAGTACTGAGGTAGTGAAGATTGACAAAGCTATCAAATATAGTGGGATAAAAAGATATGCTTCCATTGCCGGATTATATGTACGGACCTTGGGCAGGATTTATGTTAAATATGTCCTTATCGTATTTTTTCTCCTTGTCCTGATTGCAGACGGTCTGCTGGAATATTTGTATCAAAAAAAAACAGCGAATAGCAGAAAAAACGCTTAAATAGACGGCTGAGTTATTGCGGGGATTCCTCCTTGCCGTGACATCTTGGATCATTAATCATCCTCATCTGGACGGGTACACAATTTTTTTCACCTCCTTTGCCGGGTCATTGGCCTTCGTCGGTCTCCTCATGCCCGGTGCCACCATGATGCTGACAGAGGGTGCATTGATTGCAACCGGTGTCCTTTCGTTCTGGCCAGCCATGGCATGGGCAGTCTGTGGCGCGGTGCTTGCCATTGGAATAAGTTTCTGGCTGGCTTCAACACTAAGGCGGGCTAGGCCGATAAAGCAACATCTTTTCTGTAAATTGAGTTATCCTTTCGTGTCAGTTTGTTCTGATCAGTAGCCCCCGGAACCAACGGGGTCAAGGCCAAGCCCTACGGGTGCTCGCTGCGCTTCGCAGCCTTGACCCCGTTGGTTCCGGAGGCTGAACCTGCAAGTGGCGATGGCGGAGAGGTGTCTCCGACGGGGCTCAAACAAAAAGGTTATTCCTTCATGTTGAGGTATCTCCGCCCTGTCAGCCATTCTTCCGAGATTTCTATTGCCACTGCAGTGACCAAGCGGAGACAAGACTCCGACAGGAGTTTATAAAAATCATCACACCTTATTCTTAAAACAAACAGTATTTCAGAAAGATGAGCTTATGTTTCTTGCAAGAACCTACTGGGGGTGGAAACCCATCTTGTCGCACTTTGATTTTGTTTCCCACGGGTGGCACCTCCTGGAGTCTCCCATGGAAACGATCTGCATTTCCTATTACCTCAATCGGCAATTTTGCCGGAGATGCGGGGCACCAAGGAAGCAGGCGTGTAAGAATAGTTCAACCCAGTGACAAGAAAGCAGATTCGGTGAAATTGCCAATGCCTGCGGGCGGGAAAATAAAGAAAAAATGCTTCACATGGTCAGTGAGTTGAAAAAGACGAATACGTTCGTATAATCCGCTGAGACGGCAAAAAAATTTTTTTCATTGGCAGAGTGCG
>WFZC01000109.1 GCA_015489765.1 Desulfobulbaceae bacterium
CGAGCTTATACCCCATCAGGTCCATTTTAACCCCGTTCACAAAGAGGGCCTTAAAATCCTAAGGGCAGGAAGGCAGGGGAAAAGGTGCATTAACTGCGTAATTTCACCCTTTGAGCAGGGCCTCTTGGTCTCTCCTCCACTTCTTGAAAAGAGGCTTGGCAAAAAGGACGTGCGAAACAGGAATCCATCCTTTAAAGACGAAAGGCTTAAAAAAAGGCTGTCGGCCTTTTTTGACGCATGTCTACAAAAAGGCATAAGCCCTGTTTGTGCCGTTATGAAGTGGATACTCAAACACAGAGAGGTGGATGTCATCATCCCCGGACCAAGAACACCAACACAACTAAATGAGATCTTGGATGGAATCCGGGATGAACGAGACGTCCTTTCCGAGGTGGGTGAGTTTCTATGATTGATAGGTCAATTCAAACACCATATCTGTCAGCCAGCGCCTGAACGAGTCATTATCACTGAACTGTTTGAAAAGTTCGGTGTCATCCTGCAGTAGTGCGGTCATCACCCTAAGGAGTGCCTTGTCGTGTTCGATGCGCGCGTTCTGCTTGTCAGAGTACTTGCGTGCATTCTGGTATGCAGTGTCGGCTGCCACGCGTGCCGGAATTTCTTCGGTGATCAGCTTTCTTACCCTGTCGGCGTCGGTCCAGGGGATGTTGCCAAACTGATCGTTAAATGCCTTGATGATGTTCGAGAGGCGGTCGATTTCCGGCTCGGGCTTATGCCCTCCTCCTGAGGCGGGCACAGGTTCAATCTCCGTATCCGAATCGGGAAGCGTGATCTTCATGGCCATCTGCTTTTCCACCCTGTAGCTGTCCATATCGATGGCCTCAAGAATACCCTTTGACAGATCCTCCTCTTTAGGCGCTGGCAGCTTGGGCACCAGGAAGTTCAAGAAGATCGATAGTTTTTCCCATTCGGCGTTGGTATATGGAAGGATCGAAGATAGAAAACCGTAAGTCCGCAAGAATGCCTTGGCTTTGCCCTTGAAGTCCACCTGACCGTCCTCATCAAGATCCTTGTTATATGTTGCAACGCATGCGTCGAGAATCGGGTCAAGCCGGTCGCGATCGGCACCATCCAGGTACAGCCGTACCAACTCCTCCACCTGCTCAGGAGCATACACCTGGTAATCTTCTAGGTCCGCTTTGAGATCATGCAGCTTGTTCGGATCGGTCTCGTCTGAAAGTATGGTCGTCCGGTAGTAGGGTTCAAAGGCCTTCCGAATCGTTTCCGTGTCATTCATGAAGTCGAGAACGAAGGTATCGTGCTTATTCGGATGAGCCCGGTTAAGACGCGAAAGGGTCTGCACTGCTTTAACCCCGGAAAGCACCTTGTCAACGTACATGGTGTGGAGAAGCGGCTCGTCATAACCTGTCTGAAACTTGTCAGCGCAGACAAGGAAGCGATAGGGCTCCTCACGGATTTTGTCTGCGATCTGACTGGAGGGGAAGCCGTTCAATGAGGCCTCGGTTACCTTCTTTCCGTCGTAATCGTGTTCTCCCGAAAAGGCAACAATGGCCCGATAGGGGCTCCTTCGTTTCCTTAAATATGTCTCGATTGCATGATAATATTGAATAGCCCTCTCAATCCCGCTGGTCACAACCATTGCGCGGGCCTGACCGCCGATCTTGCCTTTTGCTATTACCTGCTGGTGAAAGTGGTCCACCATTATTTCAGCCTTTAGGCGGATGGCGTGTTCATGCCCCTCTACAAAACGGCGCAGCTTCTTCTGCGCTTTGCGCACATCGAACTCCGGGTCGTCCTCTATCTTCTTGATGAGTCTGTAATAGCTTTTGACCGGCGTATAGTTGGCTAGCACATCCAGGATGAAACCTTCCTGGATGGCCTGTTTCATGGTGTAGCTATGGAAGGGCCTGTGTTTGACCGTACCATCGGGCTGGGGGGCTGGTTCGCCGAAGAGCTCGAGTGTCTTGTTTTTGGGGGTGGCTGTGAAGGCGAAGTAGCTGGCGTTTCGAAGAAGTTTTTTTGACTCTATGAGCCGGTTGATCCGGTCCTCGAAGGTCTCGTCTTCGTCCTCTCCTCCTGCCTCTGACAAGGCCATGCTCATCTTGGCCGAGACACGTCCGCCTTGGCTCGAATGTGCCTCGTCAATCAGAATCGCAAAACGGTTCCTCCGGTGTTCGCTGCCAATTTCATCGAGAATAAAGGGAAACTTTTGAAGTGTGGTTATGATGATCTTCTTGCCGCTTTCAATGAGATGTTTGAGGTCTCCTGAATGTTCGGCATGCCCTATCGTGGCCTTGACCTGGGCAAATTGTCTGATTGTATCCCGGATCTGCTGGTCAAGGATGCGGCGGTCTGTCACCACAATGATCGAATCGAAAATGGCCCTGCTGTCCCTTTCAAGGCCGATCAACTGGTGAGCCAGCCAGGCTATGGAGTTGGACTTACCACTCCCTGCCGAGTGCTGGATAAGATAACGTCTGCCCGCACCCTGTTTTGTATCCGCCAGTAGCTTTCGCACTACGTCGAGCTGGTGGTAGCGGGGAAATATCTGCTTGCGTCGTTTCTTACCCGTCTTTGGGTCCTTTTCTATGATTAGCTGGGCGTAGTTCTCAATGATGTCGGTCAAGCTCTCGCGTGTGAGGATATTTTTCCACAGATAGTCGGTTTTCAGGCCGTTCGGGTTGGGCGGGTTGCCGGCACCGTCGTTCCATCCCTTGTTGAAGGGCAAAAACCATGACCCCTTGCCCTTTAATTCAGTGCAGAACCATACCTCGCTGTCGTCCACCGCAAAATGGGCCATGCAACGGCCCAACTCGAAAAGCCTTTCGCGCGGATTGCGGTCTCGCCTGTACTGCTCAATTGCGTCATATACGGTCTGCTTGGTCAGGCTATTCTTGAGTTCAAAGGTGAAAACCGGCAAGCCATTGATGAAAAGCCCCAGGTCTAATGCCCGCTGGGTTTCATCGCGGCTGTACCGAAGCTGACGGATAACAGAAAAACGGTTTTGCTCATAGAGCACTCTGGCTTGTTCGTTGCCGGGAGATGGCGTGCCATAGAACAGTTCAATATGATACGGGCCGTGCTTAACGCCGTTTCTAAGAACGTCCACCACGCCGCGCTTACTGATCTCTCCCTGGACCCTGGTCAGAAACTTACGCCGTGTGGGGCTGTCCTGGTCAAGGTCCAGTGCATCCGCCACCTCTGGCTGAGTAGCCCTCAAGAACGCCGAAAGCTGAACAAGATCGATGCAGTACTCCCGGTCATAGTCGGCCGGATCGCCCGGCAGCCAACCGGCACTGCCATAGGATGCGGACGGCTCGGCCACTGCCGGGGGTGAGCCTGCTGGCCTAGGTGTGCAGTCGGTACCCGTAAGTGCTCGGCAGATCAATGTTTCCAGCCCTGCTTCGCTGGTGTCAGTAACCATAGACTCTACCTATCAATTACCCATCAATTAAAGGGCGCCAACATAATCCTTGTGTTTTTCGTATGTTACATCAATCCACATTGCTGTCCTCGTCACATTAACGATTATCCATCAATTAACCCTTCTGAAATCCATTTCTCCTGGGCAATGATGCCAAACGTATGTGGGCTAGATAGACACTGGCATGTATCCTGCCTTTTGCTAAATTTTTTTGCTAGATCTTTTGCTACGGGTTCCTGATTCCCAAAAAGATAGCAAAAGAATAACGTCTGTATTATTAGGGAATTGTAATAGATGTCTTCGTGGCAAGGTTCCTTGAAAAGCTAATTCCCTATGCTTAAGCATAACTCTCATGCCCCAAGACCCAGGCTGAATTTTTCCGGGTTCCAATATTTCGAATGCGTCCGACAAGGCGTAGTTCTTATATTACCCATCAATAAAAAAAGAATGCATTTACTCCAATATATTGTATCATCTTATCATGTAATGACATTATGTAGTGTTCCTTTTTTAACGTTATCAATTACCCATCAATTACTTGTCAATTGAAATTACGCCCAATAGGGGACATATTTCATAAGCTTCTTGGCCGCATTTTCATCGACAGGTTTGATCATGCCTGCTTCCACCGCTTCGCGGATGTATCGTGATACGGTAGCTTTGTTGCGTTCTGCTATGCCAAAGCGTTCCCGAAGTGACGCATTGGTCAGGAATTCCCGCATCACGTATTTCAGACAGGCATGGAGATAGCAAGCCCGTATCCGTTCTTGTCGGTCCATTTCACTGATTTTTTTGTGCGCAAACAGAACCGTCCTAGTAAAGCCTTTTGGTCTTTCGAAAAGCGGTGCAGGCAGCTGGTATAATTCCACCTCGGAGACTACTTTATCAATGCCGCTGCCCCGTTCCTCACATATTCCGAAACGGCGCATTAGCGAGGCGAGCGTTTCGTTGCGTGATTTTGGTGGCGTGTCCACAAAGCGATCAGTATCCACGAGCGGCTCGCCTGGGTTTGTTATCTCGATTCGGTCATTAAAGATTTCCACCATCGGGCCTGCACCACGTAGGAAAAAGTCCTGGTGGATAAGGGCATTGGCCACTAGCTCACGTACAGCCAGTTCGGGAAACATCGGGACGGTTTTACGCAACGCTTTTCCGATTACTTCATTCTTTGGGAGAAGCCCGTTTATGTAATCCACTAGTCCCTCGAAACCAGAGGCATACCCCTTAGTCCCCTCCTGTTCCCTGATGGTCTCGGTACGACCTGAGCCGAGATATCGCACTACACGCACTGCCTTGCGGCGAAGGGTGTGGAAGTCGTTCAAGCGCTTTGCAAACAAGATTGCACCTAAGTTAGTGATGTTCCAACCGCCCGCCTCGCAAGGCAGGATCAGTTTGTCCTCTGCCAACGCCTCCAAAATACCATTACGGTCCGTTGGTAAGGGCCTATCCAAAAGGTCGAAATAAGTAGGATAATCCAATAATCGTAAAACCCTGTCAGAATCAGAGCGTTCTATGGCTACCCCTTCTTCAAACGGCGTACTATCGAATATTCTCCATAAATCTCGTTCCTTTTCTGGATAATCCCTGAGTTTTTTCTTGTAAGTCCCGACACGGATGAACTCTTGACCGGAAAAGCGTACGGGATGGCGTGTAGCTCGCTGGATTTGCAGGATGACTACAATGTTATTCTGAAAAGGCACTTCATAAAAGCGAAAATCTATTTTAGGCTCCAATAGTTTCAGTAACCAGTTTTCGAGCTCCTCGTTACCGACTTTCCTGGCATGAGGCTTGAAAGTGGTACCTACAATCTCATGATCCTCATTGCGCACACCCCACACGACGTAAGCGAATGCTTTCCCCTCCAGGGCTGCGGAGTTTGCCATGGCCGAGATGTACTCACCAATATCCTGGGGATCGGCTTTGTTTTCCTTGAATTCCACCCATTCCGTTTCCCTCGGAAGTGCACATAATTCACGCACCAGACTGACTAAGTATTTTTCATCACGTTGCTTTGTCACCTTGTATCCTCCCAGGAAACGGCGCCATACTCTGGTACCCGAATTTCTATGTCGTTTTTGGATTTCACCTCCTCGTTGAACGGTTCGGCCTCTTCCTCGGGCGGTTCATCGGGGAGCTTGGCCTTCGCCTCGCGCACGTCGAGCTTGCCGGTGACCACGTCGGCGATCAGTCTCGTCCGGAACTCTTCGAGCAGGTCGATTTCGCGGTGGGTGGCGGATATGGCGGTGTCGATTTTGGCGGTACGCTCGTCGAGGAATTCCACGATGGCGGTTTGTTCGGGGAGGGGAGGGACAGATATTTCAAGAGCAGCAAACTTTTCTCGCGTGAAATGCGCTATGGTCGCTTTATCATTAAGCACATCAAACCAGCCTATATTAGCAATACTTTTCATGCAGTATAGAAGATATTCATTACTCGCTTTTTCACGTGGCCGGACTCGATGCAGAGCATTTTGAATGATCACTGTTCCTTGTACATCTCTAACTATTGCACAACGGCCCCCTTCGCCTCCTTCACAAACAAGTAGATCA
>WFZC01000110.1 GCA_015489765.1 Desulfobulbaceae bacterium
GGCCTCAGCATATACACTGGATTCCCGCCCAACAGATTGCGGGAATGACTAAAGGGTATGTCATCCCCGAGGTAGTATTCGGGGATCCAGATACATGCATGGCCGCAAGATTCGCGTTGGATTTCCGATAAAAAAACCACGGAAATGACGGAATAATGGATTCCCGACAAAAAGACTACGGGAATGACGAACTAATGGATTCCCGCCCAACAGATCGCGGGAATGACGAGGTGGGTAGACCACGGGAATGACGGGGGAGGAAGACTGCGGGATTAAGGAAATAGTATGTCATCCCCGAGTGTTGTCCGTCATCCTCGATATCTTTAGTCGGGGACGGGGAGCCAGGTAGATGCATGGCCTCAGCATATACACTGGATTCCGGCCCAACAGACTGCGGGAATGACTAAAGGGTATGTCATCCCCGAGGTAGTATTCGGGGATCCAGGTAGATGCATGGCCTCAGCATATACACTGGATTCCCGCCCAACAGATTGCGGGAATGACGAACTAATGGATTCCCGCCCAACAGACCGCGGGAATGACGGGATGGGTAGACTGCGGGAATGACGAGGCATCTTCCGCATGTGGATTACAGGTATTTTGAAAACTCTTTGAGATCGACTTCAATATCTCGTAAGATTTTTCTTAACAGGCCTCTTCCGATATCTTGACTTCCATGTATAGGCACTGTAGTTGAGCGTCCGTCCGGGTGCTCAAATCTTGCATGGCTTCCTTTTTGGTGAACAAGCCGAAAATCAGCCTTTTTCAGAGCTCTTACAACTTCCGACGACTTAAGCGTGGGCCAGGTTGTCATTAATTGTCACCTTTTGCACACCAATAAATTCTATGTTGTTGTCGGAAACTTCCTGCTGATTTTCAAGGCAAAGATCAATTACTTCTTTGATGTTCTTCAGCATTTCATCAATTGTTTTTCCCTGTGCGTAACATGCTTTTAAGGCTGGAACTTCACCGATAAAAAAACCATCCTCATCTCTTTCTATAATCACATAAAAATCTCGTTGCATATTGTGTCTCCTCGGATCGTATAAATGTTGTTTTGCGTATGTATAGTCCGGAATCCATTGTGCGTTGTTTAAGCCAGGTTCAACGTCCTTCTCCGCTGTCAGCGCTAACAATTTGTCGAGTCAGGAGATTCCGTGTACCTGCATGCCCCATTGCAAAGATTCTCTCCATTCCTTGACACGTTCAGCCAACATGGTTTTTACCTCAACAGGTTCTTCAATTGACGGTTTGGTTGTTTCTGTTTTCCTCCCTGACAAAACCCTTGAGCAGGTCCTCAACCATCCGGGCGTGGGAAAAAAGATGTTTGTAGCTGTGATCGTGGTCGGCCATGAAATTTCCGTGCCCGGTGCTACGTCATCCCCGCAGTCTTTTGAGCGGGGATCCAGTGTCTTTCAGAACGGTGATCGGTATTGAGAAGATATTAGCGGCTCCCTGGATTCCCGTTAGTGTCGGTTTTTAAGGATATCGCTGATGTTTTTGGCAGCCAGGATTTGCTTCGACCAGTCTGTAAGTTATTATTCATCAGCTTGTTTCAATCGTAATATAAACTCAGGGCTTGAGCAAGCGGTAACTCTTCAACCATACGACTGGATTTCTGTCCAAAAGGATCGCGAGATGGCGGGGGCTGGTCATGAGATGCACACTGGATTCCCGACAAAAAGACTACGGGAATGACGGGATACTGGATTCCCGCCCAACAGATCGCGGGAATGACTAAAGGGTATGTCATCCCCGAGATAGTATTCGGGGATCCAGATACATGCATGGCCTCAAGATGCGCGTTGGATTTCCGATAAAAAAACCACGGAAATGACGGAATAATTGATTCCCGACAAAAAGACTACGGGAATGACGGGGTGGGTAGACCACGGGAATGACGAGATGGGTAGATCGCGGGAATGACGGCGGAGGAAGACTGCGGGAATGACGGAAGAATGGATTTCCACCATAAGTTCGAGGGAATAATGAGTTAATGGTAATTTACCGGAAGTGAAATTGTTTATGATCTACGGGAAGGAGCTGGTTTGATTGTGGATATTTCTGATAATGGGCAGATTCGTACATTGTCACGCAGCGGATAGCCTTCGTCGATGGGGGCAATGATCCATGCCTGTGCAATTTTCAGGTCTTTAAGACCGTTCCAGAATCCCCTTGTTACATGTGGAGTGGTAGAGGCCTTGAACTCAAAGGCCATTTTACGATTGCCGCGAATCAGGACCAGGTCCAGTTCCGTTCCCGCCGCTGTCCGGTAGAAAAAAGGTTCCCAGTCCGGGAAGGCGGCGATTATGGTCTCCATGGCGAGAGTTTCCCAGGATACACTGAAGTTCGGATGTCCCAGGAGGTCATCAAAGCTGTCTATTGCAAGCAGAGAATGGAGGATTCCCGTATCCCGCAGGTACACCTTTGGAGATTTGATCAATCGTTTTTTCAGGTTTGCCGCATAGGGAGGAAGAATACGCAGCATGTATGTTTCGGCCAAGAGATCAATATATGAGCGAAAAGTGGTATGACTGACACCAAGAGCGGAGCCCAATTGAGAACTGTTGAGCAGTTGCCCCTGTGCATGAGCGCACATCTGCCAGACTCGTCGCAGGGTAGGGGCCGGGATTCGGAAACCAAGTTGTGGAATATCCCGTTCGAGGAAGGTGCGGATAAAGTTGTCACGCCATCTTTTACTGCTTTTGTCCGTGCGTGCCAGCAGGCTGTCCGGAAATCCTCCGCGCAGCCAGAGGGTTTGGAGTGATATTGATTCTTTGGATTGTGTTATTTCAGAGTAGAGCAGAGGGGTGAGTTCGAGGTAGGCGATGCGGCCTGCCAGGGTTTCGGAATTCTGTCGGATGAGCTCCCTGGAGGCTGAACCGAGAAGCAAAAATTGACCATTTCCGCCCTGAGCATCAATAATTGAACGCAGGACGGGAAAAATGTCCGGAAGTCGTTGCACCTCATCGAGACAGATGAGTTTATCGTGATGTTGAGCAAAAAATAATTCAGGTTCCTGGAGTTTTGCCAGATCGGCAGGCTTTTCCAGGTCAAGGTAGAGAGCGGCGGGCTTGTCGGCAATAATTTTTTGTGCCAGAGTTGTCTTGCCGCATTGCCTGGGGCCAAGAACGGCTGTTGCAGGAAAATCAAAGAGACACTCCCGCAGTTCCGGTTCGATATTTCTCCGAATATATTTTCCTTGCATATTGCAACCGTACCACACAATTTGCAAGGATGCAACAAAGAGACAGGTTGATCCGTTATTGAGAAGTCTATACGGTCGGCAATGGACACTTATTCATGTCCTCTATGTGAAGCCAACAGAAGTGATATTGGTGATCAGGCAAGGCGATGGTATCCCTGATAGCATCCAAGTTGAGTTGAAGTGGTCATCAAAAGATCGTTTGCTCAGTTTCCATGCCTTGCCGGTTCAGGAATCATGTGTATGCTGATTCCTATCAGGTTTTTATTTCACCTCAATAATATTCATAATGGTGGGTGCGGCCGGGGTTTTTCCTGTCCAGAGAACTATCTCTTTTGCGTATTCACTTTCCTCATCCCCCTTATAGGCCGTGATGGTAAAGTAATAGCGCTTATTGTCCTGAAGACCGGTGAGCGTGAATTGGGTGACATTACCGACATCAACCGGTGAATCGCCCTCGTTGATTCCGGTTCCGTTGTATTCCGGTCCTCCTTTATCACCGATCTTATAATAAAGCTTGTAGCCGTCAATCTGTTCCTGGTTGGGGGTCCAGCGGAAATGGACGGAATTTTGTGAATCATTTATGGTTATATTGACCTGGGCGGAGGCGGAGTCCTCAGTTCCGTCATTGACTTTGAAGGTAAATGTGTCACTGCCGGTTGTATTTTGATCAGGTGTGTAGGTAAACGCCCCGGAGGGGTCAAGGTTCAGGCTTCCTCTTTCGGGTTGAGAAACAACGATGAAGCTAAGAGAGTCGCCGTCGGGATCGCTGCCGCTTAGATGACCATTGATGGCAGTGTTTACTGTTCCTGAAAAACTGGAAGTGTGAGCCGTTGGTGGTTGATTATTTTGAATAATAGTAACTGAAATTGTCCCGTTTTCGGAATTAAGAGTACCGTCATTGACCCTGAAGGTAAAGGAATCCGTCCCGGTGGCATTGGAGTTCGGCGTATAGGTAAAAGCGCCGGTTTGGGCATTAGTGATTGTTGCCGTGCCAAGAGAACCATTTCCGACTATGGTATAGGTCAATGTGTCGTTATCTGGGTCGTTTGCCTGGAGCTGCCCGGAAACAGGAACATTTTTAGATGTTTCAAGTACGCCGTCCGTTACCGTTGGCGGATGATTTACTGCGGTAATGGAAATGGTTACGGTTGCCGGATTAGAATCAAGCTGGCCGTCATTGACCTTGAATGTGAAAGAATCCGTGCCGTCCTGGTTGCTGTTCGGGGTATAAGTGAAACTGCCCGAACTGTTGATGGTGACACTGCCCTTTGACGGCGCTGATACACGGCTGAATGTAAGGGCGTCGCCATCCGGATCTGATCCTTGGAGTTGTCCTGAAAAGGCTGCGTCTCCATCAACATCAAAATTCAGGTTATCGGCCTGCGGTGGTTGATTTACTGCCGTAACCGTGATCGTTACCGTTGCCGGGGCCGAAGTTCCGTTGTCATCGTGGGCAGTAAAGGTGAAAGTATCCGTACCCGAGAAGTTTGATGCCGGAGTGTAGGAAAAATCGCCGGTGTCGGCTGTCAGATCCAGGTTGCCGTGACTGACATTCTGCTGAACCTGATAGGTAATGGAAAGGCCTGAATCATTTGAAGCGGTGACCGTGCCTGTAACGGTTGTATTTTCCTTAGTGGAAACAGTACCGTTATCGGCAACCGGAGGATTGCCGGTTGATTGTTCAGTGGCTGTCCATTCAATTTCCTGGGAATACTCGCTCTCATTACCCTGGTCATCATAGGCGGTACAGACGAAATAATAGGTCGTTCCTGGCGTTAGGTTGAGGACACTGCCGTGGACTCTATTGTCGCCTCCGATTGCAGGATTACCCACATCGGTCACCATTGTATAACTACCGTGTGCTGTGCCGTAATGAATTTTATAACCGGCAAGAGTCGTCTCCGTATTGGGAATCCAGGAAAAAGAAACATCCTGGGCCCCTGCTGCAGTTGCTAAAAGAACAACGAAAAACAGGACGCAATATGGCATGAATGTCGAACATTTTTTTTCAAACATAACTTGGCCTATGGCTTCTCCGGATTCTGATGCGTGTTGTTGAGAAGCAACAGTTTGTAAATTAGAGGAAGGAGTTTTCTGATATCCTTATTCTCCGTCCCATTGATTTTCATCGTAGTCGTATTGCTTGCACCTGAACTGTCCGTAACGGTCAGGCTGACCGAATATTCACCAATAACGGTAAAGGTGTGAGTTACGGTTCTGCCTGAAGCAGTGCTGCCGTCACCAAAGTTCCATGCGTATCGGACAATGTTGTCTGTGTCTGAAGACGCGGTTGAAGTGGATCCGTTAAAATGGATGGTCAAGGGGACCGTCCCCGATTTTCTGTCTACAGTGAAAGCCGCTGTAGGCTGACCACTGGTGATTCCATCTCCTGAAACCAGGACAGGGATGGGTTTGCTGGTTACTTGGTGTGTCCCGTCTGAAACGGTGAGCGTGGCCTGGTATGTGCCGGCATTGGTGTAGATATGTGTTGCCGATGGCGCACTGCCACTATTGCTGTCGCCATCACCGAAGTTCCATGAATAGGTTAGTGTGTCACCGTCCGGATCACTTGACCCTGAACCATCAAAGGTGACGGATAAGGGGCTGTCGCCAACTGTAGACGTCGCAGCGATAACTGCTATCGGAGGAGAATTGTCAGGTGCGCCGCCGGATACAGTAATCGTATACTCTGTTGATGATGTATTGCCGGCATCATCGGTAACAGTCAGGGTGACTGTATACTCACCGGCATTGGTAAACTGGTGAGTGGTACGTACTCCATCAGCAGTTGAGGAGCCATCGCCAAATTGCCAGTGATATTGTGTTATTGTTCCTGTAGAATTGTCGCCGTTAAATGTAACGTCAAGGGGTGCGGTCCCTGTTGAGGGGGTTGCCGCAATAACGGCATTGAGCAGGGGGTCATCCGGGAAATTTATAGTGAAAGGCGCGGAATGAGCGCTTTCTGCTCCTTCCGTGCAGAAACTGGTCATGGTAAAGGTGGCCTCACTGCCTGATACCTGAACATCGGGGCATATTATTGTGTTGCTACCTGTTTCGTCCGTTGTTTCACAAACCTGTTCCCCATTGTCATCGTAAAGACGGAATCCGGCAATGGTGCAGTTCAGTGTGGGTATGGTGGAAAATGTAATCTGCAGGTCGTGCCCGCCGTCGGTGGCAGCCAGTGATGTTAGCGGGGCCCAGAGCAGGCAAAGAAAAAAGAATGTAAAAAGGTGATATCGCATGGAGTCGTAATGTCTGTTATTTGAATAACGAGAATGAAATTCGTTTTTCGGTTTTTCCCAAGTTTTTATAAACGGCATTGCTGTCACCGGTAGTCTGTTCGGGCATCTTTCTCGATTAGGAAGTTTTTTGTTATCACGTAAAATGCAGAACCCGTGCCATGCTGCCACAGTTTCAATATCGCCGGTATTTTATGTGTATATATTACGGTAATTACGTCCTTTTTTGATTTCTCGGGTGGAGGGGAGAATAAATGGTTGAAGGAAACAGGGCCGTGGAATTACGAATTGAAATTGAGATAGGGGTTGATGGTCGTCCCTATGCAGAGAACCACGAGTCCAATATCACCTGTGAAAATGATAGCTATTGGAAGGAGACAAAGAAGAGTTGCCGAAAATGCAGTAAGTGTGATCCGTGGCCGGTGGCGTAAGGGCCAAAATCGGAATAAATGCAGAGGAAAAGAGGGAATGTCTTAGAATTATCAGGAGTTACTTATATCCAGGATAATGCCGTCTATATATTTTTTTATGTTGTTGAGAAAATGTTCATCAATTGTGTTCAGTTTGTTGAGCAACGAAGAAGGGAAGGTCCTCAGGCGGTAAAGTAAATCCTCTTTCTGGAAAAGAAGTTTTTCCTTTGCCTGAGCAAGAATTTCATCCCATTGGATTTCCATATTTTGGTCGATAAGGCAGATGTCGAAAATATCCTTTGGGTTGTCTCTGCCCATGACGGCGGTAATTTTGTTTGATAAAATGTTTAACGGGTTGTCCAATTTGTACCTGCCGTGATATTGAAAATCTCCAAATCGTTTGACCCGGTCATTGATGAAATCCACCTGAAGCCGGACGTTGTCTTTGGTTATCTGGATTCGAATAAAATCCTTGGAATCAACCTGTCTGCTCACTGTAAAGTGTTGACGGGAAATCCTGGCGATAATATCCTTGGCGGAATAGGCGAATGTATTGGAAAAGTTTGTAAAAAGATCGAGATCGTCGGAATACCTTTTTTCAAAATAAAAACGGTTCAGGCAGGTGCCGCCGGTTAGATAAAATTCAGTGTCATCCTGGAAAATGATTGGCAGGATTTCATCCTGCAAGAGGTAAAGCCTGGTGAAGTCTATATGTTCCATCGAAGTTCAGGAATATCAATTTCTTCGCCGGTTAGAAAAAATTTTATCACACTTTGGCGTTTTTTCAGAAAATGATGGTTGAATTTTGGTGGGGTGTAGCTGTGGAGCATTTTCTTTTGATCATCGACACTGAAGATATTGAGACTTCTTAAAACATCCTGAGAATTTTCTAAAATTTTACAGAATAAAAAAAATTTTTCCTGATCAGTGCCGTTTTGTGCTAACTGAAGGAGTTCCTCATTACTCATAGAATACTCCCATAAACAGTCATGGATAATTTTTTCACAGTCATGATCGGTGATCTGTTTTGGTTTTGTTCCCATATTGAAAAAGTAGAGCAGGAAAATAGAAAAATCAAGGTAAACAAGCTGTCAAAATTGTCGCTGATTTGTACCCGCCCTCGGTTTCTGGGAGGCAGTTCACTATTTGCGGATATGTACAGATAAACCAGCATGGCTGGACCATAATTTACCGTCCTAGCCACAAGGAATGATGAAAATATCCCGAAAGGACACAACTACGCGGGCTATTTTCGGATAAAAGATGGTACGCCAGGCAGGATTCGAACCTGCGACCTACGGCTTAGAAGGCCGTTGCTCTATCCAGCTGAGCTACTGGCGCATGTGGTTTGCGGATATTTTGAAAGTGGAAAACGAAATTAACACTCTTGCAACTCTCCCTGCAAGCAATTTTTACATGCCTCCTCACTGAGCTCCCAGACCGGGCCGGTGGATGTGTCGTGGATGGTCACGCCCATGCGCAGCAGTTCTTCCCTGGCCCTGTCGGCCGCCTGCCAGTCTTTCGCCTTTCTGGCCTTTTCCCGCTCCTGGATAAGGGCATCGATTTCCGGAGCCAGAGGGCATTGTTTGAGCTGCAGAATCTCGAGCACGGAATTTATCCGGCCAAGGATTTCGAGGATGTCATTTTTCTGCTCCAGATCCAGGGAGCCTGATTGTAAAACAGGATTGGCGATTTTGACGAAATCAAACAGGGCGCCTATGGCGCCGGAGATGTTGAGATCGTCATCCATGGCTGTTGTGAAACGTTTTTCAAGGGTTGAAATATGGGCCGCAATTTCAGGGTGGGGGAGGTTGGGCCGCAGGCAGAGCAGTTTTCTGGTAAATTCATCAAGGCGTTTGAGGGCAACCCGGACGGAATCCAGCCGTTTGTAGGTGAACTGCAACGGTTTGCGATAGTGGACGCCAAGGAGCATGAACCGTATCTCCCGGCCGCTGTATCCCCGGTCAATAACATCCTGCAAGGTGACGATATTACTGTTCTCCGCCGACATTTTTTTTCCGTCCTTGAGCAACAGGCCGGAGTGGAGCCAGTACCTGGCCAGCGGTTTGCCGGTCAGGGCCTCGGCAATGGCGATTTCATTTTCGTGGTGCGGAAACATGAGATCCTGGCCGGCGGTGTGGATGTCCAGGGTCTGGCCCAGGTACCTGGTCGACATGGCGGAACACTCAATATGCCAGCCCGGACGCACGTTGCCCCAGTCGGTTTCAAAGAAGATACCCCTTTTCAGTTCCGTCAGGGTGGAACGTTTCAGGAGGGTAAAATCCCGTGGATTGTCCTTTTCGTAGTTGTCAAGATCAACCGTGCGGCCCAGTTTGATTTTGCTCAAATCAACCCCGGAGAGGCGTCCATATTGTTTGAACTTTGAAATATCAAAATAGATGGACCCGTGTTTTTCATAGGCATATCCCTTGTGGATAAGCTCATGGGTGATCTCGATCATGTCGCCCACATGTTCCGATGCCCGCGGATAGCCCGTTGCCTTGCGGATGGCCAGGGTTTCCATGGCCCGTTTGAACTCGTCGATATATCCATCGGTAAATTTCCGCAGGGAGATGCCAGCCTTTTCCGAACCGGCAATGGTGTTGTCATCAAGATCAGTAAAGTTCATATAGGAATCGACCTTGTATCCCTTGAACAGCAGGTAGCGGATCATCAGGTCGGCGACTACCAGCCGGCGGCAATGGGCCAGGTTTGGCGATTCATAGGCGGTCGGGCCGCAGGCATAAAAGGTTATCCGGTCATCATGCAGGGGCTTGAAAATCTCTTTTCGGCGCTGCATGGTATTGTAGAACTGCAGTTGCGGCTTTTTCTTATCTGTTTTTTGGCGGCGGACAAAGAGTGAGGTACTGAGATAGCGTTCACCGCCGTCGGGCAGGATCGCCACCACGGTTCCGCTGCTGAGCCGTCCTGCCCGTTCCACCGCCGCAAACAGGGCCGCGCCGCTGCTCATGCCGGCAAATACCCCTTCCTCTCTTGCCAGCCTGCGCGCCATGCGGAAGGCGTCTTCGTCCGCCACGTTGACGATGGCATGGGGCAGTGTTTTGTTAAAGATTGTCGGCTTGTAGGATTCCTTCATGTTCTTCAGCCCCTGGATCCTGTGGCCGAGATAGGGCTCAACGGCAATGACCCGTACCTCCGGGTGGAACTCGGTAAACCAGCGCGAAAGGCCCATGGCCGTTCCCGAGGTGCCAAGGGTGGTGACAATTTCGGTTACCCTGCCCTCGGTCTGGCGCCAGATCTCAGGGCCGGTGTGGTCGTAATGGGCCTGCCAGTTGGCCGGATTGTTGAACTGGTCGGTCAGGAAGTAGAGGTCCGGATGCTCGCGGGCCATGGCATAGGCCTTTTCAATGGCGCCGTCTGTAGCCCGCCGGGCCGCGGTCAGGATGATTTCGGCCCCGTAGGCCTGCATGATCTGTCTGCGTTCGATGGAGGCCGATTCCGGCATGACCAGTTGACAGCGGTAGCCCTTGGCCGCGCAGACCATGGCCAGGCCAATGCCGGTATTGCCGCTGGTTGCCTCAAGAAGAATTTTATCCCGGGTCAGCTCACCGCTTTTTTCACCTGCTTCCACCATGGACAGGGCAATCCGGTCCTTGATGGAACCGCCTGGATTTCGAGACTCCAGCTTGCCAAGCAACCGTACCCCATCATTGGGGCTCAGACGGGAGAGATCAACCAGAGGTGTGTTGCCGATCAGTTTAATTATATTCATAGACGATTGATTTTCAGTGTATGGGCGGTCCGGGCGATACCGGCTTATCGTCCTTTGCTCTGGAATGCCCGCCATAATTTCAATAACGCCCTGCCGCATTCAGGGTCCGGGATATTTTCCGTCATCCGGCGGAAGGTCTGTTCCTCTTCCGGATTGATTGCCTTATCGGGTATGGGCGGTTTTTCCTGTATTTCGGTGGCATCCTGTGGTCGTTGCAGACAACGAATCTCCCGGACAACCACTTCCTGCAGGTATCTGTTTATTTTTTGCAGCAATTCCGGCTGGAGGAAACGAATTTCCTGCATCCAGACAGAGGCGTCCACATAAAGCCAGAGCGTATCCCTGCGCAGCCAGGCCGGGGTGACATGGGCGGCAATCTCTGTGCCCACAAGGTCTTGCCATTGCCTGGCAAGAAGAAAAAAACGCCAATAGGCAGGGCCGATATGGGTATTGATCACCTGTTGCAGGCATTGACCGACCAATTGCTGTTGGCTGTTTTCTTTCATTCTGTTTGCCGGGTGATTCAACGGGGAAAGGGGAATACCGCCTGCGCGGATATTCCCCTTTGCTGGAACCGATATGTCCCCTTGCCCGGGCAAGGGGTGGTTGTGAGGACTAATAGTTATCCAGGTAGTTCTCCAGTTCCCAATCGGTGACTGCGGTACGATAGTTGTCCCATTCCTTTTCCTTGCCTTCCACGTACTTGGCAAAGATATGTTCACCAAGGGCCTCTTTGGCAATGGGATTGGCCTTTAGTTCGTTGATGGCCTCTTCCAGGTTGGCCGGCAGGCTTTGAATACCGGCTGCCTCTTTTTCAGCAGCGGTCATCTTGAAGATATCCTGGTCAACGGAATCGGGCGCCTGCAGTTTGTTTTTGACGCCATCCAGACCAGAGGCCAGCATCATGGCAAAGGCGAGATAGGGGTTACAGGTCGGATCCGGGCAGCGGACCTCGGTGCGTGTTCCCATGCCCCGGGAAGCGGGAATGCGGATCAGGGCGGAACGGTTGGAAGCGGACCAGGCAACATAGACCGGGGCCTCGTAGCCGGGAACCAGACGTTTGTAGGAGTTGACCAGCGGATTGGTTACTGCGACAAAACCCTTGGCATTTTTGGCGATACCGGCGATGTAGTGGTAGCAGGTCTCGGAAAGCTGCAGGGGGCCGTTTTCATCAAAGAAGGCATTGGTGCCGTCCAGGTTGAAGAGTGACTGGTTGGTGTGCATGCCGGACCCGTTGATGCCGAAAACAGGCTTGGGCATAAAGGTCGCATGCAGGCCGTGCCGGTCGGCGATGGAGCGGACCACCCATTTGAAGGTCAGGGTGTTGTCGGCGGCGGTCAGGGCATCGGCATACTTGAAGTTGACCTCGTGCTGACCCTCGGCAACTTCATGATGGGAGGCCTCGATTTCAAAGCCCATGGCTTCCAGGGTCTCGATGATTTCCCGGCGGCAGTTGATGCCGCAGTCATCGGGATCAACATCAAAATAACCGGCCACATCGTGGGTAATGGTGGTTGCTTCTCCCATCTCATCTTTCTCAAACAGGAAAAATTCGGCTTCGGTACCCACGTTCATGGTAAAGCCCATGTCTTTGGCCTCGGCCAGGACACGCTTGAGATTATTGCGCGGACAACCCTCAAAAGGTGTACCGTCTGATTTGTAGACGTCGCAGATGATCCGGGCTGCATTGGTTCCGTCCTGTTCCCTCCAGGGAAGAACACAGAAGGTGTTGTAATCCGGTTTCAGGTACATGTCCGACTCGTTAATACGGACAAAACCATCAATGGATGAGCCGTCAAACATGATCTGGCCATCCAGTGCCTTTTCGATCTGGCTGAGCGGAATGGCGATATTTTTCATAAATCCGAAAATATCGACAAACTGCAGCCGAAAGAAGTGCACGTTCTGCTCTTCAATGATTTTCATTATCTCTTCGCGCGTCATGTTCCATCTCCTTGTTCTTGGATGATTGATAAAATGGTCCGGTCCAGACCGGACACCCATTCCTTACCATTTTACGTACAAATCGGCATTATTTTATTCCACTATTTGTGGAAAAAATCATGCCTGTTCCCCAACCCCATCCATGCCGATGATTTTGAGCAGGGTTTTGCGGACGGTTTCCTGTTGCTCGCTGTCAGTGAGTTTGGAGCCGTCTCGTTTAAGAACGTAAAAAATATCAATTAACTGTTCCACTTCGGTGGCAATTCTTGCCCGGTGGATATCGAGGCCGAAGTCGGACAGGGTTTGGGTGAGCTGGTACAGGGCGCCCGGCGCATCCGCCCCGTAGACCTCGATCACGGTAAATCTTCGTGACGATTCATTGTCAAGGACCACCTTCAGTTCCAGCTGCTGGACCTGACGCCTGGGTTTGAGGCCAAACCCCTGCTGTTTTGTGTGCAGTTTCAGGCCGACATCGAGCCGGTAGTTGATTGCCCTGTTCAGGTCATCTTCCAATCCCTGCCAGTTCTGTTCGTCAAATTCGGTTGCGGCAACGGGTTGCACATCAAGGACATCAACCACTGTGCCGTCGGGCCAGGTAAAGATCTGGGCGGCAAGGACGGAAAAATTGTGCAGGGCAAGCACGCCGCAGAGTTTGGCAAGCAGGCCCGGCCTGTCCTTGCTGAGCATAAGCAGGGACCAGTACCCCTGGCGGGCCTCGGGAAAGAGCAGCACCCGTTGCTGCAACCGGCCGGCATGCTTCCTGTGCAGCTGCAGGTGGCGGGCAACGGATTCCGGCGTAAAGCTGGTCAGGTAATCATCGGGAAGCTCCTGCAATTGGTGCCCCAGCTGCCCGTCGTCGGCCACCAGGTCGGCAACTCTCTGTCTGAGCCAGGAAGCCCCCTGTTCCTCGTCCTCTGCTGCCGCTCCGGACAGACAGGCGCTGTCTATGCAGGATTTTGTCTTTAAAAAAAGCTCGGCCATAAGGGTGGCCTTCCAGTCCGACCAGGCCGAGGGGCCGGTTGCCTTTGAATCGGCAATACTGAGCAGGTAGAGCATGGTCAGACGGTCATTGGAGCCAATCAGTTCCGCCGTGTGCCGGATGAAGTCATGATCCTCCAGGTCGCGGCGCAGGGCATTTTCCGGCAAATAGAGATGATAGCGGACAAGAAAGGCAAGGGTAGCAATATCTTCCTTTGAAAGCCCCAGTCGTTTGCCGACCTCACCGATCATTTCAGCTCCCAGTTTGGAATGGTCGGTATGGTGACCCTTGCCGATATCATGGAGCAGGGCCGCCAGGTAGAGAATATGCGGCGCCTCCAAGCCGGCAAACAGTTCTTTTTTCTGGTCGCGCAATGTGTGCAGTTCGGCCACGGTCTGCAGTTGGTGACGATCAACGGTGTAGATATGATAAAGATCGTGCTGGGCCAGGGATTCAATCTCGGCAAATTCCGGGATGTAGGAGGTCAGCAGACCGGTCTCCAGCATGGTTTCCAGGACCGTCATAACCTCTTTTGACTGCACAAGCAGGTCGATAAAGGCTTTTGCCGCCCTGCGAGAGGTGCGAAAACGATCATCAACGAGATGGAGATGGCTGCTTATCTGCTGGCGGAGACGATGATGCAGGGGCAGGCCTGTACGTCCGGCCTGGAGAAAGACGCGCATCATGAGATGGGGTCGCTTATCCAGCTCGTCTGGATCGGCAAGATGGAGAGAGCCGCCCCGGGCAATAATGGCCTTCTCCAGCACTCTCTCCTTGCCTTTATTCTTTTTTACTCCCAGGACCTCATGCACATGCTCGAAAAAAAGGTCGGTAATAACGGCAATATTCTGCAGGTGTCCGTACACCTGCCGCATAAACTGTTCAACGGCTAACTGGCCCTTGGTATCGCGATAGCCGAAACTGGCTGCCATTTCCTCCTGGTATTCAAAAATCAATCGGTCGTTTTTTCTGCGGCTGATATAATGAAGCCTGTTCCTGATACGGGCCAGCATGTCCCAGGAGCCGGAAAATTTTTTCCGGTCCTCGGCGGTAAGAAGACCGGCATCGGTCATGGCAGCAAGGCCGGAAAGACCAAAAACCGCCCTGGCCACCCAGAGCATTGCCTGGATGTCCCGCATCCCCCCCTTGCCCTCCTTGATGTGGGGTTCGAGCAGGTAGGCATGGGAGCCATAGTTTTTTCTACGCTGGCTGCGGAACTTTTCCATGGTTTGGACAAATTTATGCCGGTTGCCGTCAAGTACTTTCTTCTGGTAGCGGGCCAGCAGTTTGTCAAAAAGTTGTTTGGAGCCGGTCAGCAGGCGGGCGTCCAACAGGGCGACCTGGAAAAAGAAGTCTTCCCCGGCAAAGCGGATGGCATCTTTGATTCCGCGCACGGAATGCCCCACCTCAAAACCGGCGTCCCAGAGCGGATAGAGGATGGATTCCGACACCTCCTGCATGATTTTTCCCGAACGCCAGTCGTGGAGAAGCAGGAGATCGATATCGGAAAAGGGATACAGCTCGCGCCGGCCATATCCACCAAGGGCTATCAGGGCTATGTGGCCCCTGTTGGTTTGTATTGCCGGGGAAGCAGTAAACCGGTCAACGAGAAAATCATCAACCAGGGTCGTGTGCCGGCGCAGGAGCTCATGGCCGCTGAGCCCCTGCCGCCATAACTCCTCCAGGGCAGCCTGCTGCGCATGCAGCTCCTTTGACATCTATATGGCCTCGTGGTCGGTCTCCCCTGTACGCACGCGGACAATTTTTTCAACCGGCAGGACAAAGATCTTGCCATCCCCGATCTTGCCGGTCCTGGCAGCCGAGACAACCGTCTCGATGACCTGGTCGACCTGGTCGGAGTCAATGATGATTTCAAGCTTTACTTTTGGCAGAAAGTCAACAACGTATTCGGCGCCGCGATAGATTTCCGTGTGACCTTTCTGGCGGCCGTATCCCTTGACCTCGGAAATGGTCATCCCCTTGATGCCGATTCCGTTTAAGGCCTCTTTGACGTCATCAAGCTTGAAAGGCTTGATAATAACCTCGATTTTTTTCATTTCTCAACCTCGTTGTCAGAAAACAGGCCGGAAGACAGGGCACCAAAAAAGACCGCCTGCGTTGGCGAACCAATGGCCTGTCCGCCGGGCCTGTTTTCATGGTTTGTTGTGCCCAAAGGGCATGATACTTACCGGTTTTTGCACTCCTGCATGGAACCTGATTCGGGAAATTCTGTTTCCCGGCCCATGGAGGGATTTTTTATGTATTATATGCGGTTTCCGTGTGTTCAGCCGAATCAAGACCTTCGACCTCAGCATCTTCGGAAAGCCGGAGTCCCATGGTAGCGTGAATGGCCTTTAACAGCAGCCAGCTGACGATGAAGGCATAGGCCGCGACAGCAACAACCCCTATGATCTGATGACCGAGCTGGGCCGTGCTACCCGCCAACAGGCCGTCGACACCGCCGGGATTTGCTGCCCTGGTTGCAAAAACGCCAAGGAGAATGGTCCCGGTAATGCCACCGACCCCATGGATACCAACGACATCCAGGGAGTCGTCAAACTGGAGTTTTGATTTCAGGTTGACAGCACCGTAACAGACAAGGCCGGCAATAAGGCCGATGGCAATGGCGCCGTTGGGCCCGACAAAGCCCGCTGCCGGCGTAATAGTCGCCAGACCGGCAATGGCGCCGGATGCCGCACCGAGGGTGGTCGGTTTGCCCAGTTGCCACCATTCCATCAGGGTCCACATGGCCATGCCGGCCATGCCGCCGAGATGGGTGGCGACAAAGGCGGTGGCGGCGACATCGTTGGCCGCCAGGGCCGAGCCGCCGTTAAAACCGAACCAGCCAAACCAGAGCAGACCGGTTCCCAGCATGGTCATGGGCAGGTTGTGGGGCATGAAGCTCCGTTGTCCATAACCTTTTCTCGGGCCGATAACCATGACCGAGGCCAGGGCCGCCATGCCGCAGGTCGCGTGGACGACCAGACCGCCGGCAAAGTCGAGCACGCCTATCTTGGCCAGCCAGCCGCCGCTTCCCCATATCCAGTGACAGACCGGGTTGTAGACCAGCAGCGCCCAGAGAAGACTAAAGAGCGCAAAGGGAGCGAAACGGACCCGTTCGGCAAAAGCGCCGGTGATGAGCGCCGGAGTGATGATCGCAAACATGCACTGGTAAATCATGAAAACCGTTTGCGGGATCGTGGTCGCGTACTGGCTGCTGGGCGCATTGGTTACCCCATGCAGGGCAAACCAGGATAAATCGCCTATGAATCCGCCCACGTCCGGACCAAAGGACATGGAATATCCGAAATAGACCCATTCAAAGGAAATAATCGCTATCATGATCAGGCTCTGCATTATGGTGCCCAGTACGTTTTTACCACGCACCATGCCACCGTAAAACAGGGCCAGACCCGGGGTCATCAATAAAACCAGTCCCGCCGCCGCCAGAATAAAGGCGGTATCCGCTCCGTTCATCACTTGCCTCCTCTTGGAATAAAAAAAATATTACAAAGTTGTTAATAATAAAGACAACATTGTAACAAGGGGAGGCGGTTAATTCAAGTTTGCTCTTTTGCCCGATCAGTCATTTTATTTATGCATTTCCGAGTTGCCGCCCGGGGGTGAGGCCCGGGCGGCATGGTCTGTTACAGGGAGTAGCCGACCTCCTTGTGGTCGGTAACGTCAAGACCCTGGACCTCGTCTTCCAGCTCGGGACGAAGGCCGACAACCGCATTCACCACCTTGAGCAGGATAAAGGTGAGGACAAGGGAGTAGCCGATGGCGGCCCCGGCCCCTATGGCCTGGACGACAAACTGATGGGGGTTGCCGAAAAACAGGCCGTTGGCACCGTCCGGATTCCAGACGGTCGAGGCAAAAAGGCCTGTGGCAAGCGCTCCCCAGAGGCCGCCGATACCATGGACACCGACCACGTCCAGGGCATCGTCATAGCCAAATTTTGCCTTCATCAGAACAGCTCCGTAGCAGAGCGCCCCGGCAACGAGTCCGATGACCATGGCTGACAGTGGGCCTACAAATCCTGCCGCCGGAGTTATGGCCACAAGTCCCGCAACCGCACCCGAGGCAGCGCCCAGGGTGGTTGGTTTACCCTGGACCGCCCATTCCGCCAGGACCCAGGTGATGGCCGCGCATCCGGTGGCGACCTGGGTGGTGAACAGGGCAAGGACGGCAATGGGACCGGCGGACAGGGCTGAACCGGCATTAAAGCCGAACCAGCCGAACCAGAGCACTCCGGCGCCGAGAATGGTCATGGGGAGGTTGTGCGGATGCATGGCCTCCCGGCCATACCCCTTTCGTTTGCCCAGGACAATGGCAGCCACCAGGGCGGCGGCACCGGAGTTTATATGGATGACGGTGCCGCCGGCAAAGTCAAGGGCGCCCATCTTGCCGAGCCAGCCTCCGCCCCAAACCCAGTGGCAGACCGGGAAATAGACAAATGTTGCCCAGAGCACGGTAAACAGGGCAAAGGCGGTAAACTTCATTCTTTCGGCATAGGCGCCGGTTATCAGGGCCGGGGTGATGATGGCGAACATCAACTGAAAGGCGCAGAAGAGAAGATCCGGGATGGTGTCTGAATACGGGCCGATGCCGGTGGTCACCCCTTTTAAGCCAAGATATTTCAGGCCGCCGATAAAGCCGCCGATATCGGGGCCGAATGCAAGCGAGTATCCATACAGAACCCATACAATGGAGATCAATCCAAGGCAGAAGAAGGACTGCATGGTTGTTGCCAGTACATTTTTCGAGCGGACAAGTCCTCCATAAAAAAGCGCCAGCCCGGGGGTCATCAACATGACCATGGCCGTTGCAATTAACATAAACGCGGTATCACCAGTATTCATTCCTCAATGTTCCTCCAGTAAATTTTTTGTTGTCCCCGCCGGAAATATTTCCTCCAAATATCTCAGGCAGACACGCCGAAATCTTATTCCTGCTTTTAAAGCAAGAGCCGGGCCAGTGAAGATAAAATTGGATAACCATTTGATTCCAAGGCGATAATTATTTAGAGCGCACTGTGCGGGGGGAGGGCCCGTTAGAACAAATCCGTTATCTTTTTTTATTTTATTAACAAAAATGTATGATGTTTTCATTCTGTAAAAACAGTGCCTGAAAG
>WFZC01000111.1 GCA_015489765.1 Desulfobulbaceae bacterium
CAATTCAGAGCGTCATCCCCGCAGTCTGTTGGGCGGGGATCCAGACTTATATCACCACTTATTGAGAAATTACTGTTTTTTAGCGTAACCTTTTGATTTTCATGGTTTGTTGTGCCGCCAAGGCATGCTGGTTTATCCGAAAATCACCCACAGAGGACATGGCTGCCCATGCCGGAGTCGGAGATTTTCATTGTTCGTTGTGGCCGGCCAATCTGGTCCAGCCATGCTGGTTTATCCGAAAATAGTCCGCGTAGCTGAGTCATATCAGACTATTTTCATCATTTGTTGTGGCTGTGACGATAAAATATGTTCCGGCCATGCCGGTTTATCCCTTGACGAGCGGCCACCTTTCCGAGCATATTTCCAGGTTCAAAATCAAGGTTCAAAGGAAACAATTTAAGGTATACAATGTATTTTCATTATCCGACATTTTTCAAGCTTCTGCGTTTAAGTTTTTCCAGGAAATATTTTTCACCCCGGCATGCGGTTCTGGTTATTCTGTTTCTGGTACCGTTCCTGCTCCTGCGCCTGTTTGTCTGCTGCATGCGCCTGCTTGATCATATTCTGTTCCCGGATTTCAGAAACCAGGCGGTGCGGGCGCCCATCTACATTATCGGCAATCCCCGCAGCGGCACAACATTCAGCCACCGGCTGCTGGCCCTGGATGACCAGTTTACCTATTTTAAACTGTATCAGACGATTTTTCCGGCTATCACCTGCTACAGATTTTTTGCCCTCACCGGACGACTTGACCGTATGCTTGGCCATCCGGGCAAAAGGCTGCTGAACATCATCTCCAATCGCAGCTTCAAGGGATGGGAAACGATTCACAAGACCGGGCCGGAAAAGGCGGAGTCCGATGAGATGCTGTTCATGTATGCTATGCTCAGCCCCTTGCTCGGCCTGCTGTTTCCCTTTTTAGCGGATATGGACGACGCTACTTTTGTCGATTTCATGCCGGAAAAATCCCGGAAAAAACTCATGGCCTACTATTACAGCTGCCTGCAGCGGCATCTCTACGCCACCGGCCCGGACAAAATTCTGCTGCAGAAGGTGGCGCTGATCGCCGGCCGCATCGAATCCATCCATACCCTGCTCCCTGATATGCGCATCGTCCATCTCATCAGGCATCCGGCCGAATCGATCCCTTCGCTGATCTCCATGTTTGAGGTTACCTGGAAATCCCTGGCCCCCCATCTCGTTAAAGACGGCCGGGCCTGCCGGGAAATGGCTGATTTGATCTGTAAATATTACCTCCATCTCCACGAGGTGGAGGCAGCCATCCCCTGGGAATATCTTCACAAACTCCGCTATACCGATCTTGTTGCCGATCCCCGGGCGGCAGTGCACGAGATCTATCACCATTTCGGCCTGGATCTCAGCCCGGAGTATGACCGACTTCTTACACGTGAGACCCAGCGGGCCAGGACCTATACAAGCAGGCACCGCTATTCACTTGAGCAGTATGGCCTGGATAAGGATGAGATCCGCGACCGTCTTCAACCGCTGTATGACGAGTACAAATTTCAGTGACCTCAAGTGTCCGGCTTTGATTTCTCCTGCTCGAGGAAGCGCTGGTGCCAGGCAACGGCCTGGCTGATACTCTCCGCAAGCGGCCGGGGATAATGGCCCAGGGTCTTCCAGGTCCAGGAACCGTCAAAGGCCATGGAACGACGGCAGAGCTTGACTCCTGTTACCGAGCTTCTGGGTTTTTTGCCGGTGAGACGGCTGAAATAATGTTCCACATAGCTCCAGGCAAGCGCTACCGCGTAGGGGACTTTCAGGCGCGGACAGGGGAGGCCGCTTTCCCGGCTGAGATGTTGGAAAAATTCATGGATGGAGAGGTTGTGGCCGGAGAGGATATAGCGGCGGCCCGGTTCACCCTTCCTCGCGGCCAGCCGGTGCCAGATCGCCATGTCCCGGACATCGGCAAAGTTGAGGGTGCAGTCCAGGTAGCCCGGGATCTTACCCTGGAGAAAATCACGGATCATCTGTCCCGGCGGGGTGAGGTTCCTGTCTCCGGGGCCGATGGGCAGGGTCGGGCAGACGACAATGGCATGCATGCCCTCTCTGGCCGCCCGAAACACGGCCTGCTCAGCCAACAGTTTTGAGCGGCAATAGGGGCCCAGCATGTCTTTTAATTGTGGATCGGCCGTCTCTGTGACCGGTTCATTGCCATGGGTGGGGGCCAGGATGGATTCGGTGCTGGTGAATACCAACCGGTCAATGCCCGCTCTGCGTGCCGCCTGCAGGACATGTATCGTTCCCTGGTGATTGACCTGCTCAAAAACGCGCACGTCCCTGGCCCAGAGCATGGGAATACCGGCCAGGTGATAGACGGTTGCGCAGCCCTGCATGGCCTGGAGGAGGTCATCGGGCCGCAGGATGTCTCCCTGGACCGTTTCCTCTGGTTGTTCCGGTATGTCAATGGGAAAGGGGGCCCGGTCAAAGACCCTGACCTGCTCTCCGTTTCGGACAAGTTCACGCACCAGGTGGGCGCCGATAAAACCGCTTCCTCCTATAACAAGATTCATTTTTTTCTCGTAATTTTTTTCTTTCAAAATTTTTTGTTTTCAAATTTTTTCTTTCAAAATTCTTTCTTTCAAAACTGGGCCGGGTTTTCCCTGGGCACGGAATTTTTCGTCGTCCCGGGAAAGGACCGCGCCGGACCCGGGAACCATTTTCAGTCCAGCCATGATCCTTGACACGGAAAATTCCTGTTGGTATCTATACGGATGGTTAAGCCCGCTACCGGCTGCAATTATGATGACCTACTCTTTTACTCCTTTTTCCCCAGGCTCTTCAATGAAATACTTTTATTTTTGTCTCTCCTTTCTGATCGCCGTGCAGGTTTTGTCCAGCGGTATCGCATGTTCCGCGGCACAGGAGAGCGGACAGGCGCCCACGGCGGATAACAATCGGCAAGGCAGCGTCGGCCAACCGGAACAGGATGATGTCCTGGCCACCATTGAACAGGCGGTCAAACAGTACAAGGCCGGTGACCTGGCCGGGGCGGCATCCAATGTGGACTATGCCGCCCAGTTGATTCGGCAGAAAAAGAGCGAAAAGATGAAATCCCTGCTGCCAAAACCTCTTGCCGGTTGGCAGGCCGGGGAGGCCAATGCCCAGGCTATGGGAACGGCCGTTTTCGGGGGCGGTGTCACTGTGAGCAGGAAATATACCAGGGGACCGGCAACGGTCGAGGTCGAAATCGTTTCCGACTCACCGGTACTGCAGTCGGTGATGATGATGCTCAACAATCCGATGTTTGCGGGAGCCGGCGGCGGCACCCTGGAAACGATCAAGGGCCGGCGCGCCATTGTCAAGTATAACAAGGGCAACCACAGTGGTGATGTCAATATTGTGGTCGCCGGCCGGTTCATGGTTACGGTGAAGGGACAAAATGTGCAGCGGCAGGACCTGGTCGCCTATGCCGGGGCTGTGGATTATCAAGGCCTGAGTAAATATTGATTGCTGATTTACGGTTCCTGTTTGATGTTTTAACAATCTTTTTGAAATAACAAACCTGCCGGGGAGTGCTGATGAGGTTTTTCCCGCGCGGATGGTTCCCTCTGTTACCTTTTGGTAAAGAATTGGCCTTCTTCCTGTAACAGAGGGAATTTTTTTATTCTAAAATAAGGTTACGCATGTTTTTTGTAACTTCTCAATAACTGATGGTAAGTTGCTGCTAATTATATGGATTCCGGCCAACAACCTGCCGGAATGACCCAGTTGCAGGCAATTCAGAGCGTCATCCCCGCAGTCTGTTGGGCGGGGATCCAG
>WFZC01000112.1 GCA_015489765.1 Desulfobulbaceae bacterium
ACATACAGGCGCAGGCGGAAAAAAAACATCCTCCGGCAGACCAGGTTGTAGTCGAAAAGCCGGAGAAACCGCCTTCCGAAACGACAAAGGCAGCCGCTGATGAAAACGATTTCCATGGCAAAGAAGTTGATGGTGGCGGGCAGGACTTAGGGCCAGTCCAACAGGTTACCCTGGACCAGCGGGAGATCAGACGACGCTGGCCAGTCTTTCTCGACTATGTGCGTGAGCGGAAACCGTGGATGGCCGCAACACTGCAGAAGGCAACAACCATTTCCCTGGATGGGGAAAAGCTGCTCATTCATTATGATGAATCGGCTGATTGCAATCTGTTGAAAAATCAGGAGCACATCAGGCCGTTGACCGAGTTTGCCATTGATTTTTTCCAGCAGCCACTTACTCTGGCCTTTCAAGTATCCGATGAGGGGAATTGCGAGGTCGATGTTAACGGCACTGTCAGTCCCAGGCTGGAGCGCAGGGCCCTGGCCCGTGATCCCCTTGTCCTCGATGCCCTGGAGGTGTTTAATGGCCAGGTTGGCGCTATTCGGGTCGGGCCGCGGTTTCGAGGGTCCATGGGCGGCCAGGACCGGGAACAGGGTTGAAAAGAATCTCTGCTCTGCCATCAGGGCGGTGATTACGGTCAGAGCGGCATGGCTGGACCATACTTTTTTCAGGCCACAGCCACAACCAATGATGAAAATAGTCCGAAAGGACACAACTACGCGGGCTATTTTCAGATAAACCAGCATGCCTTGGCGGCACAACAAACCTTGAAAATCAAAAGGTTACGCTAAAAATATGCGTACCTGTTTTTGGGATAAAAGGAGTGGATGTGTATGAATATGGGTGATTTGCTGAAACAGGCGCAGGAGTTTCAGCAGAAGATGGGAACGGTCCAGGAGGAATTGGGCCGCAAGGTGGTCACCGGCACGGCCGGAGGCGGAATGGTGACGGCCACGGTGAACGGCAAGGGCGAGTTGGTCGGACTGACCATCGAGCGGGATATTGTCAATCCGGATGATGTGCAGATGTTGCAGGACCTGGTGCGCGCGGCGGTTAATGACGGGTTGAACAAGGCGAGAGAGCTTGGCCGGCAGGAAATGGGCAAACTGACCGGCGGCCTCAACCTGCCGGGCATGTTTTAACTGTTTGCTATCTGTTTCCGGTATATTCCGAAATGCAAACCGTTCCCCCGGTCCTTGAACGACTGATCACCGATCTGGCAAAACTGCCCGGGATCGGCCCGAAAACCGCCACCAGGCTGGCGCTGTATCTCCTGCGGCGGCCATCATCCCAGGCCCTGGCCCTTGCCGATGACCTCAGGGCGCTCCACGCCTCCATCCGTCTCTGTTCCGGCTGTTTTGCCTTTTCCGAAACCGATCCCTGTCCGGTCTGTGGCGATGCAAGGCGTAATCATACATTATGTTGCGTGGTGGAAGAGCCGGGAGACATGATGGCGATTGAAAAGACCGGGTGTTACAAGGGTGTCTATCATATCCTGCATGGGGTGCTCTCGCCCATGGACGGAATGGGACCGGATGAGTTGAAAATCAGGGAGTTGTATGAGCGCATCAGCCGGGACAATCTGGAGGAGATTCTTCTTGCCACCAGTTCGACTGTTCCCGGCGAGGCAACGGCATCCTTCCTGATTGAACAACTCAAGCGATTTTCAGTACGGGTCACCCGGCTGGCCTGTGGAATCCCCATGGGAATGGACATTAAATATGCGGACAGACATACCCTGGGACATGCAATCGACAGCCGGCTGCCCGTGGAAGAGTAAAATTGCATCTTTTCCCGGTGATATTTTCTTGACAGCCGTTGGTGTTACTGGTATTTATGCGTAGTTTACAGTTGTATTTCTGTTGTGCCGTCAGTTGCGGCTATGATTCGGAGAATATTTTCTGTTCATGCCCCCGCTTGGTCGACAGGCAGAGACAAGTAAAACAATTAAATATTCGTAGGCGCGTAACTCAGTGGGAGAGTGCTACCTTGACATGGTAGAAGTCGGCGGTTCAAGTCCGCCCGTGCCTACCAGTTTTTCTTAAAAAGGCTATGGCGCAGCTTGTTTACAGGCGGCGCCATCAGCCTTTCCTTTTTATGAGCCGATTATGACAGATATTACCGTCAGCCTGCCTGATGGCAAAAAGGATGTTTTTGCCGTCAATACCTCTGCTGGTGACTGTTTACGTAAGCTGGTGTCCAATAAGGTACGTAAACAGGCGCTAGCGGTGTTGTACAATGGAAGGGCGATGGACCTGTCGGCCCCTTTGCAGGAAGACGGCGTGCTGGAGCCGATTGTTGTTGCCAGTGAACAGGGGCTTGAAATATTACGGCATTCAACGGCCCATGCCATGGCCCAGGCGGTAAAAGAGTTGTATGGCCCGGAGGTGAAAGTGGCCATCGGTCCTGCCATCGAAGACGGCTTTTATTATGATTTTGACCGGGAGACGCCGTTTTCACCCGATGATTTTGCCGATATAGAGGCCAGGATGGCGGAGATTGCCGGCCGCCGGCAGGTCGTTGAACGGGTTGAAATGGGCAGGGAAGAGGCCATTGCCTTTTTCAAGGAAAACAACGAGCCGTACAAGGTCGAACTGCTTGGGGATATGACCGATGATACGGTCAGTCTTTATCGGCAGGGAGATTTTATTGATCTCTGTCGTGGGCCCCATATCCCCGATACTTCCTGGCTGAAGGTCTTCAAGCTGCTGCGGGTTGCCGGTTCCTACTGGCGCGGGGATGAAAACCGGCAAATGCTGACCAGGATATACGGGACAGCATTTGCTGATAAAAAGGCGCTGAAAAATTACCTCAACCGCCTTGAGGAGGCGAAAAAAAGGGATCACCGCAAGCTGGGCAAACAGCTTGGCCTGTTTACCATTTCCGATGAGATAGGGCCGGGATTGATCCTCTGGCAGCCCAGGGGGGCAATGTTGCGCCGGTGTATTGAAGATTACTGGAAGGACGAGCATTACCGTCACGGTTATGAATTGCTCTATACCCCGCACATCGCCCGTCAGGACTTATGGAAGACATCGGGGCATCTTGATTTTTACGGCGAGAATATGTACGCGCCCATGGAAATCGATGAGGTAAAATATCAGCTTAAACCGATGAACTGTCCCTTTCATATCGGGGTCTATAATGCCAACAAGCATTCCTATCGCGAATTTCCCATCCGCTGGTGCGAGCTCGGCACTGTCTACCGCTACGAGCGGACCGGGGCCCTGCATGGCCTGATGCGGGTCCGTGGCTTTACCCAGGATGATGCCCATATCTTCTGTCGGCCCGATCAGCTCGAAGAAGAGATTTTTCATATTATTGACTTGAATCTTCATATTTTACAGACCTTTGGCTTTGACAGTTATGACGTTTACCTGTCAACCAGGCCTGAAAAATATGTTGGTTCCGATGAACATTGGGAGCTGTCCACCCAGGCCCTGAAGCAGGCCATGGACAAAAAAGGTCTGACCTATGCCATTGATCCCGGGGAAGGGGTTTTTTACGGCCCGAAAATAGATATTAAGATCAAGGATCAGCTGGGCAGATCCTGGCAGTGTTCAACCATTCAAGTTGATTTTAACCTGCCGGAGCGGTTCCAGGTGACATATACGGGTAAGGATGGCGGCAAGCATCAGCCGATTATGATTCACCGGGCCCTGATGGGCTCACTGGAGCGGTTTATCGGCGTTCTTATCGAGCATTATGCCGGCAGCTTTCCCCTGTGGATGGCGCCGGAACAGGCAAGAATCCTCAATATCACCGATGACCAGGCCGAGTATTGCTCCGCCGTCTATGAGGAGTTGCGCAGAAAGGGCGTGCGGGTGGAAAAGGACCTGAGAAATGAAAAACTCAATTACAAGATCCGTGAAGCCCAGATGATGAAAGTTCCCTATATGCTGATCATTGGTGAGCGGGAACGGCAAGACGGAACAGTGACGGTGCGCAAAAAGAACGGGGACAATCTGGAGCCGATGACAGCTGCCGAATTTGCCGACTTGGTGGCCGGGGAGTGTAGTGCGGTTCTGTCTGCTTGATGGGCGGAACAGGTAATCAAGAATGATGGCGTCGTAAAAACTTCGATCTACTGTGTCGTGTGTCCTGTGGTGATTCTCGACATACTACATGTATAGTCAGGACCCGCCACAGAACACGGCTCCTTGTGTATCTGTGTTTTTACTTAGCCATCTTTTAGTATTTCTGGACTTTTTACGAGTTCATCAAGAATAAAAAGAATAACGAATTAGCTCAGGAGGAAGGAACATCAAACGTCGGGGAAGAAACAAACCGCAGAGACAGGAAATCCGTGTAAAAACCAACGAGACCATTACCTATCCCGAGGTTCGGCTTGTTGGCGCAGATGGTGAACAGATAGGCGTGTTGCCGACAAAAGAGGCCCAGCGGATGGCGGATGACCAGGGGCTTGATCTGGTTGAAGTTTCCGCAAAGGCAAAGCCGCCGGTTTGTCGTCTGATGAATTTTGATAAATACCGTTACGAGCTGAAAAAGAAACAGCAGGAAGCAAAGAAAAAACAGACAACGGTAGAGACCAAGGAGATTAAATTCCGGCCCAAGACCGAAGAGCATGATCTTAATTTTAAGATCAAAAAGATCAAAAAATTTCTTGCTCAGAATAACAAGGTCAAAGTAACCATGCGCTTTCGTGGACGTGAAATCATCTATGCCCAGACCGTTGGTCTTGATGCCATTACCAGGATAGCGGAGAAACTGCGTGATGATTGTGTTATCCTCCAGGAGCCGAGAATGGAAGGGCGGCAACTGGTGATGTTCGTCGGCCCCAAATCCTGATTGCAAGCGGTTTGTATCCCTTTTTGTGTCCATTGTTCTGTCGGCAGGCGGTTAAAAGGGCCCATGAAGTCTGTCTGAAAACAGGAGTGCACATATTTTAAGCGTAATCTTTTGAGTGTTATCAGTTATTGTGACCAAGACCATAAAATATGGTCCAGCTATACTGGTTTATGCCCCCAATTGGGCGAAACAGTAGAATAGAGAAAATCGGCAGCAATCAGTCTGCCTGGTAAGGAGTATTATTATGCCGAAAATGAAGACCAACAGGGGGGCTGCCAAGAGGTTCAAGGCCACAGGTTCCGGGAAAATTCGTCGGAACAAGGCATTTACCTCCCATATCCTGACGAAGAAATCAACAAAACGGAAAAGAAACCTGCGCAAACCCGGTTTGATAGATGCCGCCGACCTCAAGGCCGTCAAACGGATGCTGCCTTATGTTTAGGCCAGGCTCGCCTGTAATTTTGTCCAAGACTGACTGGCGTAGATAACGTCTTAACGGTAAACAAGTAATACCCATAAACGGAGATTTTCATGCCACGCGTAACCCGCGGCTTCAAGGCTCGCCGCAGAAGAAATAAAATTTTAAAACAGGCCCGTGGATACAGAGGCGGGAAAAGTCGCCTTTTTCGCACTGCCACCGAGGCGGTAGACCGTGCCCTCTGTTACAGCTATCGTGACCGGCGGACCAAAAAACGTAATTTCCGGCGTCTATGGATTGTTCGGATTGGGGCAGCGGCGAAAAATAACGGTACCAATTATTCCCGCCTGATAAACGGGATGAAAAAGGCCAATATCGAGCTGGACCGCAAGGTGCTTTCCAACCTTGCCATTGTCGATCCCCATGCCTTTTCCGAAGTGGTGAAAACCACCGGCGTGGTTTCGGCCTGATCCGCCAATGGAAAGTGAGTTAAACCGGCTGAGAGAGGAAGCCCTCTCCGCCCTTGCAGAGATAACCGATTCAACCGGACTGGAGCCCTTTCGGGTACGCTACCTTGGTCGCAAGGGCGGATCGCTGACCACGGTCATGCGGAAACTGGCCGAGGTGCCCAAGGAAGAGCGACCCAGGCTGGGCGCGCTTGCCAATTCCGTCAAAAAAGAGATTACCTCCCTTTTTGAAAAGAAAAAGCAGGAACTTGCCGATGCCCGGGATGCCGGTCCGGCAGTAGGCAATCTAGATCGCAGCCTGCCCGGCAGATACCTGCCGGCAGGCAAACTGCACCCTGTGACCCAGGTCATGGAAGAGATCTGTTCAATCTTCGAAGGTTTAGGATTTGCGATTGCCGAGGGACCAGATGTTGAAACAGACCATTATAACTTCGAGGCGTTGAATATTCCCAAGCATCATCCTGCCCGGGATATGCATGACACCTTTTATGTTTCCGATTCCATCCTCCTGCGGACCCATACCTCGCCGATGCAGGCAAGGATCATGGAGAACCAGGAACCTCCCCTTCGCTATATCGCTCCGGGAAAGGTCTATCGCTGTGATTCGGACATTACCCATACACCGATGTTTGTCCAGGTAGAGGGTTTTCTCGTTGATCGGCAGGTTTCCTTTGCCGATCTCAAGGGAGTGTTGACAAGCTTTCTCCGGCGCATGTTTTCCAAGGATCTTGCTGTTCGTTTTCGACCGAGCTTCTTCCCCTTTACTGAACCAAGCGCCGAGGTCGATATCGGTTGCGTTATTTGCGGCGGCAAAGGATGCCGGGTATGTAAACGCACCGGCTGGATTGAAATTCTCGGTTCCGGCCTGATTGATCCTGAGGTCATGAAAATGGTGGGCTATGATCCGGACGAATATTCGGGATTTGCCTTTGGCCTAGGGGTGGAGCGGATTGCAATGCTCAAGTATGGCATTGATGATATTCGCCTTTATTATGAGAATGATCTTCGTTTCCTTTCCCAGTTTTAGGATATAGCCAATTACCGGATCTGTTGCATAAATTTTTTTATACTCCAGTTCTGTTCGTCTGATCGCCAGGTAACTTCAATGAATTTCACGCTCAGTTGGCTCTCCACATTTGTTTCCGTCGATGATATCACACCGGAACAACTTGCCGACAAATTGACCATGCTCGGTCTTGAGGTCGAGGCTGTTACCCCGCTTTATCAGGGGATTGACCAGATCGTAACTGCCAAGGTGCTTTCCGTTGGCAAACATCCCAATGCCGACCGACTGACCCTTTGTCAGGTTGATACTGGCGAAGAAACTGTTCAGATTGTCTGCGGCGCCCCCAATGTCAGAGAAGGTTTAACAACTGCCCTTGCCCGTCCCGGAACCCGTCTCCCTGACGGCATGAAGATAAAAAAGGCAAAGGTGCGAGGCGAGCAATCGCTTGGCATGTTGTGTTCCGCCAGGGAGCTTGGTTTAAGCGAAGATCACTCCGGAATTATGGAGCTTGATGAGTCGTTGGCTGCCGGTATTCCGCTCACCCGGGCCCTTGAACTTGAAGACACCATGATCGAGGTCGATCTAACCCCCAACCGTCCGGATTGCGCCTCGGTCCTTGGTATAGCCCGCGAAGTGGCCGGTTTCACCGGCCAGTCCCTGCGCATGCCGGTATCAGAGGCGCCACCCCTTGATTCGGACAAGGCCGATTTTTCCGTAACCATCGAGGATCCATCTCTTTGTCCCCGATATGCTGCCCGCAGGTTGACCAATGTGACCATTGCTCCTTCTCCCTGGTGGCTGCAACGGCAGCTTCTTGCTGTCGGCATGCGGCCAATCAATAATATCGTTGATATCACCAACTTTGTCATGCTTGAGTATGGACAGCCCCTGCATGCCTTTGATTTTACAAAAATCAGGGAAGGCAAAATCGTTGTTCGCTGCCCTAAAGACGATGAGACCGAATTTGAGACCTTAGACGGAACCAGCCGAGAGCTGAAACCGGATATGCTGATGATCTGCGACTCTATGGGACCGGTGGCGGTTGCCGGGGTGATGGGGGGGCTGCATTCCGAGGTCACCGAGGGTACGACCGAGGTATTGCTGGAGTCTGCCTGCTTTGACCCGGTTTCCATTCGCCGTACCGCCCGCCGTCTCAACCTGCCATCCGAGGCGTCTTACAGGTTTGAGCGTGGCGTTGATCCTGAAATTTCCCCTGTGGCCATGGAACGTGCCGTCCAGCTCATGATCGAGCTTGCCGGTGCCACTGTCTGTGAAGGCGGGGTGGATGAATATCCCGGACGCAGGGAATCGTTGACCCTGAATCTTCGGCCGGCCAGGGTCTGCAGTTTGCTGGGCATGGAGTTATCACCCAGGCAAATAGGCGACTATCTGGAAAGTATCGGCTTTACTGTTACCGATAACGGAAAAGAGGGGCTTGAGGTCGTTGTTCCCAGCTTCCGGCCCGATGTTGAACGGGAAATTGATCTGGTTGAGGAGATTGCCCGCCTTGTCGGCTACAACGATATTCCCACCACCATGCCCTTGATCAGGATGGATTATCCGGTACGTGATGAACTCAGGGAGCTGCGCAAAGAGGTGTGTTCGGTCTGTACCGGTCAGGGATTTTTTGAGGCAATCAATTACAGCTTTGTTGATGAGAGACATCTGGATCGGATTGGATTGGATCGCGATGATTACAGACGCCGGTTAACCCGGCTGCTCAATCCGCTGACCGAGGAGCAGGCGGTTATGCGCTCCATGTTGCTGCCTGGTTTATTGGAAAACGTCTGCCGGAACATCAATTATCAGCAGCCCGATCTGCGGCTGTTTGAGGTCGGGAAAGTATTTTTCCAGCATGGCCGGGATGAACAGCCCGAAGAAAGGTACCAGTTATGTGCGGTTTGCACCGGCGCGCGTTACCCAGGCGCTGCTCCTATCTATTTTTCCGGCCAGCAGGCGGATTTTTTTGACATCAAGGGACTGGTAACGGCACTTGTTGAGTCTTTGCACATCACTGGAAAGGAACAGGCCCTGGAATTTGTTGTGACCAAACAGGAACAACCGTATGTCGCACCCGCCACCGGGTTGTCACTGGTTGACGGCAACAATGAAATTGCTCGAATTGGACAGGTAAGCGATGAGGCATTGCGTGGCATGGGTATCAAGCAGCCGGTCTATTTTCTGGAGTGTGATCTCCAAGATCTCGGCGAATTACCCCGAGTGCGGAAACAGTTTGTGCCGATCCCGAAATATCCAATGGTGAAACGGGATATTGCCCTGCTGGTCCCTGAGCAGGTGCCGGCGGGTGAACTGTTACGGGCCGTGAAGGGGCAACGGACCGAACTGGTCGAGTCTGTGGATATGTTTGATGTCTATAGCGGTAAGCCGATTGAATCTGGGATGAAATCTGTTGCCCTGTCGGTAACCTACAGGTCGCCGAAAAAGACCCTTGATGATGTGACCGTTGACAAAATCCATGAAAAAATTGTACAGTATCTAATGACCGAATTTGGTGGTCGCTACCGGGAAGGAACTGAATAGATGAAGAAAAAAAATGTAACACGTAAGGAACTTGCAGCGGCAATCAATGAAAAACTCGGTGTTTCCCAGCGCAACGGCGCCGAGTTGGTGGACAAGATTTTTGCCGTTATGAAGGAAACGCTCATCTCTGGAGAATCAATCAAACTTGTCCAGTTCGGCACATTGACCGTCAGGGACAAGGCGCCGCGACGGGGACGGAATCCGAGGACCGGTGAAGCAATGACCATTACCAAAAGAAAGATGGTCTCTTTCCGGCCAAGTAAACGTCTGCGGGAGCAGCTCAACAGCTGAAGATTATACTGGGGTCACAAAAAAGGGGTTTTGACCGAGGACAGATATATACGTGAAACAGACTTCTGCCCAGGCGGAACATATCCCGGAAAAGAAATATTTTCGGATTGGTGAGGTCAGCAGGATTGTTGGCGTTGATACCTATGTTCTGCGTTACTGGGAAACGGAGTTTCCCAGGGTACGGCCCCATCGTGCCAAATCAAAACAGCGATTATACAGGAAAAAAGACGTAGAGCAACTTCTGTATATCAAAAAGCTGCTCCATGATGAAGGCTACACGATTTCCGGAGCACGCAAGGTGTTGGAGAACCGGTACCGATCTGAAGGCAGTGGTGGTCAGCCCGTTGCTGACCCCAGGCAAGGCAGCGAAAAGGGAGAGCGGCATACCCTGGAAAAGCTGAGCCTTATAAAAAATGAGTTGCAGGATATCTTGCAAAAGGTCGGATTTGTGAAATAGCCGTCATCATGAGTTGACATTCTGGGGATTAGTAGGTAAATAAAGAAGCTCGTTGTCAATACTTCAGTGATAATATTTGGCAACCACATGATGGTGGACTTGGGAAGCAGACCAGGAAAAAACTCCTGGTCCCATGATCACTTTTGCTGGTACATAAAATATGATCGGAACGTGGCCTAGCCTGGTAAGGCGCTTGACTGGGGGTCAAGAGATCGGAGGTTCAAATCCTCTCGTTCCGACCAGAAAACTAGGGGATACGCTTTTGGCGTATCCCCTTTTTTAGCAACATTTGCCAGATCCGACCGGAGCCATAAAAGACAGGGCCGAGTTCTTCCGGATGCATACACCTCTCCCGCCCATATTCCGTTTTTTCATTTTTATCTTCCTGTTGTTCGGGAGCGTTTTGCTCTCATCCTTTTCCCTCTCCCTTGCCGCCGACAGCATTTATTCTTCTTCCCTTAAGTCTTCTTCCCTTAAGGCCCAGGCTTACCGGTATTATAATGGGATAGGCCGTCCTGTGAATTATGGCAAGGCCCTGCAACTCTATCTGCAGCTTGCCAGACAGGGTGATGCCGGGGCCCAATTTGTTGTTGGTGGCATGTACTACAAGGGGCAAGGAACAGACCCTGACCAGAGGCAGGGGTTTTTCTGGCTGTTAAAGGCCGCCGAGCAGGGTGTTTCAAGTCCTGAATCCCTTGGTATCATAGGCACCATGTACCTGCAGGGAATAGGTGTTCCGCAAAACTACCAGGAGGCAAGAAAATATCTTGAGCAGGCTGCAGCGCAGAACAATATGCAAGCCATAAAAAACCTTGCCTATATGTATTACAATGGTCTTACCGGAAAACCCGATTACAAGGAAGCCCTGCGCCTTTACAAAAAAGCTGCCTTGCTGGGAGATGATGAATCGCAAAGTAATGTCGGCATGATGTATGCCGGCGGTCTTGGGACCGGGGTTGACCGTGTCCATGGTTATGCCTGGTACAGCCTTGCCGCAAGCCAGGGCAATCTTGTCGCAGCCGCGGCCCGCAATAACCTGATGATCAAAATGAGTTGGCAGGAGTTGATCAGGGCCCAGGAACTCTCTGTCAAGTTGTATAAAGAGGTGGAAAACAGGCGGGAAACAGGAGATGGAGTTCTGTAAGTGGTGACGATTTTGGTCCTGGCGATATTATGTGCTTTCCTGCGATTATTTCAGGAGATTCCATTCTTTGGCGCAAGGAGTTAAATGGAATGGAAAAGGGAGGTGAGCTCTGCAAAGGAACGTTGCCGCATGATCTCCTGTCGGATCATGCTCGCCCCGGGCAGACCGCTTAAGTATCTGCTGACATGGTTTTTCAGCCGGAAAAACATCTTTTCAACATCCAGATAGCGTTCAGCCAGTTCAAGATGGCGCTGGATAACAGGTAATCTTCCCTGCAATGTGTCGGGACGGCCCTGGCGGGAAAAGACCCAGGGGTTGCCCAGGGCGCCCCGGCCGATCATTACGCCAGTGCATCCTGTTTCATCAAGCATGTGACGGCCATCGGAATATTGAAGGATATCTCCATTTCCTATGACCGGAATGGCGACCTGTTGCTGTGCCTCCCGGATGACCTGCCAGTCAGCCGTGCCGGAAAAGGCCTGTTTCCATGTCCGGCCGTGGACGCTAACAGCGGTTACACCGGCATCCTCCGCCATTTTGGCAAAGGCGGGAGCAATGATATTCTCCGCGTCTAGGCCACTGCGGCATTTGACCGTCACTGGCAGGTGTGAATTGGCAACGACCCGTTTGATAATGGTTTGCGCAAGCTTCATATCGCCCATAAGCGCTGCCCCTGCCCCTTTTCTGGTGACCTTGCGGACAGGGCAGCCCATGTTGATATCAATAAAATCCGCGTCATTTTTCGTGATCATGGCTGCGGCTTCACCCATTATTTCAGGATTGGCGCCAAAGAGTTGCACGCCGAGAGGGCGGTCCTGCGGGCAGGTTTGCAACAGGACAAGGGTATTTTTCTGTTGATAGACCATGCCGTGACAACTGATCATTTCGGTAAAGCAGAGTCCTGCTCCCAGCTCTCGACAGAGCAGACGAAAGGCCAGGTCCGTATATCCTGCCAACGGCGCCAGGACAAAGGGATTATCGGTCAGAAGAGATTTTATGGGCATATTTTTTCTTGTGGGGTAAAGCGGCTGAAGCCGGGATTTTCCAGTTGAGTTTATCTTGCATTGTAGTATAAGAATGCCATGATTTCAGCTGAAAAACAGCGGCTGCCGCTGGTCCTGGAGTGCATGTATATCATGTTGTTTCAATGAGCTGGATATCTGTTTTGCGGTGTGCCACAGGCCGATACTGTTTTGAATGCCAGGTTTATGCCCGTAAACCTAACCCAGGCCAGCTTTATCCGCCTGTTTATTTTTTTTTATTGTGTTTATTCCTTGCCTCCATCGGGTGGCGGGGCAAGTCAACAAACGGAGTTTCCCATGACCCTGAAAATAGACCTGCAACAGGACAACCTGTCCCCAAGTCAAATATCCACGCTCCAGGAAATGCGCAGGCAATGCGCCCGCAGGATCCTGCTGTCCACCACCCTGGCCGCTTCCGGTCATCCGGGCGGTTCACTGTCTTCGCTGGATTTTCTGCTGGTCGCTTATGGTATGATCAGGCATGATCCAAAACAGCCACGCTGGCAGGGCCGTGACCGTCTGGTGGAAAGTATCGGCCATATCTCTCCTGGAGTGTACGCTGTCCTTGCCGAGTATGGCTATTTTACCGAAGATGATTTCCTGGCCGGATTTCGTCGCACCGGTTCCGGTTTTCCCGGTCATGTCGAAACCATTGTACCCGGTGTTGAATGGGATACTGGCAATCTTGGCCAGGGTGTGAGTACTGCCGTGGGCATGGCCCAGGCGTTCAAGGTCAGACAGCAGGACAACAGGGTGTTCTGCCTGATGGGTGATGGTGAGCACCAGAAAGGCCAGATCAGCGAAGCAATCCGCTATGCCCACAAGTACAGACTCGACAACCTTACGGTTGTCATTGACCGCAACCACCTGCAGATTTGCGGATCAACAGAAGAGGTGATGCCCCAGTCGATCGGCAGCCTGTATGAGGCGCTGGGCTGGAAGGTTTTGCGGGTTGACGGTCATGATTATAATGATCTTTTCCTGGCCTTGAAGACCGCCTATCTTAATACCAGCGGTATACCAATTGTGATCCTTGCCCGTACCGTGATGGGCAAGGGAATATCCTTTATGGAAAACAAGGCCAGGTATCATGGCGCTCCATTAAAGCCTGATCAGCTTGCAGACGCTCTTGCCGAACTCGGTTTTGAAAACAGCTTTGCAGAGTGGCAGCAGCGTCGAAGCCAGCCGGTGGGCACGGAAACAATCATGCCGCCAAGAAGCGATTACCCCGAGGTTGACCCTGGCAGCCCTATTCTTTATGAGGCCGGCACAATGACCGATAACCGGTCAGCCTACGGTAATGCCCTTCTTGGCCTGGCAGAGGCCAATAATGTCGATGGAAAACCGCCCGTTATTACAGGTATTTCCTGCGATCTCGAGGGCTCGGTCAAGATGGGCGCCTTTCACAAACACAGCCCGGACGGATATTTCGAGGCCGGCATCCAGGAGCACCATGCCGCGGCCATGGGCGGGGCCATGAGCTGTGAACAACTGGTCACCTTTTTTTCCACCTTTGGCGTTTTTGCAGTCTCCGAGGTTTATAACCAGAACCGGCTCAGTGATTTTAACCATACCAACCTGAAGGTTGTTGCCACCCATGTGGGACTGGATGTGGGCGAGGACGGGCCGACCCATCAGTGTATTGATTATCTTGGCCTGTTGAAAAATTTCTA
>WFZC01000113.1 GCA_015489765.1 Desulfobulbaceae bacterium
AAGGTCTCGCGGAACAGTTCTTCAAGCTGGAGCATGGCCTTTTTACTGGTGGAAAAGAAGAGCAGGGTGCCTTCAGCCAGGTTCCAGCACAGGTCATACACCGCCGGGACCGGGGCCGATTTGCGGACAAGTTCGGCCCGGACCCGCTCCTTGATTTCAAGCCGTGCCGAGCGGGCCAGTTTAGGGATCTGTTTTTCTCTTTTGATCCGCTCCTCTTCCTTCATGGTGAATTTTTTCAGCACCGCCGGAGAAACCTTACGTTCATCGGCACGCATGGACAGGACAACATAGTCTCCGGCGGCATAGGAGGAATAGGCGAATTCGGAGTCAAACATGTTGGCCACCGACACCCAGCCAATGGAATACTCTTCCATGTTGTCGTCAATATCGACAAAACTGTGCGCCGCCACCCGCTCGGCCACAAAGTCCCAGAAGTTTTCAGGCAGCTCTCCTTCAACGGTGAAGCGCATAAAAGATGCCGAACCGGTTAATAATCCCATACTGTTCCTGTTTGCATTTGCTGGATTTGCCTGTGATGGAGTAAAGCCGCCACGATTCTGCCGGAACCGGGCCAGGCCAATTGTTTCCTGTCCCTTGATATAGCAAACCTCCGGGCAAGCAACAAGAAAATTACCGTATTCTTTTTTTTGCAAACAAAAAAAGAGCATTCTCTGAGATTTTCGGTTAATTTTTTATTGACACCCCGCACAGAAAAGGGTATCAAAATCAACTTCAAATGAGGGTCGTTAACTCAGCTGGTAGAGTATCTGCCTTTTAAGCAGAGAGTCGCGCGTTCGAGCCGCGCACGACCCACCAGATAGATATACGGACTTGTCCCCATCGTCTAGTCAGGTCCAGGACACCGGCCTTTCACGCCGGCAACACCGGTTCAAATCCGGTTGGGGACGCCATTATAAGCCTATGATTCCTAATTTTATGTTTGGAATCATAGGCTTTTTTTTATGCTGATATGTCATTCTGGGCTCATTGTATTCATGGCAAATGGTGGGAGTAATGTAAATATATGGTAACGCATACCACTTTGATGACCCAGAATGATCTGAAATCAAGGTCACAATGAGGCCCTTAGTACCTGTTACAGGAATAACTTTTCCTGCTGTTGGCCGCTTCGTTGATCCATGGCCCTTTTTTTCGGAAAGAAAAAAGCTGATCACAAAACAATCCCGGTCTATCCCTCCCGTTCTCCGCCACTAAATCAAACCCTTTGCTTCCCGTGCCAAATTGGGTATTCTTCCGTGCCGCAGTAAAACTCTTGCGCCTGAATTGAGCATTTTACCTATTCATCGTCGGGATATCCCATGGAAAGATTAATCGTCATCATATTTGCCGCTGCCATCGCCCTGATTTTTTATTACTGGTGTTTCAGGATGGTCCGTAGAAAGTCTGTGCAGGAGTATATCCTGGCACATCAGCAGATTCTCCATCCCAATGCTATCTGCTATGGGCGGGCGCTCATGGCGATTATCGCATATTTTCTTTATTTTTTTACGCAATTTCAGACCCCGGCCATCATAATATTTTCCCTGGCCGCGGTTCTTGACGGCGTTGACGGCCTGGTGGCAAGAAACTGTAATCTTGTCTCCACCTGGGGTGAATGGCTGGACCCGATGTGCGATAAGCTCACCTATCTGCCGCCCCTGATAGGATTTGCCCATGCTGGTATTCTCTCCTCCCGGCTGGTATGGATGCTGGTGGCCCTTGAACTCGCCGGCCAGTTCCTGGTCAGGCACGTCTTGAAACTGATTCATTCATCCGGAGCGGCCAATAATTTCGGCAAGATCAAGGCCATCATCTGTTTTACCCTTGTGGTCTATTGCTCCCTACTGGATAAAAATCCCAATGTGATAAATATCGGTGATGAGATCCTGATCGCCTGCATTATCCTTGCCTCAGCCTCCATTGTCTTTAAATTTGTACCCAATCGTCTCTATGCCGACATCCTCTCGACTCTCAACTTTTTCTGCGGCATAGCCAGTCTTGTCTTTACCTATCGCGGTCACCTTGCCCAGGCGATTATGGTGATCATTGCCGGCCAGCTCTTTGATCTGTTTGACGGCAGGATGGCAGAAAAACATGGGGGCACCAAGTATGGTCCCTATCTCGATGACATTGCCGATTTTGTCAGTTTCGGCCTGGCCCCGGCCTATATCATCACCAGGGCCGGGGGGAGGTTGTCCTGGTTGTTCGGGCTCATTTTTATCGGTGGTGTGGCCTTCAGGCTGGTTCGATTCGTGGCGGTGGATAAAAAGCGGCAAGACCTGCCCGAGGGAATTTTTAACGGTCTGCCCAGTCCGGCGGGTGCCATGATTGTCCTGGGCGCCTCCCTTGTCGCACCTCCCAACCTGTTGTCCATGATTGCTCTGGTGTCGGTTGCTCTTATGGTAAGTCATGTCCGATTCACCCATTTTGGCAGGGTCATGCTCAAGCAGATGCCCAAACCGGTTTTTTTCATGTTGAGCGCCCTGATCACCGTGATACTGGTCTTCATACTGAAAACAAAGAATGTCGAGATGTTTGGCTATCTGCTGTCCGGATCTGTTTTGCTCTATATTATTACTGGCTGGAAATCCAGTTCCGGCCATTCCCGTTCGCCTGCAGGAAACTGATTCAAGATGGAAACAGGAAACAACAGGAAGATATTTCGCTTTTCCATTGACAGGGGCGGCACCTTTACCGATGTCTATGCCGAGGTGCCGGGTGAGCCGGGCTTTGCCGTGGTCAAGCTGCTGTCTGAAGATCCCGATAATTATGAGGATGCGCCAAGAGAGGGAATCAGGCGGATTCTGGCCGCCCACGGGATAGAGGAGATAGACGGACTGGTCGATGGTTCCAGGATCGAGTGGATCCGCATGGGCACGACAGTGGCCACCAATGCCCTGCTTGAACGTAAGGGCGCCCGCACGGCCCTGGTCACCAGCCGTGGTTTTGGCGACATTCTCCGCATCGGTTCCCAGGAACGTCCCGATCTCTTTGATCTGAGGATCAAGAAGCCGGATCTGCTCTATGAAGAGGTGATCGAGGTCGATGAGCGGGTCCGTCTGCTGCAGGCGGATGAAGACGAGTCCGGTCTCGAGGTCGTCACCGGCCGCACCGGTGAGCGGTTTGTTATCGCGTCCGCGCCTGATCCCGACCAGGTGCGGGCGCAGTTGCAACCTCTTGTTGACCGGGGTATCACCGGCCTTGCGATTGTCTTTCTGCATGGTTACGGCTGGCCGGAACATGAGGAACTGGTGGGGCGGCTGGCCCGGGAAATGGGCTTTACCCAGGTTTCCCTTTCCTCCCGGGTCATGCCTGTAGTCAAGATGGTGCCCAGGGGTGATACCACCATGGTGGACGCCTACCTTACCCCCCATATCCGCAGGTATCTGTCCGGGTTCAAGCGTGGTTTTGTTGATCAGCTGGACAACACCAACCTGCTCTTCATGCAGTCGGACGGCGGGCTGGCCCCGGCCGGCAGTTTTACCGGCAGCCGGGCCATTCTCTCCGGCCCGGCGGGCGGTGTGGTCGGCTATGGCCTGACAACCTATAACAAAGAGACCGGACGGCCGGTGATCGGCTTTGACATGGGCGGCACCTCCACCGATGTGTCCCGTTACGACGGCGAACTGGACCTGACCTTTGAATCCCGGACAGCCGGAGTCCGCATTCAGGCGCCCCAGCTTGATATCAGGACGGTTGCCGCGGGCGGCGGTTCCCGCCTGTTCTTTGAAAACTCCATGTTCAAGGTCGGGCCGGAATCGGCAGGCGCCCATCCCGGTCCTGTCTGTTACCGGAAAAACGGCCACCTGGCCATCACCGATGCCAATCTGGTTCTCGGCCGTCTGCAGGCCGGTTATTTCCCCCATATCTTCGGCCCGGACGAAGACCAGGCCTTAGATGTCCAGGCGGCCCGCGCGGCCATGGAAGAAATGACCGACCGCATCAACCGGTATTACGCGGACAGCGGGCAGGCGCCCCTTACCGTCGAGGAAACCGCCCTTGGTTTTCTGGAGGTGGCCAACGAGGTCATGGTGCGGCCCATCCGCGAGGTATCGGTGATGCGCGGCTTTGATATCAAGGAACATGTGCTCGCCACATTTGGCGGGGCCGGCTCCCAGCATGCCTGCGCCATTGCCCGTATCCTTGGTATTTCCACCATCTTTATCCACCGGTTCTCCGGTATCCTGTCCGCCTATGGCATTGGCCTTGCCGATACGGTGATGGAAAAACAGAAACCGGCGGCCCTGGTCCTCACAGCAGGAGAAATGGACCAGATCAGGCAACAGCTTGATCGGCTGCAGCAGGCGGCCGAGGCGGACCTGGCCGCCCAGGGAATCCAACCGGCGAATATCACCAGCAGGCGCTATCTCAATCTCCGTTACCGGGGAACAGATACGGCCCTGATGATCGAGCAGGCTGATGACTGCGGTTTTGCCGACTCTTTTCTTGCCCGTTACCGCCGGGA
>WFZC01000114.1 GCA_015489765.1 Desulfobulbaceae bacterium
GCCTGCAGATCCTTGGCGTCGGCTATACGATTTATCTCGGAAGCGAACACGAACATATCATGCTCCGGGAAGCGGCGAGAGCGGTTCACGAGGCCCACAAGAACGGTATGATTGCCGTACTCTGGATCTATCCCAAGGGCAGCTTTATCAGTGATGAGCATAATCCATCCCTGATTGCCGGCGCCGCCGGGGTCGGGGCCTGCCTGGGCGCCGATTTCGTCAAGCTCAAGGTGCCCTTCAGAGACGGAAAATTCGATCCCAATCTGCTCAGAATTGTCACCGAGGCCGCAGGCAATACCGGTGTACTCTGCGAGGGAGGCGGCAAGGTGGATGAAAAGGCCTTCCTGATAGAACTGCACGAACAGATCCACAAGGGAAACAGTCGTGGTAACGGCACCGGCCGTAATATTCATCAACGGTCATTGCCGGAAGCGATAAAAATGGCCGGGGCCATTTATGCAATTACCGTGAAAAATGCAACTGTGGATAAGGCGCTTTCTCGTCTCGCAGGGGAATAGAAACCATTAAGGGCCTTGGCAAAACACAATTGCTCAAAAACCATCAGAATTTCTGATTCTGATTTACTACCTGAAAATAGTTACATATTTTCTAAAAATGCAACCATTTCCATGGGGTTCGCCGTGGATTAAAAGCAAACAAAATGGAATATTTTTTCCGGGGAATTCATCCGGCGGCAACAACGGCAATGGCCGTACAACCGCCGGATCACCCCTGACGCTCTTTGCTCTTCCTACTCAACCCGAATGGGGTCGTGCCGTTTCATCACTTCCTTGATCTCCGCTTCAATCACCTTGGGCGCAATCACCTTGACGATCCGGTTCTCTTTATCAGCGAAAATTTCTTCCGCCGGCAGTCCTATATTGATCAGGTCATCAACAACGTTTTGCAGAGTATCAGCGGATTCATAGGTTGCTGTCAATGTCTCCGCCACCTTTTTCTCTTTAAGGCTGTGCATGCTGATCTCGTCGGGTTTATGCCGCTTCAACACCTCTTCAATTTCCGCCTCAATGGCGGCTCCGGCAATGACCTTCACCATTTTTTCCTCTTCATCGGCAAGTATTTTTTCCGTCGGCAGGCCGATATTAACGAGATCATCAACAACATTTTTAACTGTGGTATCAACTGCATAGTGAGCGGTGATTACTTTTGCCATGCTCTTGCCTCCTTACAGACAGTGCTGTTTGTTTTTTCCGAAAACAGCCCTCGAAGTCATGTCGTCTCAGGCTGTTTTCATCGTTGATTATGGTTGGAGCAAAAAAACCGGTCCAGCCATGCTGGTTTAACAGAAAAGGTTTTGGGTTTATGCTTAAACAATAAATCATTACCCTACCTTTTCAAGCCACTCTCAACAACAAATACTGCCTTTTTATTCTCTGAATTTCACCCTCACTGCCTTGCGGTTTACCAATGAAGATATACCTTGTATCCAAGGGAGCAAGGGGAAATCGGCGACATGATCAACAACCGGACACGAGGACACGACAATGAAGACAACGATAACATCGGTTAATGCCCTGGAAATTCTAGACTCACGAGGAAATCCGACGGTACGGGTCCTGATGGAACTGGAAGACGGCACCAGGGTTTCGGCTTCTGTTCCATCAGGGGCAAGCACGGGTGAAAACGAGGCCATCGAACTCCGTGATGGAAACCGCAACCGTTACGGAGGCAAGGGCGTCCTTCATGCCATTACCAATGTCAACGAAAAGATCGGACCCATGGTTACCGGCATGAATGCCCTTGATCAATCGCTCATTGATCAGGAAATGATCGAACTTGACTCCACCCCGAACAAGGAAAAACTGGGGGCCAACGCCATTCTCGGCGTCTCGATGGCGGCTGCCAAGGCCGCTGCCGCCTCCATGGGCCTGCCGTTGTACACCTATCTCGGCGGCACCGGTTGCAGGCGCCTGCCAGTCCCCTGTATGAATATCCTCAACGGCGGAGAACATGCCGACAACAGTGTAGACTTTCAGGAATTCATGGCGGTCCCCATCGGCGCCCCGAATTTTGCCGACGGCCTGCGTTCGGTGGCCGAAACATTCCATGCGCTGAAAACCATTCTCTCCGCCAGGGGTCTTGCCACCTCGGTTGGGGACGAAGGGGGTTTTGCCCCTAATCTCGATAGCAATGAAGAGGCAATGGAGTTGATCCTCGAGGCGATTGAAAAAGCGGGATATGTTCCGGGCAGGGATATCGCCGTTGGTATCGACAGCGCCGCAACCTCCTTTGCATCCGGTAAAGGTCGCTATGACCTGAAGTGGTCCGGGGCCGGAGAGATGAGCAGCGATGAGATGATTGCCCTTGTTGACAAGTGGGCCGGCGACTATCCCATAGTTTTCTGGGAGGACCCGCTGGCCGAAGACGATTGGCAGGGATTCGCCCGCCTTACCGCAAAACTTGGCCAACAGCTTGAAATCATCGGCGATGATATCTTCGTGACCAATACCAAATTTATTGCCCGGGGTATTCAGGAACAGACCGCCAATTCAGCATTGATAAAACTCAATCAGATCGGCACGGTCACGGAAACCATTGATGCGGTGCGCATGTGCCGCGATAACGGCTGGCGCTACCTGATCTCCCACCGGTCAGGAGAGACCGCCGATACCTTCCTGGCCGACTTTGCCCTGGCCATGGACGGCGGTCACCTGAAAACCGGGTCCGCCTGTCGCAGTGAACGGTTGGCAAAATACAACCGCCTCCTTGAAATCGAGGCTGTTCTCCAGGACCGTGCCCTCTATTACTGGAAATAGCGGGCTCCAAAGTATAACGTCCAGTTTCATTATTATGGGCTTCATACCCGGCCCCAGGGGGACAGACAGAACCGGTAAAATCCGGTCTGCCCACGACGGAATTGCCGGTCATCAGATATACTTTTTTTGTAAGCGTCCACCAGCATCCCATCTTCGTCCGATCAGGCCTCCTTACATAGCAAGGCTATAGACTCGTCGGTCTGCTTGAACGAATATGGGGCACTGCTCAACGCTTACAGGCCTGAGTTTGTTCGAAACGTATAGCCCTTGGTGAACGGTTACCTTTTTTTGACAGGGCCGCATTGGTGTGGTAAAGATTCCCATTCATTGGTAACAGGCTGTAACATCACCAATCTTGTCTGTTTTTTTTACCGTTTCCTTACCAGAAGCTCCGACAGAAAACCTCGTCGGATACTCCGGCGGCAAGAGCTTCCGCTTTCAATGTGCAATGAAAATTTATCCCCATCCAAAACATAAATGGTCGGCGCCTTACCTGATCTTTATCGCCCTGATTGCCCTCCAAAGCCTGGCCGTCGGCATCATTATGCTCAAGCAACATGGGATGGGCGAGGAAATTCTGCTTACCCATGCCAGGGAGATGATGCAACGGTTGGCCGTCGGCGCAATTTATAACGCCAGGCGTCATTTACAATCGGCGGAAAATGGGGCCCGGCTGACCAAAGGACTGGTGGAAACCGGAATCCTCTCGCCGGAAAACACGCCGGATTTTGAGATGTATCTCCTTGAAATGTTAAAAAATGATGGGGAATTCTCCGGCCTGGTCTATGGCGACAATCAGGGCAAATTTCTCTATGTCACCCGGCAGCCATCTCTACACGGAAATAATTACCTGACCAAGCTTATCTCCCGGCACGACGGCAAAAAACACGAAGAAATCATCCAACGTGATGAAAACTTTACCATACAATCGCGGGCGGAGATACATGATGGATTCGACCCAAGGACACGGCCCTGGTATGCAGCCTTTCAACAACAAAAGGAGTTGTGGACTCCGCCTTATATCTTTTATACATCCAGGGACCCCGGCATAACCGTCTCCCTTCCTCTTTTCGACAAAAAAGGCCTATCTTTTGGTGCATTCGGCGTTGATATAGAAATCAACAGTCTTTCCGATTTTCTTGCCCATCGCAAGATAAGCGCCCATAGTTTTGCCTTTATCGTCGCCCGGGACGGGGCCATGGCCGCCCATTCAGATATCAACCGCATTAAAAAATTTGACAAGATGGGAAACCCACAACTTGTCAATATTACGGACTTATCGGACGACCCTGTTGTTTCGGCTCTCTGGAGAGAAATAGGCAAAATGAATAATGAATCCCTGCTGAAAGGTTCCACCATTGATTTTGCCGTGGCCGGAAAAAAATATCTCGCCGTGGTCCGGTCCTTTCCCGGCAACAGCCGCTGGCCCTGGCTGATGACCGTGGTGGCCCCGGAAGATGATTTCATCGGCATTTTTCGCCGCGCCAGACAACGCCATCTGTTTCAGGCGCTCCTGTACAGTATAGGTATCACCCTGCTTATCTTTTTTTTGGCCGCACGTTTCTTTAAACCAGTACACCGCCTTCTGCACTATGCCCACTTTGACCCCCTTACCGACCTGTACAACCGACGGGCTTTTTTTGAAAGCTGCGATGCGCTGATATCCGATACAAAAACAAAAGCCATCCCTTTGTGTCTTGCCATGGCGGACATTGATAACTTCAAGGCCATCAACGACACCTATGGGCACGGTGTTGGTGACGAGGTGCTGATTGCCGTTGCCGGTCGCCTACGCGGCGCCCTGAGTGACAGGGACCTGATCGGCAGATATGGTGGGGAGGAATTTGTTCTCCTGCTTTTCGGAACGGACATAAAACGAGGAGTGCAGGTATGTGAACGACTAAGACAGGCCATTGCCGATACCCCGATCAGCACCAAAGCCGGACTCCTGGGCACGACCCTGAGCTTTGGGGTTGCGCCGGTGCCGGCAACAACGTCCGAGCTGTCCATAAGCTTAAATCTCGCAGACAAGGCCCTGCTCCAGGCCAAGAAGACCGGAAAAAACCGGGTCGTTCCCGCCGAACAGGAAACCACCGAATCCTAAAAAACTTATTTTTTTATTTCACCCTCATCCGGTTCCTGCCGATCCTTGCCGTTGATTGCGCCCACCGCAGGCAGATATTCCTGAAAGGCGTCGCCGTAGATTTCCCAGATGGTGATAAACAGGGCGGAGATTATCGGCCCGATGATAATGCCCAGGATACCGAACAGGGCAATCCCGCCCAGGGTGCCGAACAGGACAAAGAGATCGTGCATTTCCGTGTCCTTGCCCACCAGCCGGGGCCTGAGCAGGTTGTCCAGGTTGCCGGCAATGGCGCCACAGATAACAGCCAGAATGACAACGCCTGAAAAGTTACCGGTCAGGGCAAGCACAATCAGGGCCGGCCCCCAAATGATGGCGGTGCCAAATGCCGGGATAATGGACATAACAGCCATCACCGTCCCCCAGAAAACCGCCCCCTGAATACCGGCAAGATAAAAAGCCAGTCCGCAGAGCCCGCCCTGGAGCATGCCGATGATCAGGGTTGATTTCATGGTCGCCCCGGCCACCGAGGTAAAGCGGTGCAACAGCCGTTCCTCGTCATGATGGGTCAGGGGCAGGTAATAGAGTATTTTTTCAAGCAGTTCATCACCCATGGTCAGGAAATAAAACATCACATAGAGCATGATCACTGCCTTGAATACGGCATTGACCGTCATCTTGGTGATCGAGGAGAGGGAATTGATCAGCAGGTTGGAGATCATGCCCACGGCCTGGCCCGCCTTTTCAATAATCATATCGCGGTAGGGCAGGATTTCCTGATAATAGGGAATCTTTTCCAGGTAATGGGTAAGGGCGCCCGGTTCCCCGGCAAAGGATTCTATCCAGGGCGTTACCGACTGACCGACATGCACGGCCTGACCAACAACCACGGTAATCAGGACCGAAAGTGGCAGCAGAACCAGGACAACAATGCCGCAGATGGTCAGCATGGAGGCCAGATTTTCGCGGCCGTTTAGACGCCGCTTCAATCTGATATACACCGGATTCACCATGGCGGAAAAGAGTCCGGCCATGAAAATGGCCATCAGAAACTGTCGGATCATGGTGAGAAACAGGGCTGATATCGCCACCACCAGGATCAGAAGCACAGCCTTGTTGATCAATGGATTTTTTACCTGCATGGGTTGTATTTCATGGTTCAGGATTAAAGGTTTCGACCGCCTCGAGCAGGACGGAGGTCAACCGGGCAAGCTGGCGCTGGCTGATAATATAGGGCGGCATCAGGTAGACAAGACGGCCAAATGGACGAATCCACACACCCCGGTCAACAAAAAACCGCTGCATCTGCGCCATATCGACAGGCTTTTCCATCTCGACCACACCGATAGCGCCCAGCACCCGCACATCTTTTACGCCTTCCAGGCTGCGGGCGGGTGCAAGCTCCCGCGCCATCTGCTCTTCAATCTGGCTGACCTTTTCCTGCCAGTTGCCTGCAAGCAAAAGATCAATGGAGGCCGATGCCACCGCACAGGCCAGGGGATTGCCCATAAATGTCGGCCCGTGCATAAATACCCCGGGATCACCCGCGGAAATGGTAGCTGCAACCTCGTCCGTGGTCAGGGTCGCGGCCAGACTCAGGTAACCGCCGGTAAGCGCCTTGCCCAGACACATGATATCCGGCGTCACCCCGGCATGATCGGCACCAAAGAGTTTGCCGGTGCGGCCAAATCCGGTGGCGATCTCATCAAAGATCAGCAGGACGTCAAACCGGTCACAGAGGGTGCGCAGCTCCCGCAGATATTCGGGATGGTAGAACCACATGCCACCCGCGCCCTGGACAACCGGCTCCAGGATGACCGCGGCCAGCTCGGGATGATGCCGTGCAAGAAGATCGGCCATCACCGCAATATCCTCCGGCTGCCAGGATGCGCCAAACAGGCATTCGGGCCGGGGGGCGAACAGTTGGCCGGCAAGCAGTCCGGTGAAGATGGAGTGCATTCCGGTCACCGGGTCACAGACCGACATGGCGCCAAAGGTGTCGCCGTGATAGCCGCCCCGGACGGTCAGCAGGCGGTGCTTTTGCGCCCGGCCCCGGGCATGTTGATACTGCAGCGCCATCTTAATGGCCACTTCAACACTGACCGAGCCGGAATCGCAGAGAAATATTTTCTCTAATCTCTCCGGGGTCAGGCTAACAAGTTTTTTAGACAGGGCAATCGCGGGTTCATGGGTCAACCCCCCGAACATAATATGGGCCATTTTTTCGCTCTGCTGTTGCAGGGCCTGGTTGAGGACCGGGTGATTATAGCCGTGAATGACCGCCCACCAGGAGGACATGCCGTCAATCAATACCCGGCCGTCAGCCAGTCGGATCTCCACTCCCTTGGCCGACCGGACCGGATAGACCGGCAGGGGGCTGGTCATCGAGGTATAGGGGTGCCAGATATGTGCCCGGTCAAAGTCAAGCGCCTGCTTATCCATCTGCGTCAGCGGTAAATGTAAAACCCAGCCCGGCCAGGGCCGCAAGATCTTCCTCGATACCGGAGCCGACCGTTGTCAGGTAGTTGCCGACTATGGCGCCATTGGCCCCGGCGGTAAAACAGCGGTACTGGTCCCTGCCCAGCTGCTGCCGGCCACCGGCCATGCGAATGACGGCATCGGGGTTGATCAGCCGAAATAGGGCCACGGTTACCAACACCTCTTGCAGGGAAAGAAGCGGACGGGCGCCAAAGGGTGTGCCCTTGATCGGCGTCAGGATATTGATGGGTATTGATTTTACCCCCAAATCCCGCAGTTCAAAGGCGAGCTCGATCCGGTCCTGCATGGACTCACCCATGCCGATAATTCCACCGGAACAGAGCGAAAATCCAACCTTTTCGGCTTGCCACAGGGTCTGCACCTTCTGGTTGTGCGTGTGGGTTGTGCAGACTGTGGGGAAATACGATGCACTTGCCTCCAGGTTACAGTGATACCTGCTGACGCCCATGGTTTTCAACGCCAGCAAACCATCTTTATCCAACAAACCCATGGAGGCGCAGAGAGCAAGGGAGGTTTTTTCCGCAATGGCCCCATACAGGGGGCGTATTTCTTCCAGTTGCGCCGCTTCCATCCTGCGGCCGCTGGTAACCAACGACAAACGGTGCACCCCATGCCGGTCATTATCCAGCGCCTGGATGACGGCTTTTTCTTCTTCAATCAGGGTATAGGTGTCAATGCCGGTATAATGGCGCGCCGATTGGGCACAAAATCGGCAATCCTCACTGCAGTTGCCGCTGCGAGCATTGATAATGGAACAGAGATGAAACCGGTTGCCCATGAAAAATCTGCGCACGTTATCGGCCAGAGCGCATAGAGCCCCCGGATCAGGCGCACGGGCAAGGCGCAAAGCAGTTTCGTTGTCAATGGTTTTACCATTGACAACGTCATCATAAACGTGGCCAAGCAGGTTCTGCATACAATCAGCGTTCACAATGGGGAATGGGCAAGGTCGGCGGTCCCTGGACGATCATGTCAGCAATGGTCAGCTTGACGCGTGGCATCAGGTGGCGCTTGTCTCCAAGGAGCCGGGACTCAACCGCCACCATCTTTTGAAACAGAGGCGTCCTGTCCATGGCCGGGGCATCATCGGGGCGCTCATACCTTTCATTCACTACCTCCTGGCACCTGAAACAGCCGGGAAAGCGCATGGACTGACCATCGGGCCGGGTCATGGTAGCAGGAATCCCGTGCATCCGGCAGACCAGCATCCGGTGTTGATACAGGCTGCAGAGCCCGTCCATATTCAGGGGACACATGATCTGCGGCCTCTGCTGCCTGGCCAGTTGCGCCCTGCTCTCTTCCACATAATTTTCAGCGCGTTCAACAACAGCCGCCCGTTGCCCTTCTGCCAGCTCGCGCAGTCCCTGCCAGAGATAGGCCCATTCACAATAGGTATGGTGGAGAAAATAGGAGTCGCAGCAGTTGTCCGGACACCCCTGGCAGGTCAGGCCAATCTCTGCCGCCAGTTCATCATATCCGGACTGGAGGTCGGCATAAATATCGGCCAGTTCCCCGGAGAGTTCCGGCGGGAGCACAATTTCTCTTTGGGGTCTGCTCATTCATCTTCCTCAAAATGCTGCACCTGATAGGTTTCAATCTCAAGTTGGCCCGACTGCCAAGCCAGTTGCGGTAATCCGGCCTTCAGGCAGAGATGGCTTAAAAAAAGCTGCGGATCGGGCAGCTGCTCCCATACCTGGGGCAGAAAGGTCGCGCCGGCGCCGCCGGGAGCCTTCAGAATAACGCCGTCCACATGGGGCCGCAATTTCCGCACCAGGTCCTGCTCATCGCGATAGACAAGGGGACGCGGTTCAGTCAACACAGAGACATCGATTCGCAGGCTTGGAACCTCGTCTGCGGTAACCGGCGGGAACCTGCTGTCATGGAAAGCGGCATTCAGCGCATGCCTGCGCACACCATCCACTATGGATTCCTGACCGACCAGGCTGCCAATACAGCCGCGCAGGGCGCCATGTTTCTTCAGGGTTACAAAAACCCCGCGTTTTGCCTGCAGATCAGGATCGGCAAGTTCCGCCTCCTCCACCGGCTCACGAACAGAAAGATGCAGATGGTCCGCAATCGTCTGCCTGGCCAGCCGGAGAAGAAGATTCCCCTGTGTTTCATTCAGCATGGTCCCCCCCCCGGTTGCAGAATTGCATTTTCAAACCCCTGGCTCTTTTGCAGGGGAATTTTCTTGGAAGATACTTTATTGCAGAAGCCTATGTTGTCAACGTCAAAAGAGCCCCCTGGAGAGCCGGGAAAAATTATTGTTGTTTTTTTCCATGTTCGATACAGTAGCCATACAATCCCTTGACCGGCAATCCGGATAATTTTTTTGGAGATATACCATGCGCTGGAGAGATGGACGGAGAAGTACCAATATTGAAGACAGACGCAGCCGCCGCATTCCAGGCGGCGTCAAAGGCGGCGGTATAGGTATCATCCTGCTGGCCCTGGTCGGCATGTATTTCGGTATTGATCCGTCGCTCATTCTGAATATGGGTCAGAATATGCAATCCACGCCGGCGGCGGGCAGCCGAACCGTCCAGCCAAGTGCCAAAGAGCAGCAGGAGGCTGATTTCATCTCGGTGGTGCTGGCCGATACCGAAGATGTCTGGTCCCAGGTTTTCCGGGAGATGGGCGGCACCTATAAAAAACCGACCCTGGTCCTGTTTACCGGGGCGGTTCGGTCGGCCTGCGGCCTTGCCCAGTCGGCAATGGGTCCTTTCTACTGTCCCGGTGACCAGAAGGTCTATATTGACCTGGCCTTTTATGATGATCTGAAAAACCAGCTTGATTCACCCGGTGATTTTGCCCAGGCCTATGTGGTGGCCCATGAAATCGGCCACCATGTCCAGAAACTGCTCGGCATCAGCGACCAGGTCCATGAACTGCGGCGCAAATTGTCAACAAGGCAATATAACAAGATTTCAGTGCGCCTGGAGCTGCAGGCCGACTGTTTTGCCGGCGTCTGGGCCAACCGGGCCAACAAGATGCGCAATGTCCTGGAACCGGGAGATATCGAAGAGGCCCTGAACGCCGCCTCCCATATCGGTGATGACCGGCTGCAGAAACAGGCGCGCGGCTACGTGACGCCGGATTCGTTTACCCACGGCACTTCGGCCCAGCGGGTCCGCTGGTTCAAGCAGGGCTTTTCATCCGGCGATATTAACAGCTGTGATACATTCGGGGCGAAAAATCTATAAAACCTTTATTTGTTCAACGACAATTCGCCCCTACTATGGAAAGGAACGGTCCGGTTTATACCGCCGCCCATCCGAATTGTCCCGGAAATTTCATAATGGATGGGCGCAAGTCCGCCTGCCTGCCCATCTACCCCCTGCACCATTGCCAAGACTGAAGAAAACATCTTCAACGTGGAGGCATACACCTTGACCGGCACCAGCCCGGTCCCGTAAGCGGGTATCTCGCTCTTGCGGTCACCGACACCAGTGGCGAAATGTTTGCCGTCTATGTTGACGTCACAACGGACGCCGCGTATATCCAGGGCGAAATCATTGGGATTCATCACCCGCAGCTGGATCTGAAAAACGGCCTCAAGGGGCCGCATTTCCTTCACCTGCATATCGGCCAGGGTCACCTCCGGCTCCTGAATGTGCCTATGTAATCCAGCACATCCCATCGGCACAAGCAAAAGGGCAAACATCAACCAGCTATAAAAAAAACGTGTTCTCTTTTTCATGGGCTATCTCCTTGCAGTATTCCTGAAAAGAAACGGTACAAGAGCTCCTGCCCAATGTCAACCAATGCACCCTCGATCTTGACGTCTCCAAAAAATAAAGGTATCTGTACCAGCCACGGAGGGATGCCGGAGCGGCTGAACGGGACGGTCTCGAAAACCGTTGTGGGTTTACGCCCACCCAGGGTTCGAATCCCTGTCCCTCCGCCAGTTTGTTCTTCCAGCAATATTCGACAAACCGTTTGCAGGACTCTGGCGTAACTACGCCCAAAAAACCCTGTAACGTGCTGATGAGGACAATGGAAGCTTGTTGAAAAAAATCAGCAACCTGATCCGGAGTTGATCAGGCCGGCCTGGTGAAACAGATCCAAAGGCCGATTCCCTTCCTACTCCTTGAGTTTAATATACAACTTGCCGTCCCGCACATTGATGGTTTCCACCCCATCGGCAAAGGTCTTCCAGAAACCGGAATCGGCGCCGAATTCCTTGACCAGGTCAATATTCTTTAATCCGCCGAGCCAGGCATTGGGCACCGGAACACCCATGATGCTGACGCCGCGCAGTTTGACGATCGGCCGTCGGTCGCGATAGGCCAGTTCCGCTCCGGCCCGAACCCGCAGGGTCTTGCCTCCCAGCATGGGAAAATCCGGATCAACTGGAACGAGAATCTTGAGACTGACCAGGTCATCGGCAAGGTCAACGGCAACCTTGCGGGCAAGGTCGGTATTTTTGGCCAGCAGGCTGTTGATCTCCCGTTCCGTCAAATTAATTTCACGGGAGGCGCCTTTTTCACTGTAGGCCTCGGGTTTCAAGCTGCCGGACGGCGTCAATTCCTCGGCCTGCACCGGTCCACTGTTGACCTGTTCTTTTCTGTCGGCGGGAACCGGTTTTGCTGCCGCCGGTTTGCCGGTCAGGTTTTCAAACCGTTCCAGTTTTCTTTCCAGTTGCCGCTCTTCCTGCGGGTTTAAAACAACGGGCGTAAACGGTTTGGGAAAAAGCCAGGCATGGGCGGCAAAAAGTGTACCGACAACAGTGACCACCATAACGCCGACCACAATGCCGAAAACCTGTAAACCTGAAAATCCTTTTTTTTCGTTCTGTTGCATAAAAAATCATCCGGATACAAGACAGGATGCTCCCTTAAGGGTAGTTATTTGTGACAGTGATAATCATCTTGGCAAACAAGGGGACTCTACCGGCAGGGCAATCCCGTTGTCAAATATATTATTTTTCCGGCGAGCCGATTTTCCCCTTTTTCCGCGCCGATATCTTTATGTAATCAATCCATGCGGTCGCCGACTCTCCGGTGTTGTCCGAATCCCCCATGATAGCGATTGAGGCCACGGCCGGTGGATCTTCACCAAAGGCGGCCCGATAATCACGGATGATATCGACCCGGTGTTGCACCCACCTGCCGACCTTTTCCCCGCCCTGGTCAACAGGAACCATCATCGCCTGACCGGTATACGGATTGGGGATATAGTATGCCGACTGCTTTTTATCGGCCCAGATATAATTCAGGGAACTGTGCGGCGGAAATTTTCCATAGAGAAGCTTTGCCATTCCATATTTCACCGACTGGCCAAACGAAGCCTTATCAGGGTCGTACCGGAACATGACATAGAGCCGTATCGGGTAATCATCGCCATCCTTGCGGCTGCTGTCACCCTTTTTGAAAACATTGCTCACCCGCCAGCGCCAGGCAAGAACCGGAAATTCATAGACATTAAACGGCCTGTCCAGAACCAGGGCGGAGGCGGAATTTTCGCTCACCACCCGCAGGGCCGGCGTTCCGTCCACCGAGGTGAGCTCATAGGTGGTATGGGCATCAATTTTTGGAAAAAAGAGGGGCTGCCAACCGTCAAGGGAGGTAAACCGTTCATCAAGAAACACCGTCCCGGAGCGGGCCGCCGCTGGATAGCAACAGAAGAAAATCACTCCGATGAGCGCCATGATCGTAGCGGTTGTCCTGTTTGACCAATTTTTATTTCCTTTCCGCGACATCATAACCTCCATCCCCAAAACCGAAGAAATCCGGCAAAATTATTCATATCCGACGCATGACGATTCCAGGGCCGCAGACTGGTATAAAATGGATTACCGCTCACCGTCGTATCACCATATTCCTTATCCATACCCACGTAAAAATCGAGACTGACAAGACTCAGCAGTAATGATTCCAAAGGTTTGATCGCCCCCTTGACATGGCCGCGCAAGGGCCAGGTGTCATAATACATACTGGTTGTTGTTCCCTGGGCCAGCGGCAGGTGGCGCAACGAGTTCAGGGGCAGCGTCCGCGCCTGGACGGTTTCTTTTTCCTTCAACCGGCGGCGTGGGATGACCCGCACATCCATAACCCGGTGCACTCCCGGCCTGACCCGCACCAACAGGGCATCATTCCCCGAGTATGCAGGCAAAATACCGGGCAGCGCTTCACCGTAAACGGATTGTCGTTGTGTATTCCAGCCCCGGGGATAATTCTCCGGCGGCAGGGATTTTGTGGGGATAATGGCAACATAGCACCCGCAGGTATTGACGGTTGTGACCAACAGCGGAACTCCATTGCCGGAAAGGGTCACCACAACCAGCAGCCCGACATTGCTGCCCGCGCCCAAATGAAATGGAACAAGGCTCCAGGGAATTTTCTGAAAATGGACCCTGTACACCAGGTTGGTGTAGGTGTCTTTGTCCGTGGAAAAAGGAAAGCGTCCGACATAGACAACCGGCTGGTCCGGATCAATAGTGATCTCTTCGCCATTGGTTGTTATCTGCGCCACCACTTTGCCGATACGATTATACGGCCGCCCGGCATCAGGCAGGACAAAGACGGGCGCAAAGACCGCTTGTCGGTCAGGTGGAACGGAGGCTGCAACGACGATAAATTCAGACCGGCCCGGCGACGTTTGTTGCAGACCTGTACATCCGGAAAGTGCCGACAACATCATGGCCAGGACAATGAGAACACAGCGGCCATGTGGTGTTGCGGAATCCAGTATCAATGGAACTTCCTGTATGTTGTTTTTTTCATATTCACCTATCCATGGTTAAACAACCTCTATACAACAATAAGAAGTAAGGACGCCGATGACAACAACGGAAAAAAACTTGACCCCTGCAGATGCAGCGGCTACAGTGTTACAAAAATATAAATCGTAACACCAGAACATATCCATGCATATTTCCGAAGGGATTCTCTCCCTGCCCATTCTTGCCGCAGGCGGCACCCTTGCGATTATCGGCACCGCCATCGGCTTGAAACACATCGATACGGACCATATTATTGAAACCTCCCTGCTGTCCTCGGCTTTCTTTGTCGCCTCCCTTGCCCATATTCCCGTGGGACCTGGATCGGTGCACCTGGTCCTGAACGGACTGGTCGGCATCATTCTGGGCTGGGCAAGCGTGCCGGCAATAGCAATCGCCCTGTTTCTGCAGGCGCTGCTGTTCGGCTTTGGCGGCCTGACCGTCCTTGGAGTGAACACCGTTATCATGGCCGGTCCCGCCGTGGCGGTCTATTATCTCTTCGGACCAATGATCAGGAAAGGGGGCAGGAGCAGGGCGCTTGGCGCCTTTTGCGCCGGTATGGTCGCCATCCTGCTGTCCACCTGTCTGCTGGCCCTGGTCCTGGTGGGAACGGACAGATCATTTCTCGCTACCGCCAGGCTGCTCCTCGCTGCCCAGGTTCCTCTCATGCTGCTGGAAGGCGTGATCACAATGTTTGTGGTTTCCTTTCTTGCCAGGGTCCAGCCGGAACTCCTCAACTTTGCCGACCGGGTACATCCATGAACCGTTGCCGCTTTCTCCCACTGGACAAACTTTTTCCAACCATTCTCCTATTGTGTATTTTTTTCGCTCCCGCACCGGCTTTCGCGCATCACCTGTACGTTTTTGCCTATGTCAGTGGCGGGGACATTGTGGTACAGGCCTCTTTTGGTCATAATCGACCGGACGTGGGCGGTGAGGTGAGCGTCAAAAGCGGTGCGGGAAAACTCCTCTTTCAGGGAAAGACCGATGGCCGGGGCATGCTTCGTTTTCCCAGGCCGCAACTGCCGCCGAATGAAACGGTGAAAATTACGGTCAGCGGCGGCGCCGGGCATCAGGGCGTCTGGACCATGACCCCGGCCGATCTGGGCAATGATTCCGCCGCAACGGAAGTTCCGGCAGAGAGCAAAAGCGCCATCCAACCAGCACATCATTCGTCGCCACCTGCACTTTCAGAAGAGGAACAGAAATATCTTGCCCGGCTGGTCTCGGATGCCGTGGCCCGGGAAATTGAACCGCTCAAGGCCATGATGGCCCGGCAGATGGACTCCGGCCCGTCCCTGCGGAACATCATCGGCGGCATCGGCTGGCTGGTCGGGATTGGCGGCCTGGCTGCCGCCTGGGCATCGCGGAAAAAACAAAGATAGGAACCGAATTATGAAAAAATCATTGTCCACACTGCTGTTGGGATTGATCCTGGCAATGATCCCGGGATCAAACGCCCTTGCCCATTTCGGCATGTTGATTCCTGAAAAAAATATCGTTGACCAACACCAGCGAACGGAAAAGATAACCCTTTGCTTTGGTCATCCTTTTACCGGCATCGGCCTGAACATGGAAAAGCCGACCCGTTTTTTTGTCGACCTGAACGGCAGACAAACTGATCTCACGGGCGGTCTCCATCCCGTTCAGGTGATGAAGCGCCAGGGCTGGCAGACGGATTTCCACTTCCGCAGGCCCGGCGTCTATATTTTTGCCGTTGAGCCCAAACCCTACTGGGAACCGGCGGAAGATATCTATATCAAACATTATACCAAAACCATTGTTGCCGCCTTTGGCGCCGATCACGGCTGGGGCCGACCCCTTGGCCTGAAAACGGAAATTGTTCCCCTGCTGCGGCCCTATGGTAATTACAGCGGCATGACCATGGTCGGCCAGGTCCTGTTGGACGGGAAACCGGCGGCCAATAGCGAGGTGGAAGTGGAACTGTACAACCAGGGCCGTTTTACCGCCCCGACCGCCGCCCATGAAACCCAGGTCATCCGTACCGATGAGCGGGGCATATTTATCTTTACCTGTCCCCAGCCGGGATGGTGGGGCTTTGCGGCCCTGCATGATGCGGATTTTACTCTCCCCGGTCCCGACGGTGCGGACAAAACCGTCGAGTTGGGGGCCGTTCTCTGGCTGTACATGGATCCCTGGCAGAGCGTCCCATGATCTCAGAACCCTTTGCCGTCGGCGATTCCCTGCTGCACAGGACCGATCCGGCCGCCAAGATAATCAGCGCCATGGCACTTGCCCTTTCCATTGCCACCACTTCCTCTTTCCAGGTTGCCGGGGCCGGGTTGCTTGTTGCCGCCTGCTGCTGCCTTATGGCCGGATTACCCGTGAGGCCGCTTGCCCGTCGGCTTGCAGCCGTCAATATCTTCACTCTGCTGCTCTGGGTCACCCTGCCCCTGACCGGGGGCGGCGAGCAGGTGGTCCGGCTCGGTTCTCTGCAGTTAAGCGGTAAGGGAATTGTGCTGGCCGGGCTCATTACCCTGAAGGCCAACGCCGTTTACCTGCTGCTGACCGGTCTGCTTGCGACCTCCAGCATCGCCGCCATCGGCCACGCCCTCAAGCGGCTGCGCCTGCCCGACAAGCTGACCATCCTCCTGCTGACCACCTACCGCTATCTCGGCAGGATTGAACTGGAATACAAACGGTTGCGCCGGGCAGCCGTTCTGCGCTGTTTTCACGGAACAACCAACCTGCACAGCTACCGCACCTACGGCTACCTGATCGGCATGACCCTGATCCGCAGTTATGAGCGTTCCCGGCGCATCCACCAGGCCATGATCATGCGCGGTTTCAAAGGCACTTTTCCCCTGTTGATCCGGCAGCGCACGGGACCGGGAGACATTTTCTTTCTGGCGTTATGCGTATGTATTTCTCTTCTTTTTTCCTTCCTGACCATCCGGTAACCGGCAACCACCATGAACAACAATACCCAGCCTTTGCTTGAATTACGCGGAATCGGTTTTACCTATCCTGGCAGAGAACAACCCGTTTTCACCAACCTTGATTTCCGGTTGCCCGGGGAGAAAACAGCGCTGCTCGGGGACAACGGCTCCGGCAAAACGACCCTGCTCCAGATCATGGTCGGTCTGTTGAAACCAACACAGGGAAAGGTGTATTTCCAGGGACGGCCCATGCAAACGGAAAAAGATTTTTTTCCCCTGCGCCGCAAAATCGGCATGCTGTTCCAACACGCCGATGATCAGTTGTTCTGCCCCACTGTACTGGAAGACGTGGCATTTGGCCCCTTAAACCTTGGCCGCTCACGGGAAGAGGCCCGGGCCATTAGCCAGGAGGCCCTTAACTCCATTGGTCTTGGCGGATATGAAGACCGGATCACCCATCAGCTTTCCGGCGGTGAAAAACGTCTGGTCGCCCTGGCAACGGTCCTGGCCATGCAGCCATCGGCCCTTCTCATGGATGAGCCGACCAATGATCTCGATCAGGACGCCAGATCACGCCTGCTCGATGTTCTGTCCGGACTGGACATGCCCTTTGTCCTGATATCGCACGACTGGGACTTTCTCGCCCGCCTGTGTACCAACTTTTACAGCCTTGAGCAGGGCCATCTCCACAAAAGTGAAACCATCAAGGTCCACCAGCACTGTCATGCCCATCCCCTGGGAGAACAGGGCCATCACCACTCAATGCAGGAGCACCAGCAGCCAGACGATGCCCGCACCGCAGAGGGTAAGGGCCACAGCCGTTGAGCCGAGATCCTTGGCAGCGCCGGACAGTTCATGGTGTTCCGATCCTATTCGGTCAATGGCACACTCGATAGCCGTATTCAATATCTCCACCACAAGAACCATGCAGAGCGAACCGATCAGTACTGCCCGTTCACATCCACTGCCGCCCCAAAAAAGCGCCACCGGAATACAGAGCAGGCAAAGCAGGATCTCCTGCCGGAAGGCCGCTTCATTTTTCCAAATATAGATCAATCCGTTACAGGAACAGACAGCGGCATTGCGCAGTCGGGTCACGCCGGTGCCATTGGGTTTTGCCTGGCTATTCATAGATTATTTTTTCCCTGTTTCAGTTTCCGTGGACAACTTTTTCCGTGATTTTCCTGCCGATAGTGATGTATAGGTAGCGGATTTTATCACATCAATAAACAAATTATCGGTAAGGTTTTCTTTTTTTGTTGAACTCTCTGCTCCACCAATGGTAAACTCCAACACCATGTGGTAGTTATGCGCATATACACAAAGAATTCAACCGATTGAAAAAAATGGACAGGGAAACCTTTGCAAAGGCCCGGGCAAAGCTCGAACGGACACAAAAAGAACTGGCAATTCTGCTTGGCGTTTCCCTAAAGGCTGTGCAGAGCTACGAGCAGGGATGGAGAGCTGTTCCCCTGCATGTGGAACGTCAACTTTATTTTCTCCTGGCCAACCGGAGGGGAGCAAACAAAAAAAAGCGGAAAAACTGCTGGAAGGAAAAAAAATGCCACCTGAAAAAAACATGCCCGGCATGGGAATTTCAGGCCGGACATCTCTGCTGGTTTATCAGTGGCACCCAGTGTGAATGCACTGTCGGCAGGGAGAATTGGAAAGAGAAAATGAAAATCTGCCGGCAGTGCAATATCCTCTCCTCTCTTATATAGAGGGGGTGCCTGTCCGGAATTTATCAAGAGTATAGCCCTCAATCACCCCTTATCTTATCACCCGGACCGTACCATCGATACGGCACATGCCGTGAGGATCCTGCCTACCCCTCCTTTCCCGATGCGGTCTGCCTGCAAAAAGGGTATATATCATTGTCACAGGCACCTTGATTGCATCTTTGACTGAGCATCTATCCTCAAATTCTTCCCCTGTAGCAACATGATCGGAAACAGAATAGGCATTGCCATGAGTGGTGGTGTTGATTCCACGATTGCCGCCACCCTCCTGAAGGAACAGGGATTTGAAGTACACGGTTTCTTCATGGATCTTCCACTGCCGGACCGTGAGCGCCAGGTAGAACTGGTCCGGACTACGGCAAAACGCCTTGCGATCCCGCTTAAAATTGTGGATATGCGCCAGCGGTTTTCCCAGTACATCATCGATAATTTTGTAGAAACGTACCTCCGGGGAGATACCCCTAACCCCTGCGTTGTCTGCAACGCCACCATGAAATTCGGCGCCCTGCTCACCTGTATGCTGGGGCACGGGATGGACAAGATGGCCACCGGCCATTATGCCCGTATCGAGAAAAATGAACAGGACAGATACGGACTTTTCAGGGCCATGGACCCCCAAAAAGACCAATCCTATTTTCTCTGCCGCCTCAACCAGGAACAGTTGTCCCATATTCTCCTGCCTCTTGCCTCGTGGAGAAAAAGCGATGTCCTTGCCAGGGCGACTGCCCTGGATCTTGGTGACTATGGAGGAAGCGAAAGCCAGGATGTCTGTTTTCTGACCACCGGGTTGAAACAGTTTCTTGCCGAACATGGGGTTGAAGAAAAAAGCGGTGATATCATCACTGGTGACGGACTCATCCTTGGCCGTCATTCGGGCATCAGCCATTTCACGGTTGGCCAGCGCCGTGGTCTCGGTCTGCCCGACGCCACTCCCTGGTATGTGACTGGACTTGACCGCCAACATAACCGGATTATTATCGGAAAAAATGAGGATCTTTTTCAAAAGCACGTGTTCATCCGGGAGTTGCACTGGTTGGACGGGGAACCAACCCTGCCCTGGCAGGGCCTGGCTCAGCTCCGCTCCCGTCACCAGCCTGGTGCCGCCCGGATGGAACAAAAAAACAGAGATACCTGGCAAATTACTTTTTCTGAGCCACAGCGGGCAATTACCCCAGGCCAGTTTGCCGTCTTCTATGAAGAGGAACGGGTGGCTGGCAGTGGAATTATTGTAACGCCTGGCGCCGTAATTGATCAGTTATGACCCAAAAATTCTGTCTGCCATGACAAAAAAGGTCGCCGTCACCACCCTGGGCTGCAAGGTCAACCAATTTGAATCCGCCTCTTTTATCACCGGCTTTACCGAAGCCGACTGTGAGATCGTTCCCTTTTCCGGACCAGCGGATATTTATGTCATTAATACCTGTACCGTCACCGCCAGGGCGGGACAGCAGTCCCGGCAGCTCATCAGGCGGGCCATGCGCACCAATCCCGAGGCCCGTATCGTGGTCACCGGCTGCCATGCCCAGGTTGATACTGACAACCTGCTGGATATATTGGGAAATCCCGCCTGCATAATCGGTAACGGCAACAAACATCTGCTGGTGGAAACCGCCCTGATTGAGAATCCGCCCGAAATAATCATGCTCACCGGTAACATCGACCGCCAGAGAGAAATCTGCAGGCTTCCGGTACGGCGGTTTCGCGGCCGGACCCGTTGCTATCTCCGCATCCAGGATGGATGCAACAACTTCTGCTCCTACTGCATAGTGCCCTACAGCCGTGGTCGCAGCCGCAGCCTGCCCAGGGCATCCGTTATTGAACAAACGGAAATATTCCAGGAACAGGGATACCGGGAGATGGTCGTTACCGGGATCAACGTGGGCAAATACGGCCTTGATCTTGACGAGGGCGAAAACATTTACAGCCTGCTTGACGGCCTCTGCAAAAAATTTCCCGGAATGCGTATCCGGCTCAGTTCCGTGGAACCTGTGGAGGTCAATGACCGGCTGCTGGCGTTGATGGGTGATAACGCCAACTTCATGCCCCATCTCCATATCCCGCTGCAAAGCGGTGATGATCGAATCCTTACCCGCATGAACCGCCGTTATTCGGTGGAATTTTTTGTCCATGTTATCGAAAAAATTGTCTCGGCCTTTCCGGTCGCCGCCATCGGCTGTGATGTTTTAGCCGGCTTTCCCGGTGAAGATGAGACGGCTGCCAACAATACCTACCGGTTGCTCAAGGGGCTGCCGGTCAGTTATCTGCATGTTTTCCCCTATTCCCGGCGCCCGGGGACAGCGGCAGCCGCTTTCAAAGAACAGGTCAACGGCAGGATAAAAGATGAACGGGTCCGCAGGCTGCGCCGACTTGACCAGGAAAAACGGCAGGATTTTTGTCAGCGCCAGCTGGAAAGCAATCACAGGGTACTGGTGGAGCGACGGAATAAAAAAACAGGCCTGTTACAGGGATTTTCCGAAAACTACATTCCACTGCAGTTTCCCGGACCGTCACGCCTGATCAGGCAGGTTGTCCGGGTGCGCCTGGAGCGGGTGGAGGATGGGATACCACTGGCCCGTCTGGAGGATAATCAGGATCGGACCACGGGTGTCGACTGACTTGAGTTCTTGTCCGGAACCTTGTACATTGATGGCTGAAGGTTATCGCCCAGCACACGTTCCGATACTTTGTATCTATTTTACTTCTGTCAGCCAAACAGCTCTCTATGATTGGAGAAATAATTGCCATCGGTGATGAACTCATCTCCGGCCGGACCGAGAACACGACCAGTCCCTTTGCCGCCCGTCACCTCTTTGCCGCCGGGCATGAAATTTACGCCATGCACACCATCGGCGATAATCCGCCCCTCATTGGCGAGGTGTTGAAACGGGCTCTGAAACGGGTGGATTTTGTCGTTGTTACCGGCGGCCTTGGGTCAACAACCGATGATCTGACCAACGAGGCCGTTGCCGAGGCCCTGGACAGGGAACCGACCCTGTACCCGGAAGTTCTCAAACGAATCAGGGAACACCTGGACGCCAGCCAGCAGGCAAGCAACCTGGAGAAGATGGCCTGGTTGCCACAGGGGGCGGAAATTCTTAACGAAAAGGCAAAAATGGCCGGATACCTTCTGGTCCACAACAAGGTGCCGATTTTTTTTCTGCCCGGAGTTCCCTACCAGATGCGGGAACTCCTGCTGGAACATGTGCTGCCGCGGCTTGCCGGCTGGAGCGGCAATCACCATCGTGTAAGGCAACGCATCTACAAGACATTCGGCTTGCCGGAAAGCGTTATCAATCAGCGTCTTCTGGCACTGGAGCGCCGGGACTCCGTCCATATCGGCTATTACCCGGTTAACTGCGAGGTGCATGTCAGCCTGACCGTACTTGAGAAAAACAGTCAGGCGGCAGAGGAAAAATTTTCCGCCGCCGACCTGGTCATCAGGGACGTCCTCGGGGATGCGTTGTACGGTACCGACCAGGACACCCTGGCATCCGTGGTCGGGGAACTGCTACTCGCCAAGGGTAAAATGCTCTGTGTAGCCGAGTCCTGCACCGGCGGCATGATCGGCAAGAGAATTACCGAGGTTGCGGGCAGTTCCACCTGGTTTGCCGGCGGGGTTATTGCCTATTCCAACCATCTCAAGGAAATTCTGCTGGATATTGATCGTGACCTGTTGAAAAACTACGGCGCGGTCAGCGAGCAGGTGGCCATTGCCATGGCGGCCAGGCTGTCGGAAAGGACAAACTCAGACATTTCCGTTTCCGTCACCGGTATAGCGGGGCCCGGCGGCGGCAGCGATGAAAAACCCGTTGGTACCGTTTACATAGGGATTTTTTCCAACAACAGGGTGACCGCCCGCCTGCACCATTTTTCAGGCGACAGGGCCCGTATTCGTGAGACTACCACCTGCACGGCCCTTGATACGGTTCGCCGGATTCTGCTGGCCGATTAAAATAATAATAAAAAAAATCAGATTGGGGAGAAAAAGATGGCATCATCAGCGGATACCCAGGCAGAGGGGCGCTTGAAAAGCGTCGACAATGCCATTACACAGATACATCGACAGTTCGGCAAGGGCTCCATCATGCGGTTGGGCTCAAATGAGCACCAGAATGTCCCGGTCATTCCCACCGGTATCCTCTCCATTGATCTGGCCCTTGGAGTGGGCGGCTTTCCACGGGGCAGGGTAACGGAAATCTATGGGCCGGAATCATCGGGCAAGACAACCCTTGCCCTGCATGTGATTGCCGAGGCCCAGAAACAGGGCGGGAACGCCGCCTTTATCGACGCGGAACATGCCCTGGATACCGCCTATGCCCGCCGTCTTGGTGTGGACGTGGACAACCTGCTCGTTTCCCAGCCCGATTTTGGTGAACAGGCCCTGGAGATTACTGAAATTCTCATGCGCAGCGGCGGTATTGATATTATCGTCATCGACTCGGTGGCCGCCCTGGTGCCGCGGGCGGAAATCGATGGTAATGTCGGCGACCAGCATGTCGGTCTCCAGGCCCGCCTGATGTCCCATGCCATGCGTAAGTTTACCGGGGTTTTACAGCGAACCAATACGGTCCTGGTCTTTATCAACCAGATCCGGATGAAAATCGGGGTCATGTTCGGCAATCCCGAGACCACCCCCGGTGGCAATGCCCTGAAATTCTACTCCTCCCTGCGTATCGATATCCGGCGCATGACCCAGATCAAGGACGGTCAGGAGGTGGTTGGCAACCGGACCAAGGTCAAGGTGGTCAAAAACAAGGTGGCGCCGCCATTTCGTATGGCTGAATTTGATGTTGTTTACGGGGAGGGTATTTCCAAAATAGGTGATTTACTCGATCTTGGGGTTGAAAACGATATTATCGACAAGAGCGGCGCCTGGTATTCCTATCAGGATGAACGGATCGGCCAGGGTCGGGAGAACGCGAAAAAATTTCTCAAGGATCATCCGGACATGGTTGCCGAAATCGAACGGAAAATCAAACTCGGCCTCGGAATGGAGGTCGATGAAGAGCAGGCCGCGGCGCCGGAGAAGAAAACAGCGCCGGTTAAACAATGATTCTTCGGCTACGGACCGGCTTTGACATCCTGGAAAATACAACAGACAAAAACAACAGCCCGGTCGAAGCAATTCGACCGGGCTGCTGTTTTATGGCATCTTATCCGAAAATGAAGTTACGCATGTTTCGTTAGCATAACCCGTTGATTTCAGAATTTAATATGCCATCAATCCACGTTGACCCATAAAACAACGATCAGGAGATTTCGATCTTTTTCTGTTTGCCGGCCTTGGTTTTGGGCAGGCGCACTTCCAGGACGCCATCTTTAAACTCAGCCTTTGCCTTGGCAGCGTTGACATTTTCCGGTAAACGAAAACTGCGGCTGAACGAGCCGTAGCTGCGTTCAATCCGGTGGAAATCCTTTTCCTTAACCTTTTTTTCCTGCTTTCTTTCACCGCTGATGGTCAGGCTGTTTTCGGTTATGGTGACATCGATATCATCCTTTTTCACCCCCGGAATGTCCGCCTTGACCACCACCTCATTTCCATCCTCAAAGATATCAACAGACGGGGTAAGGTCGGCCGCCCTGGGAAACGACATCATTGGTGCGGCCAGCATTGAAAACGGATTGCGAAAAAAGTTTTCAAAGTATTTATCCATTTCAGCAAATGGAGAAACAGGTTGCATTTCCTCCCTTTGAACCAGTGCTCCTTGATCTTTCTTTGCCATAATTCTCTCCTCCCTTGTATACAGTGAATATTTTTCACGTACAAACCGGGCTGAAGATGATTAATAGCCCGATTTCCCCTCAAAACCGGTTATGGATTCCCATCGGCTTTCAACCCCGACAGAAAGTCCTCTCCTTGTCTGTATAAAAAAATAATCAGCCCTTTAAAGTCGTCAAGATAGTGGAAAATATTTTTTAAGGGGCTGTGGAGTCACTTGAAAAAAACGCCCGGACGGTTATCACATCGGGATTGACAGTGTGTCCCAC